>JABMQJ010000011.1 GCA_013203315.1 Candidatus Omnitrophota bacterium | reverse complement strand
CTCATGCCGAGGAGGTTCACCCGTTCCCATTCCGAATACGGCCGTTAAGCTCCTCAGGGCCGATGGTACTACCCGGGTAACTGGGCGGGAGAGTAGGTCGGTGCTCATTTAATTTAAAAATAGCCGGAGAATATATCTCCGGCTATTTTTTTTGATGTTCTACTTTTTTTTTCTTCAGTTTGCCTCTCTCGTGTTTATATGATATAATTTGTTATGATGTCTGGCAAATATAGTAAATCTTTTTATATAGGTGCGCTTTGCGTCTTTTTGTGTGTCTTCATTTTTACCGCACCCCTCTGTTTTTCCCAGACTAAAGAAGAGGCGAAGGCCTTTAAAAAGCTTGAAAATGCTGAAAGAATAATTGATAGCAGAACTGACTCGCCACCCGCTGCAATTGCCCAGGCGTATCTGGACAGGGCCGAAGCCCTCTTGGCGCTTGGACGTGAAACCGAAGCCACAAGCGGATATCTGGCGATAATAATGAACTATCCCGAAGCAGAATACCCTGAGCTTACAGAATTCAATAAAAAAGCCGAAGAAGGCCTTGCCAATCTTTATAGCGGCTTTTCAGAAAGATCAAACCAGCCCGTGGATCAATACAGGGTCATGGAAGGGCAAAAAGATCCGACAATATTTTTTGCCTACATAAAAAGTCTCTACGAAAATTATAGAAATCTGGGTAGATATGAAAAATCCCTGCACCTCCTGCGCAAGCTATACAACATAGATCCTGAAAACCAGTCATATCTTATCGACATGGGCAATATCTACCTGCATGGCCTAGATGACCCGGATAAGGCGATGCTTTATTTTAGAAAAGTAATCGAGATGTCCCCTGAACATTCTAGTGCTTACGTGGATTTGGGCATGGCCTACGAGAAAAAAGAAGACTACGAGAACGCTATAAAATCATACGAAAAAGCGCTGGAAATTTCACCGGTTAGCCAGTGGTCCATGTACGGCTTGAAACGCATGGAAGGCATAAAATACACCACGGAAAGAAGGCTGGTAAAAGACTGGTATTTTTTGGGTCCGTTTGATAATTCAGACAGAAGAGGTCTGGAGAAAGTCTTCCCGCCTGAAGAAGGGATAGATCTGGGCGCAACCTATACCGGAAAAAGCAAAAAACAAATTAAATGGTCAAGGCCATACAGCTACGATGATTCCGGTTTTGTAGATCTCAATATGCTTTTCGATCAAAACGACTATGCCATAGCCTACGCGCTTACCTATGTTTATTCTTCGCGTGACCGGGAGGCCCAATTCAGGTTGGGCTCAGATGACGGGATCAAGGTCTGGCTCAATGACGACCTGATATTTGATTATGAAGCTACGCGATCAGCCGGCGTCGACGACGATGCGATAGACGTGGATTTGAAAAAAGGCTGGAATAAAGTGTTGGTAAAGATTTCTGAATCATGGGGAAGCTGGGGATTTTATTTCAGGGTAACGGATCCGGCCGGAAATCCCCTGGATTTTATGATTTTTGACCCTGTAAAAGACGACGCGAGAGTGAAGCGTATCTACAAAAAATTTGTAAGAGAAAAAGGATTCAGGATTACCAGAATGGCGATGGCATATACCCTCGCCGCTTCGGCTTTTTTACTGAGCCTTTATTTTATGATTTCGAACATTGCAAGCAAAATCAAAATAAACCGCATGAAAGAAGATTTCATATCAAGCGTCTCACACGAATTAAAAACTCCTATCGCAGCCGTCAAGATGCTTTCCGAAACACTTAAGAGAGGAAAAGTAACAGGCGACGCAAATAAAGACCATTATTACGACATGATCATCCGGGAAACAGAGAGGCTTACCAGGTTCATTAATAAGATTTTAGATTTCTCGAAACTGGAGAAAGGCGGAAAGATTTTTTATTTTGAAAAAACCGATATGGTCGATGTGGCAAAAGAGGCAATCGGCATTTTTAAAGATGAAGCGCAGGACGAAAACCTCAAAATCAGCGTAAGCGCCGAAAAACCCCAAATTTTCGCAGAAGCGGATAAAGACGCGATTATGCAGGTAATCCTTAACCTTATTGATAACGCATATAAGTATTCCAAGGAAAAGAAAGATATAACAGTCAGCGTAAAACAGGCGCGCGAAAATACCCTGATAGAGATAATGGATTCAGGCGTTGGCATACCGAAAGAGGAAATCGAAAAAATATTCGATAAATTTTACCGTATTACAAAAGACGTTATGGCAGGGACCAAGGGTAGCGGCCTGGGGCTTGCGTTTGTAAAAGATATTATCCAGAGTCATAACGGCAAAATAGCCGTCGAAAGCGAACTTGGAAAAGGAAGTAAATTTATAATTTCATTACCCGCTGAAAGGGTATAAAGGAGGACCGCATGCAGAAAATATTAGTAATCGAAGATGAGGCTTCAATACGTAAGGGGCTAAAGGATAATCTCAAGGCCGAAGGATACGCGGTTCTCACAGCCGAAAACGGTAAAATTGGGCTGGAGAAAGCCCTCGCCGAAGACGTGGATCTCGTTCTTCTGGATATCATGCTTCCGGAAATAAACGGTTTCGACGTATGTAAAAAAATAAAGATAAAAAAATTGACCCTCCCCATAATAATTCTTACGGCTAAAGCAAAAGAAGCCGATAAGATTCTGGGGCTGGCATTGGGCGCGGATGACTATGTTACAAAACCGTTTAGCATAAATGTATTACTCGCGCGCGTGCAAGCAGTTCTTAGAAGGGTTAAGATACACCAAGAAGCAAAGCAAAAGCAACTCCAGTCGTACGAATTCGGTAACGTCAATGTAAATTTCGTCAAGCTGGACGCACAAAAAGGCAAGAAGAAGCTCAAGCTCTCAAAGCGGGAATTCGACATCCTGGCATATCTTATTAAACGCAAGGGCGAAGTGGTTTCAAGAAATGACCTATTAGACGTTGTTTGGGGATACGACGTGTTTCCTACCACAAGGACCGTCGATAACTTCATAGCGCGCATAAGAAAGCAAGTCGAGGATAAACCTTCCAATCCTAAGTATATTCAGAGCATCCGGAGCGCCGGATATAAGTTTGTTACATAATTTTTACACTTCTTTGATACAACTGTTACCATAGCTTACGAAGCGTGTGGTATACTTATGCTAACGGGGATGTAATCACACGCAACCTCCGATTATTTTCGAGTTCCGGGTTCGAAGAAAAGCTCTTAGAATACCCGGATCCGGAACCCGGAAATTTGATATACATTTAAAGTATAAACCTTTACATGTGTGCGTGTTACTAGGCTAACCTCTCGCCCCCCTCTACATAATATCGACTTGGCAAGGCCGGGATTTACCCGGCCATTTTTCTGTCTTGACAAATGCCCTACTCTTTTATATTATATCAATATTATCTCCATAACGCAGGTCGATTAAATTAAAGCTAAGCAACATAAAGGAGGTTTATGGCAGAGGGCAAAATTCCTGTACGAAATTTCATCCTTCTTGGACATTCCCACTCCGGCAAAACCCAGCTTTCTGAAGCACTGATTGCGCATGGCGGAGCGATTGTAAAACCCGGAAGCGTTGATCAGGGCACGACAGCGTCTGATTACAACGAAGACGAAAAAGAAAGAAAAATTTCAATAAACTCCTCGTTCCTGCACCTCACTAAAAACGGTATAAAAGTAAATATTATCGATGCCCCCGGTTACGGCGACTTCGTAGGGGAAACCCTGAGTGCCATCAAGTTTGTTGAAAGCGCTGTTATAGTCATGAACGCCACAGGCGGACTTGAAATCGGCACAAATAAAGCACTGCGGTTAATCGGAGAGCATAAGTTACCCGCAGTCATATTTATAAGCAGAATAGATAAAGAGCACGCAGATTTTACAAGGTGCGTGAACGCTTTAAAAGATAAGCTGGGCAAGAAAATGGCGCTAATCTCTTACCCGATTGGGGAGGAGTCTTCCTTTGCCGGCGTGGCCAACCTGATTACAAAAGAGGGCCTGGACGCTCTTTCCGGAGATGAAAAATCCAAGGCCGAAAAACTGTCAGAATCACTTGTTGAAAACGTGGCCGAAAGCGACGACCAGCTTCTCGAAAAATATCTCGAAAAAGGCGAGCTCGAAGCCGGTGAATTTAAATCAGCGCTTAAAAAGGCCGTACTCGAAGGCAAGGTAATACCGGTAATGGCGGGCTCCGCTGTCAAGAATGTCGGCGTGAAAGAACTGGTGGATTGTATTATAGAATATATGCCGTCTCCCAGTGACGCCTCGGCGAAAGAGGCCACTAATTCGAAAACAGAAGAAAAGCTTAAAATCGATCCGAAGGAAAGTGATTTTTTCAGCGCCCAGGTTTTTAAAACTATTTCCGATCCCTATGTGGGGCAGATATCGATATTCAAGGTTTTTTCGGGAAAACTCCTCTCCAACACAGCCTTCTACAATGTCTCCGAAAAACATTCCGAGAAAACAGGACAGCTTTTCGCCCTTCAGGGAAAGGAGCATAAAAATGTTGAATTCGTTTCCGCCGGCGATATCGCAGCCTGCGCTAAATTGAAAGCTACCCATACGGGCGATTCGCTTGCTACGGATAAGACCCCGATTTTATTCGAGAGGCTGCAGTTTCCGGAACCGGCAATATCATTTTCCATCAAACCGAAAACGCGTTCTGATGAAGATAAAATTTCGGTCGCACTTCATAAAATGACCGCAGAAGATAAGACATTCACAATAGTGCGCGATGCTCAAACAAAGGAACTCGTTGCGTCAGGCATGGGAGACCTTCATATAAATATCATGATCGCTAGGCTTAATAAGCGTTATGGCGTTCAGGTGGATGTGGGGACGCCTAAAGTTGCCTACAAGGAGACAATAACGGCCAAGGGCGAATCTCAATACAGGCATAAAAAACAGTCCGGAGGCGCCGGGCAATTCGCCGAGGTGTGGATGCGCATAGAACCATTGCCAAGGGGCTCGGGATTTGAATTTGTAGACGAAGTCGTAGGGGGCGCGATTCCGGGTCCCTTTATCGTAAGTTGCGAAAAGGGTATAAAAGCTGCGCTGGGAGAAGGCGCACTAGCCGGCTTTCCCGTGGTGGACATCAGGGCCATAGTTTATGACGGAAAAACACACCCCGTTGATTCCAAGGATATAGCTTTCCAGATAGCCTCGCGGCACGCTTTTAAGGAAGCGGTGCTTAAAGCGAAACCGGTTCTTCTTGAACCCATCATGGACGTTGACGTTACGATACCCGATGAGTTTATGGGCGATATTACGGGAAGCCTGAACTCAAGAAGGGGAAGAATCATGGGCATGGAACCGGGTGTCGGGATGCAGGTAATAAAAGCAAAGGTCCCGTTAGAAGAAATGTATAAATGGGCAAACGAGTTAAAGTCATTGACCGGAGGCCGTGGAAGTTACGCAATGCATTTTTCGCATTACGACCCGGTCCCTTCGAACATAATTCAGATCGTTGTGGAAAAATCGAAAAAAGCAAAAGAAGAAGCGAAGGCATAATATAGGAGAAGAGTATGAGCGGACATTCTAAATGGGCGAGTATAAAACACAAAAAAGGCGCAGCTGACGCCAAAAGAGGGAAAGTTTTCACGAAGCTGATACGGGAAATAACCGTAGCGGCAAGGTCCGGCGGAGGGGATGTCGGCGCCAACGCGCGATTGCGAATGGTGGTCCAAAAAGCCAAAGAAAGCAACATGCCTGCGGAAAATGTGGACCGCGCGATTAAAAAAGGCACCGGCGAACTGGAAGGCGTAAATTACGAAGAAGTGGTCTATGAAGGATACGGCCCGGGCGGCATCGCTATCATGGTAGATGTCCTCACCGATAATAAAAACAGGGCTTCAAGCGATATAAGGAATATCTTCTCCAAAAAAGGCGGCAACATGGCGGGCCAGGGTTCAGTGAATTGGATTTTTGAAAAACGCGGTTATATCGTTGTTAATAAAAACGTGATAGAAGAAGACAAACTCATGTCTATTGTCCTGGACTCCGGAGCTGAGGATTTAAAAACAGAAGAAACGACTTATGCGATTACAACCCAGCCCGGTGATTTCGAAAATGTAAAAAAAGCACTTCAGGATAACAAAATAAAAATAGAGACATCCGAAATTACCAACGTTCCCAAGAATACGATCAAGGTAACCGGAGAGAATGCGAAGAAAGTTCTATCACTTGTAAGCGAACTCGAAGATAACGACGACGTGCAAAATGTGTATGCTAATTTAGATATACCTGACGATATTTTGAAAGAAATGGAATGATTATTCTCGGTGTTGACCCCGGGCTTGTAGTAACCGGTTATGGCGTGATAGAAGCTAAAAACTCATATCAGGTTAAACTTAAGGAAGCAGGCATAATAAAGACAAAAGCCGGGGATCGCATTAGCGTAAGGCTGGAAAAGATATACAGGAATATACTGAATATCGTAAGAGACTATAAGCCGGAAGTTATTGTTCTTGAAAAACTATATTCTCATTACAAGCACCCGGCCACATCAATTCTCATGGGGCACGCAAGAGGCGTTGTGTGCTTGGCTGCCGGTGTTTCCGGGATAAAACTGGTCAATTATCCTTCAACGAGAATAAAAAAAGCCGTAACGGGCGGGGGCCAGGCTTCAAAAATGCAAATACAGGGAATGGTCCAGAAACTTCTTGCTATTGAAGATAAGCGCCAGCCGATGGACGTAACAGATGCGTTGGCATGTGCCTTAACTTACGTTAACATGGAGTTAAGATGATATCGCAAATACAGGGCAAGGTTAAATCAAGGAAATCCGGTAAACTTACCCTCGAGGTGGCAGGCGGCATATGTTACGAGGTTCTTGTGCCCGAGGCCATAATGAGAAACGTTAAGAAGAGCGTAACAGACGGCCAGGACATAACCCTGGTTACCTATCATTACTTTCAGACAGACCCCTCCAAAGGAATCCCGGTCCTGATAGGTTTTTTAAACGAAATAGAAAAGGAATTTTTCGAAAAATTCATAACAGTATCAGGTGTCGGGCCAAAGGCTGCCTGCAGGGCGTTAGCGCTTCCGATTTCTGAGATAGCCGAAGCCATCGACAGTGCGAACCTTGCCGTACTAAAGACGCTTCCGGGAATCGGTGAGCAGAGGGCAAAAGAAATTATAGCAAAACTTCAGGGTAAAGTCGGGAAGTTCGGCCTGATTCAGGACCGTTTCGCAAAAGAATCGCTCCACGTTACCAAGGATACTAAAGATGAGGCGCTTTCAGTTCTTTTGCAGCTTCAGTATAAAAAGAAAGAAGCCGAAGACATGATCGCTAAAGCCCTTAAGAGAAATCCGGGCCTACGATCCTCCGAGGAACTTTTAAACGAAGTTTACAAGGCGAGGCAATATGAAAAAACAAAATAAAATTGATGACAAACGTGAAACCATCTTGAAAGAAAAAGAGACCGAGGAAGACGTTATATTAAACATGTCTCTCAGGCCGGAAAAAATAAAAGATTTTATCGGCCAAAAAGAAACCATAGATAACCTTAAAATATCTCTCGAAGCCGCGAAAAGAAGAAAAGAGCCACTTGAACACGTGCTTCTTTCCGGGCCTCCGGGGCTCGGGAAGACAAGCCTCGCACACGTCATAGCAAACGAAATGGGTGTATCTGTTATCGCCACCAGCGGGCCTGCGATTGAGCGGGCAGGGGATTTAATCGGTATTCTCACTAACCTTTCCCAGGGAGACATCCTTTTTATAGACGAAATTCACCGCTTGGCAAAAGTCGTGGAGGAGTTTCTGTATCCGGCGATGGAGAGCTATCAGATAGACTTCATTATAGACAAGGGCCCTTATGCAAAAACGATCAAATTCAACTTAAAAAAATTCACGCTTATCGGAGCTACCACGCGGGCCGGGTTTCTTACTGCGCCGCTTCGCGGAAGATTCGGCATGTTTCACCACGTGGATTTCTATGATACCGAGGATCTCTTTAGAATCGTTACAAGGTCCGCTAAAATTTTAAATATTCCCATAGACAAAGAAGGAGCGCTTGAAATCGCCAAGAGATCCCGCGGGACGCCGCGGGTAGTAAACAGGCTCCTGCGCCGCGTTCGTGACTGGTCAGAAGTGAAATCGGACGGGAAAATAACCAAGGACGTGGCAATAAAAGCCCTTAAGAATCACGGCGTGGATGAGATGGGACTTGATTCCATAGACAGAAGAGTAGTTCAGGCCATGCATTCTTCTTATGGCGGCGGTCCGGTCGGCATTGAGGCCTTGGCTTCTGCCATGGGTGAGGAACCCGACACGATCGTGGACATTGTAGAGCCGTTTCTTCTCAAAATCGGGTTCATTAAAAGAACACCACGCGGAAGACAGCTTACAGAGCCGGCCTACAGGCACTTGGGCCTCAAAAAAGAAGCACAGAAAGAATTATTTTGAAACTGTTACTGCATACTTGTTGCGCGCCGTGCGCAATACACGCTGCTATCGAAGCAAAAAATGATAATTTCAGCGTAACAGGTTTTTACTACAACCCTAATATTCATCCCCATTCCGAATACGACAAACGTGAAAAAGAAGCAGAAAAATATTTCAGGTCCGAAGGGCTGAATCTTATTTGCGCCGAACATGCAGCAGGAACCTTTTTTAATAATATTGCGGGGAAAACCGGTTTACCCGAGCGTTGTCTTATGTGTTGGCGCATGAGGCTTGGGGAGACCGCAAGTTTTGCGAGTAAAAACAGGTTTGATGCTTTTTCCACGACGCTTTTAGGCAGCATCTACCAGGATCACGAGGCAATAAGAGAAATCTGCGAGGATCTTTCCGAGAGAAAGAATATAAAATTTTATTACAAAGATTTTAGAACCGGATTTAAAGATGTGCACAGGATTGCCAGAGAAAAGTGTATATATTGCCAGAATTACTGCGGCTGCGTATTCTCCATGGTCGAACGCGAAGAAAGACGAAAAGCCAAACAGCTAGAGCATATGGCGCATAGCACATAGCGGATAGCAAATAGGAAAATGTACTACATATACTTTAATAAGCGTCGTTTTATCGCTTATATTCTTTAGAAGATGACGAAACTTGCCGTTTTTTCACTGATTTTAATCATAAGCATACTTCTTGGAATTTCTTTCGCAGGGTTTTCCTATTCGCAGGATCCCGTGAGCGTAAGAATACGTGTAGCCGGCGACGAAGAAAAAATTATGCTTAGTGTGAAGGGCCCCTACAGGATAGAGGCGATAAATAAGGATCTCCTCCTGGATGAGGGGAAATATTTAAAAACCTCCTATGTTATCCCCACCAATAGCGGTCTTCTTTTGGGCTTCCGGTTAGGCGTTCAGGAATTTAAAATTTATGGGATAAGAATTATTCCCGAAAAAGACGCTACTATTTATCTTAATAGAAAACCATTTCGCGGTATTGTCGATATCATAAGGACAGAAAAATTCAAGCTTCTTGTCGTAAACCACGTGGATATCGAAAAATATCTCTACGGTGTTTTGCATCATGAAACCCCGTACTACTGGCCCGCAGAAACCCTGAAGGCCCAGGCCGTGGCCGCCAGAACGTTTGCCATGCACAGAAAAGAAATAATGCGCGAGAAAGATTATGACCTTACAAGCGACATTTACTCGCAGGTTTACGGAGGACGCGCCGGTGAGCGCCGGAGCACGCGAAAAGCCGTGGATAGGACACGCGGAAAAATTTTGACATACAAAGGAAAAGTCCTTCCCGCGTATTACCACTCAATGTGCGCGGGGCATACTGAGAGCGCGAAAATCGTTTTCAACATGAGCCTGCCGCCCCTTAGAGGTGTGAGCTGCCCTTACTGCAAGGGCGCCCCGCACATGCAGTGGAAAAAATCTTTTTCCTATAAACAAATAGAGAAAAAACTCAACAATTACGGTATCGCCCTTAACGGTGTAAATTTTATCGTCGAAGGTAAGCGCGATGCTTCGGGCCGGTTAGAAAGCGTAAAGGTCAGGCACAAAAAAGGCACAGAAACCATTAAGGCGTACAAATTTCGCCTGGCACTTGGCCCGAATAAATTACGGAGCACCAATTTTACAATAAGAATTACATCAAAGGGTGTGGTATTCAATGGAAAGGGCTGGGGCCACGGTGTCGGCATGTGCCAGTGGGGCGCTTTCGGAATGGGTAAACGCCGCTTCAACTATAAGCAGATCCTTGAATTTTATTACCCCGGCGCCAAAATAACAGATATCAACAAAATATGAAACTTTCAGACTTTGATTACGCCCTGCCGAAGGAGCTTATCGCGCAATATCCGAGCCAAAAGCGCGGAGATGACCGCTTGCTCGTTCTGGATAGAAAAAAGAACTCCTTCGAAGAGAAACCGTTTGGGTGTATTGTAGATTATTTTAAAAGAAGCGATCTCCTTATCTTAAACAACACCAAGGTCATCCCGGCAAGGCTTTTCGGAAAAAGGAAAACGGGCGGAAAAGTAGAAATTTTTATAATAGATAAGACAGCCTCCCCCGCCCACGCGCTTGTCCGGCCTTCCGGAAGAATAAAACCGGGGGAGAGCGTTTTACTTGATTCGGGAGATGAAGCCAAGATTCTGGGAAAAGCCGAAATAGGACGGCTTGTCGAGTTCACAAGACCCATAGATGAAATCTTAGAAATCTACGGCCATATTCCGCTGCCACCTTATATTTCAAGAGCCGACGAACCGGGTGACAAGGAAAGATATCAAACCGTTTACGCAAGCGCTTCCGGGGCAACAGCCTCACCGACAGCAGGGCTTCATTTCACAAAAGATTTAATCGATGAATTAAAGAAAAAAGGCGTTAAAATAGCTTATATAACACTCCATGTAAGCTATGGTACCTTTGCACCCGTTAAAGAGGAAATCGTAGAAAAGCATAAAATGCATTCCGAATTTTTTCATATTCCGAAAGAAAGTATTTCTGTTATAAATGAAGCGCGAAAATCAGGCGCTAAAATAATAGCCTGCGGGACAACTTCGTTAAGGGCGCTTGAGGCCTCTGGAGCTGATTTTGAAAGCGGAAGAAACGAAGAATTAGAAGGATTCACGAATCTTTTTGTTTATCCGGGGTATGAATTTAAAATTGTAAATTCCTTGATTACAAATTTCCATTTACCGAAGTCCACACTCCTTCTTTTGACAGGCGCATTTTGCGGAAAGGATTTTTTATTCAAGGCATACGAGCACGCGATTCAAAATAGGTTCAAATTTTTCAGTTACGGCGACGCGATGTTAATAATATAGTGGAGGGAGAAGAAGGAAGGAAGAAAATGAGTTTCAGGTTAGTACAAAAAGACAAAAATACGAAAGCGAGGCTCGGGATTTTGAAGACCGCCCGCGGCGAAGTTCCGACGCCTTATTTTATGCCCGTAGGGACGCAGGCGACGATAAAGACGCTTTCCAATGATGAAATTACCGCATCCGGCGCAGGGCTTATCATGGCAAACGCCTATCACCTATATTTGCGTCCCGGAGAAGAGATAATAAAAAAAGCGGGCGGGCTACATAAATTCATGAATTGGAAAGGACCCATCATGACCGATAGCGGGGGTTATCAGATATTCAGCCTTGCTGTATTAAGGAAGGTCACGCCCGAAGGCGCAGAATTTAAATCTCACATAGACGGCTCAAGGCATTTCATGACGCCCGAAAAAATCATAGAATTCCAGAAGGTCCTGGGAAGCGATATAATGATGCCGCTTGACGAGTGCCTGCATTATCCCGTAGTCCGCAGCAATGTTGAAGAATCACTTAAGATAACACTTAATTGGGCGAAAAGATCCAAGAAAACTCCTAAAAAAGATACGCAACTTCTATTCGGTATTATTCAGGGAAGCACGTATCCGGAGCTTCGAAAAAGGGCTGTCGAGGAAATAGTCGATATTGGTTTTGACGGTTACGCCATAGGCGGGATTGCCGTAGGGGAACCGAGGGGTTTAATCCACGAGATAACAGACTATACGGCAGGTCTTCTTCCCGAGCTACAAGCGCGCTATCTCATGGGTGTCGGCACACCCCTTGACATGTTGGAGGCAATCGCCGAAGGCATTGATTTATTTGATTGCGTTGTTCCCACAAGAAACGGACGAAACGGCCAGGCCTTTACTTCAAACGGCGAATTGCAACTTCGCAATGCTCCGTTTAAAGATGACTTTAAGCCCATTGATGAAAAATGTGCCTGTTACACGTGTAAAAACCATACACGCGCTTATATAAGGCATTTATTCAACACCGATGAAATCCTGGGACTTCGCCTTGTATCATTGCATAATATATATTTTTATGTTAAACTTATAGAAGCTTCAAGAGGCGCAATTAAAGCAAATAGGTTTAAGGAATTTAAGGAAGAGTTAAGTAAAAACTACAAACGCATGCCTATCGGCAAGCAGAAGGAGCATTCATGTTAACTGCATACGCACAGGGAGTCGCACAAACCGCTACCAAGAGCCCGGCACAAAGCCCGCTCATTTCGTTGATGCCAATAGTATTGATATTCATTGTTTTCTATTTCCTTTTGATTAAACCGCAAAAGAAAGCGCAGAATGCCCACAAGAAGATGGTCTCAGAACTTAAGAAAAACGACGAAGTAGTTACCTCTGGCGGAATACACGGTACAATCACGAACGTAAAAGAAGATTCGGTTGTCCTAAAAATAGACGATAACGTAAAAATCGAGGTCCAGAAAAGCGCGATCGGCATACTGAAAAAATCAAGGCAGGGATAAATAAGTCGTCATCGCGAGGGCGCAATAGCGCCCGAAGCAATCTCATGGGATTGCTTCGTCGGCCTTCGGCCTCCTCGCAACGACGAAAAGTGGAGGTGGTATGGTTCGCAATCTTAAGTGGAAAGTTGCTCTAATTGTAATAGTTGTCGGGTTTGCGTTGTTCTTGGGGTATCCGCCGCTTGACGTACACGACGAGGCGGGTAAGGTTACAAAAGAAGGGAAAATTAACTTAGGATTGGACTTGCAGGGCGGTATGCATCTTGTCCTCTGGGTTGATACTTCGAAATTAACGCCCAACGAAGCAAAAGATGCCCCTGACAGAGCGCTTGAGATAATACGGAACAGAATTGACGAGTTTGGCGTATTGGAACCATCTATACAGCGCCAGGGCAATGACAGGATAGTTCTCCAGCTACCCGGAATAACGGACAGGGAAAGAGCGATCAAGCTCATAAAAAGTTCAGCGCACCTGGAGTTCAGGCTTATTTCTGATGACCCGGAGCTTTTAAAAGAAGCCCTCGGCGGAAACGTGCCGGAAGGCTACGAGCTTAAGGCTCTAAAGGGTAGAGATGATAGTGCGGAAGATGTTCTTTTAGAGAAAAAATCCGTACTTAGCGGTGACACTTTGGTTGACGCGACTACGGATTTCAGCCAGTCTTCTTTTAATCAGCCATACGTTTCAATTACGTTCAACAATAAAGGCGGCGCTACTTTTGCCGAGGTTACCGGGGACAATATCGGAAAAAGACTTGCAATTGTTTTAGACGGCACTGTGTATAGCGCGCCGGTGATCAGGGAAAAGATCCCATCAGGCCGCGCGCAGATAACCGGTAATTTTTCGGCTCAGGAAGCAAATGACCTGGCTATAATATTACGCGCCGGTGCGCTTCCCGCTCCGGTAGAAATCATAGAAGAAAGAACAGTCGGCCCCACGCTCGGTAAAGACTCAGTGCAAAGAGGGATAAGAGCTATTGTAATAGGCGGGATCGCGGTTCTTACTTTCATGGCTACCTATTATCTTCTTGCCGGATTAATCGCGGACTTTGCGCTCATTCTTAATATGATCCTGATCACAGGTGCGCTCTCTTATTTCCACGCGACGCTCACGCTACCCGGCATAGCAGGCCTTGTTCTTACGATAGGCATGTCGGTTGACGCAAACGTTCTTATATTCGAGCGCATAAGGGAGGAATCCAAGCTCGGGAAATCCATCCGTGCAGCAATACAAAGCGGTTTCCGCAGGGCATTCGTAACGATTCTTGACGCTAACCTCACGACCCTTATAACCGCGCTTATACTTTTCCAGTTCGGCACAGGGCCGGTAAGGGGTTTTGCCACGGTTCTTAGTATAGGTATTATCTCTAGTATGTTTACGGCTATTGTTGTCACAAGGCTTGTTTTGGACCTGCTTACCACAGGCGGTCGCAAAATAAATAAGCTCACGATGTTTCAGTTCGTAAAGAATATGAAAGTTGACTTCGTGAAATTCCGGAGGCCGGCGTATATTCTTTCCATAATTATAATTGCCATAGGCATGTTTAGTTTCGTAAAAAGAAACGAAGCAAATTACGGTATAGATTTTACAGGCGGTGTTTTGCAGCAATATAAATTTCAAGAAGTCATTCCGCTTGACGAGATCCGGGGTGCCTTGGCGGGAATCGGCACCGGAGAAGTCCCCATACAACAGTTTACCGACAAAAGAGAAATTTTGATCAGAACGCAGGAAGATAATTCCGGGGAAGTGGCTAAGAAATTCAGGACGTCTTTTGCCGGGAACGAGTTCGAAATAATGAGGCTTGAGAAAGTAGGGCCGTCCATCGGCCGCGATTTAAGAGAAAAAGCCATGAAGGCGGTAATTTTTGCCATGATAGGCATATGCATTTACGTGTCCTTCAGGTTTGAATTTAGATTCGCTATAGCCGCTATCGTAGCATTGCTTCACGACGTTGCCATAAGCCTTGGGGCCATCGCCCTTACCGGCAGAGAACTTTCGATCCCGGTTATAGCGGCGCTTCTTACTATCGTCGGTTATTCGATAAACGATACGATAGTTGTTTTTGACCGCATTAGAGAAGACAGGAAGCTCATGCGAAAGGCCTCATACAAAGAAATCATAAACGCAAGCATAAATCAGACGTTTTCACGAACACTTTTGACATCACTCACAACCCTCATGGTTGTTTCGGCGCTTTATTTCTTGGGTGGGGAAGTCATCAACGATTTTGCGTTTGTGATGCTCGTGGGTATTATTTCCGGTACATATTCATCGATTTTTATCGCAAGTCCCATCCTGATCGATTGGCCGTCAAAACGCGTTAGGTAATTTATACCCAAAAAAGGAAAATACAGTAAGTGAATCGAATCTGGCGCTTAAAAAGGCGGGAGCCCGAACTCTCAAGCTCGCTTGCCGCGTCTTTAAATGTTTCTCCTATTATCGCCCAGCTTCTTTTTAATAGGGGCATAAAGGACGAAATGCAGGCACACCATTTTCTGCATGGTGACCTCACCTCCTGCCATGATCCGGCACTTTTCAAAGACATGGAAAAAGCGGCCACGAGAATCAATCGCGCCATAAAAAGTAAGGAAAACATACTTCTATACGGCGATTACGACGTCGACGGTATAACGAGCGTGGCGCTTTTGAACATTGTCCTTACGCGCCTGGGCGCCAAAGTCACAAATTACATCCCAAACAGGCTCGAAGAAGGCTACGGCTTAAACATAAATGCCGTAAAGCTTGCCCATCGCAATAAAAACTCTCTTATGATAACAGTCGACTGTGGCATAAGCGCGCATAAAGAGATAGACCTCGCAAACGAATTCGGCATAGACGTCATAATAACCGACCATCATGAAATTAAGTCCGAGACACTGCCAAAAGCCTACGCTATAATAAATCCGTTACAGAAAGATTGCAACTACCCGTTTAAGCATCTTGCCGGGGTGGGATTGGCATACAAGTTGGCGCAGGTGCTTTTAAAGAATACGCCTTATCAGGTAGAAGAGCACCTGGATCTTGTTGCCCTCGGCACGGTAAGCGATATGTCGGTTCAAAAAGGCGAGAATAGAATACTTACAAAAGAGGGCCTTAAAAAATTAAGTACTACAGAAAAAATGGGAATAAAAGCGCTTGTAGAAGTAGCAGGTTTAAAAGGAAAAATTATTTCATGCAGCCATATAGGTTACATTCTGGGCCCGCGGATAAATGCCATGGGCAGGGTCGGATCTCCGGAGGTTTCCTTAAACTTACTGCTCACTAGTGACCCGAATGAAGCACAAACCAAAGCCGGAACCCTTAACCGGGAAAATAGGAACAGACAAAAGATAGAAGCCCGCGTTACAAGTGAGGCTATGGAAAAAATCGAAAGAGAAATAAATTTTAAAGATTCCAGGATAATTGTTCTTTCGGGCTCAAGCTGGCATACCGGCGTAATAGGTATCGTAGCAAGCCGCGTCATCGATAAATTTTACAGGCCAACCATTATAATATCCGTAGACGGCAAAATCGGCAAGGGCTCCGGAAGAAGCATCAACAATTTTCATCTTTTTAACGCAATAAATTCCTGCAAAAAACACCTTGTGGATTTTGGCGGACACGAGGGGGCGTGCGGTTTGGTGATAGAGAAGAAAAACATTATCGCTTTTACAGAAAGTATTAACAAAATTGCGAAAGACGTGATTGCGGATAAAGACCTGTACCCGGCGCTGGATATTGATATAGAGGTTGAACTTTCCGAGATTAGCGAGAAGCTTATAGAAGAGCTGGCGCTCATGGTGCCGTTCGGCCCGGAAAATCCGAAGCCTATGTTTTCTTCAAGCAACGTGTATCTCAGAAATGAACCGCGAAGAATAGCAAAAAACGGTTTCAAGATGCTGGTTACAGACAATAAAACTACGTGTGAGGCTATAAGCTTTCGCGCCGAAGGCATGAGCGTTCCGTATAAAGGTTCTAAGGTAAGCCTCGTTTATTCCCCGTCAATAAATACGTGGCAGGGATTGTCATCCTTGCAGCTTGATTTGAAAGATTTGAAGGTAGCCGAATAGAGGGCTTAGACAGCCTTGGTGATCTTGCCCGCTTTTAAGCACTTGGTGCAAACGCGGACCTTTTTTACTTTACCGTCTATCAGGGCGCGCACCCTTTGCAAATTAGGCAGGAAACGGCGTTTACTTGTGCCGGTTATGCGTTGTCCGACACCGCCTTTTTTCTTGGCCAAACCGCGCCGCTTAATGGTTCTGCCCGCGACGGGCTTTTTTCCGCATATATAGCAAATTTTTGACATTTTTTTCTCCGAATTTGTTCGGTAATAATAGCATACAAAGTTGCCCAATGCAAGCAAAAAAATGGGAAAAAACTAACATAAGATACCTAAAAGGCGTAGGCCCCAAAAAAGCCGAAATCCTGCAAAAACTGAATATAAATACCATAGAAGATCTTCTTTATTACCTGCCGCGCCGGTACGAAGACAGAAGTAAATTCACCCTTATCAAAGATTTAAAAGTAGGCGAACATCATGTCGTAAGGGGAAAGGTTCTAACGCTTGGCAATCATGCCACGAGAAAGGGCATGAGAGTATTCCAAATAGCCGTCGGTGACAAAACCGGCGTAATTTACTGCGTCTGGTTTAACCAACCATTCTTGCGAAAATTATTTAAAGTCGGTCAGGAGATTACACTATACGGCAAAGTTGAAAAATACAAAAAACTCCAGATAAACCATCCCGAATATGAATTTGTTACAGAGAATAATTCCCTTAACATGGGAAGAATCGTTCCCGCATATTCTCTCACGCAAGATATAACCCAGCGATATATAAGGTTTTTAACACATGAAGCGATTACTCGCTTCCTTAGTTCCGCGAAAGGCGCCCTACCCACGCGCATAATGGCAAGGGCACACCTTGTTGATTTTCATTTCGCAATTCGGAATATACATTTTCCTGCTTCGTTTGCAAATCTGGACAGGGCGTACAGGCGGCTTGTTTTTGAAGAATTTTTTATCCTTCAACTTGCGTTGGCACTTAAAAAGAAAAGCGCCAAAACTAAAACGCCCGGCATACGCCATAACCTGGATGCAAATCTCATGGAATCTTTTAAAAAATTATTTTCATTCGAACTTACAAACTCTCAGTTTAAGGCGATTAATGAAGTACAAATTGATATGGCAAATCCGAAACCCATGAACCGCCTCCTGGAAGGTGACGTCGGAAGCGGGAAGACCGCTGTCGCAATATACGCGCTTTTACTCGACTTGAAAAACGGATACCAGTCCGCCTTCATGGCTCCGACTGAGATTTTAGCAAGGCAGCATTACATGACGATAAGCGAGCTACTCATGCCGCTTGGCGTTAACGTACGGCTTCTTGTGAGCGGTCTTAAGTCCGAAAAGAAGCTCGAGATAAAAAAAGAAATAGATTCCGGTGAGGTAGATATTGTAATCGGCACACATGCGCTTATATGGGAGGATGTGGAATTTAAAAAACTCGGGCTTGCAATTATAGACGAGCAGCATAAGTTCGGGGTAAGCCAGCGCCAGCTCCTGCAGAAAAAAGGATGGAACCCGGATATTCTTCTGATGACAGCGACCCCCATCCCGCGGACGCTTGCGCTTACCGTTTACGGGGATCTGGATATTTCTGTTATAAAAGAACTTCCCGGTGGGAGGCAACCGATTACGACATATTGTATCGAGGAAGAAAATCGACAAAAAGTCTATCAGTTTATAAAAGAGGAGATAGGAGCCGGCCGCCAGGCATACATTGTCTATTCCAGAATTTGGTCATCTAAAAATATCCATGCTTCAGGAAATAGGCTGAAAGCTGCAACAGCCATGTACAATAAACTTCAGGAAGAAATTTTTCCGGATCTAAAAGTAGGCCTCATGCACGGGCGTATGAATGCGAAAGAAAAAGAGGCTGTCATGAAAAAATTCAAGAGCAATAAAATAAATATTTTAGTTTCAACAACCGTTATCGAAGTCGGCATAGATATCCCGAACGCCTCCGTTATGATGATAGAAAACGCCGAATGTTTCGGGCTTTCACAATTACATCAGATGAGGGGAAGGATCGGACGGGGCGAATATCCCTCGTACTGCATATTGATGGGTAATCCGTGCACTGAGTCAGCGAAAAGGAGATTTTTTACGATGGCGGAAACGCAGGACGGGTTTAAGGTTGCGGCCGAGGACCTGGAGCTCCGGGGGCCGGGGGAGTTTTTCGGGACCAGGCAACACGGCGGGTTGCCGGAACTTCGTTTTGGTAATATATTGAAGGATTTTGATATAATGGAACAGGCCCGCGCCGAGGCGTTCAGGCTTGTAGAGGAAGACCCGGATCTTGAGGACCCGAGAAATAGCCTCGTTAAAGAAGTGCTAAAGCGAAGATTCTCGGAAAAATTAGGAAATGAAAATGTACCGTTTGCGATTTCCAATGCAACCCGTCCCTAATTCTGAAATTAAAGATGTCCCGATAGAAATACAAAGAAGGGACACCT
>JABMQJ010000010.1 GCA_013203315.1 Candidatus Omnitrophota bacterium | reverse complement strand
CGACAAAGAATATAGATAAAATAAAACCCCAAAATTGCCGCAAGCACATAGAAGAAAATTATTCCAGAGAAAAAATGGCCGAAAACTATATTGCCGTATACAAAAAAATCCTTTCAAAAACATAGCGTTTGATGCCCAAATGATGCCCACCCAATGCAGTAACATCTGCATACAAATGTAACCAAATGTAAACATCCGCACAGCTTAATTCCTTGACATTAAAAGACTTATGCTGTAACCTGTTATTCGACGGAGAGTTGCGGAAATACACATAGAAGACTCCCTGCCTCTCCGCCAGTTCATTTAACCTGACAAATCTAAGCAGGTTAGAATAGGCAAGAATAGATATTCTTTGGATGGTAAACCGAAATAGGCAAAGGATATTTGAAAATGATCAAGAAGTTATACTCGATACTACCCAGTTCAGTAATTAACAATTTGAAAAAGATAAGGCCGCTTTATGAAGCAGTTAAAAAAATCAAAGGCATAAGAAATGTCTACTCGAACTTAGGTAGGTCTGTATTTTTGAATTCAAGAAGATCCATATGGGATATATTGGTCTATTATAGCCTTAAGAGAAAGGACAGGTATGCATATGCGCAAAAGTTATATTATCGTTACCACTACAAGATTGCAGATTATTACAGATCAGTAAAAAAGGACACTGTTGTAGGGTCATATGATCTACATAATAAATGGGCTGATTATGATGATTATATGATGAAATATATAGATGACGGATATAAGGAAAAAACAGCCTTGGATTTCGGATGTGGGCCTGGAAGAAACATTATTAAATATAATAAGTCCTTTAAGAGGATAGATGGGGCTGATATATCTTCCGAAGGCATCATGAATGCAAAGAAAAACTTCGCCTATCACAATTTTACTAAAGAGTCGCGTTTTTATGTTACATCCGGAAAGAATCTTGGCGATGTCCTAGCTGATTATTATGATTTTATTTTCTCTTCAATTACTATGCAACATATATGTGTCTGGGAGACCAGATATAGTATATTTGAGTCCATGTATCGATCGTTGAAGAATGGCGGAAGAATATCGATTCAAATGGGGTATGGCGAGAAGTGCCCGGCTACTGTTGGCTACTATGAGAATTGCTATGCGGCATTACAAACTAATAAAGCATGTGACACCAGAGTAGAGAATCCAGAACAATTAAAAAAAGATCTCGAGGAGATAAGGTTTAGGGACTTCGAATACTGGATAAGGCCCGTTGGCCCAGGTGACAATCATCTTAACTGGATTTTTTTTACAGCTACTAAGTAACGCTGTGGATAAGATCTTTCATCGATAACGCTATGTTGAGAAGCAAAGGACTGTCCTAAAAAGTGTCACCCTACGATATAGCAGGGTGGCGCCAAGCAGGTTGGCCCCGTTACCCCTTGAATTTAGCGCCAAAACGGTGCCCATAAAAGGCGACAAAAAGGAGGTAAATATGAGTTGGGGATTATTTGGACAAATAGCATTATTGATAGTTATTTTTGCAATTGTTAAAACTTTTGTAAAATGCATGCACGATACTTATTGCAAGTGCAAGAAGTAAACCTTTTTTGGGACCATTCTGGGACCATCTAAAGCGAATAAGGACGAAAACAGACGAAAAGAAACGAAACTGTATGGAATCGCTAATTCCTTGACAACAAAGCAGTTATGTTATAACCTATTATCCGACGGAGAGTTACGAAAACACACATAAAAGAATCCCTGCCTCTCCGCCATACTTGATACGGAGCGTATTTTAAATAATGACGGAGGTTAACTTCCGTCGCGAAAATCAATCGGCTCTCTTTTAAAATAAAGTTCGAACCAATTATTACCCCCATCAACAAAATCAAGGTTGTAAAATGATAATGATCAGGTCTTAACAGTCAACAAAATAAAGGAGTTATTCGGATATGAAGATAAAAATATTTATCACAACATATAAGAATCGCAAAAAGTTGTTCGAAAATATTAATAGTCTTTTGAGAAGCGATTTAATCAAATACAATTATCAGATAAATATCATAAACAATTGTGGTACGATCGGTAAGGGAAATATGCAAAATGAGTTGAATACTTCAAATCGCAACATAGAGATATATAATAATGTTTTGCGGCCGGATTTCTCGACAGGGCATCTTTCGAGAAACTGGAATCAGGCTATTATCAATGGTTTTAAAGACATAAAAAAAGCAGATTGTGATTTATTAATTTGCACACAAGATGACGTTCTTTTTAAAACGGATTGGGTCAAAAATATAATTTCTTTACATAAGAAATATTCCTTTATTTCCTTCGGCGCGGGAGATGCATTCCATAGTTATAAACCATCGGCAATAGATCGAGTTGGTCTTTGGGATGAAAGGTTTTGCGGTATAGGTTACCAGGAGGCGGATTACTTTTTGAGGCAGTTTCTTCATAACAAGGAATATTCGTCGATAAATGACGGGCACCATGGCCGATTGCATAACCCGGAAGTAAATATACCTATAAGAGAAGATCAATTACCCGGAGCTACCAGGAAGGATAAGAGTCATATGGAATCTATGCAATTCCATTGGATTTCGAAAGAACTTTTTCTGAAAAAATGGAACCTTAACCCGGAATCGTGGGATAAAAAAGCTATAGAGCAAATGCCTAAAAAGCCATTAATTAAGGACTATATCATTTATCCATATTTTGAACTTAAGCTTGATTATTTTAGAGACATGAGTAAAACAATGCTTCTTTAATACTCGAATGGCAATAAAATGATAGATGTTCAGCTAGCTCCAGAGCATATTTTCTAAGGGTAGCTACGGTAAGTGTTACCAATGGATAAAATGGCTATAAAATGAACAGATTACTAATACCCAAACAACTGAGTGATTTGCTTCAAGCCAAGCTCTCCACAGTTTATAAGTAGGTTCATTACGGTTATGTGCTACACTTTAAGATAGGTAGTAGCATAAGATTTGATGTTCACCTGATAGAAAAATGGCTCAAAAGAAGACAAAGAAAAGGCAGATCTTCCTATGCAACATATATCAATGGGGACCATTTGGGGACCAATCAAGGGGAATATTTGAACCAAACCGAGATAAAATTAGAAAAACTATAGAATCCTTAATTGCTTGACAATAAAAGACTTCTGTTATAACCTATTGTCCGACGGAGAGTTACGAAAACACACATAAACGAATCCCTGCCTCTCCGCCAGTATAGTTACGTTCCATATTTTATTTAAAGGTGATAATTTACAGAGTATGTAAAAAAAATAATGGAGTTGAGAAATTGCAAAAGAAAAAACCACCTAAAAAAAACCCTATAAGTTTGTATAATGGATATACATTAAATGGCAAAATCAAAGTTGAATATGAATATCGAGACGACTCTTATACCCCGGATAACCCTTTAATCTATACAAAGGAGCAGATTGATTCATGCATAGAAGAGGTTAAAAGAAAAAAGACATTTTGTTATGGCATAACAGATTCTTGGCTTTATCAGGCTTTAGAAAAATACAATATTCAAGCAAAAAAAGTTGCGGTAATGGGTTCTGATGAGATCAGATATGAAAGTATTTGTCTGGCTTATGGCGGAAAGCCAACGATAATAGAATATAATAGAATTATTGTACAGGATACGCGGGTAAAAGCATTAACTGTTGAAGAGTATAATAGAAATAGCGAAAGATACGATGTAGCTTTTTCAATTTCTTCTTTTGAGCATGATGAGTTAGGTAGATATGGCGACACGCTAAATCCTGCAGGTGATTTAGAAGCAATGAAAAAGATGAAATATATTCTTAAACCAAATGGGATATTTTTTTTAGCAGTTCCTGTTGGAGCGGATGCTGTGGTTTGGAATGTGCATAGAAGATATGGAAGAATCAGACTACCGTTATTGTTGGCAACATGGGAAGTCGTAGATTCGTTTGGATATAATGATTATATGCTAGACAAAGATTATGGTACTGGTGCAGGACCTCAGCCTGTTTTTGTATTAAAGAATAAATAGTAACAAATCAGAAATTTATTTGCAATTATAATTATAAATTTTTTAGTACCCAGATGGTGCCCATCCAACCCCAAAACAATGGGAAGCATCGGGAACAATCGGGTAACAACGAGACTATCTAATCCCTTGACAATAAACCACTTGTGTTATAACTTGTTTACCGATTAGTCGTATTTATCCGGAGCCTGTTAATCGCAATGTGAAATAGCGAGATTATAATGCTAAAGCGTGGTGAAACGGGTATTTTGAATTGATGGGTAGTGTCTGAATAAGAGGTAAGAATAGATTGAATAAAAATATGCAGATGACATTGTCAAAACAAAAAGGGTTTAATAAATGAGTTCTTCCCCTTGCTATTTAGACCCGATTGTTGTACCACTGATCCACAGAGATACCAAAACTATACTTGATGCCGGCTGCGGCTATGGACGTTGGGGTTGCCTTATTCAATGCAATTCATTTGAAGCCGGATTGACTACCGAGCACCAGTATGTTGACGGGTTTGATGCTTTTCCGCCAAATGTAAAACTTAGTTCTCAACGTAATTGCTATCGCAAAGTGTGGCATCAGGTAATGCCTTCGCCTTTACAGGATGTATGGGATACTGTTTTGGCAATTGAGTTTATAGAGCATATAGAACAGGATAAGGCAGAAGAGGTTATTAATATTCTTGAAAAAGCCGCAAAAAAAAGAATTATCATATCAGTGCCAAACTGGCCTTTTTTTCGAGGTGGCTTGAATCAAATCGGGGGATATAATGAATTCGAAGCTCATAAAAGCTATTTTCCCCGGACTTATTTTCATAAAAGAGGTTACAAAATTATCGGGGTTGGTTTTGGAAATCCTACAAATTTGCTAGTGCGCATAATCAATAAAACTAAATTTCCTCTTGCGCAACCAATACGTGAATTAATGCCAAGGATGTTTCTACCGCTGGCAGCGCATATAATTGCTTATAAAGATACTGAATAATTCACTGTTTTTCCATCCGAAAGAATTTCTAAAACAAAATGGATTTAACGATTTTAAATTAAACAGGTTGGAAGAACGGGCTCTTTTTAATCTTTAATAACCCTGTTTCTTTTATAGGTAGCCGGATTTCCCTGATAAATTTTGTACGGTTCCAAATCATGCGTCGCCACTGACCCCGCGGTTAAAACAGAATGATTGCCGCACCTTAACACCCGGGCAAACAACGTATCTGGCGCCTATCCAGGCGCCTTCGCCTATCCAGACATTGGTTCCTATCTCCAGAAACCATGGATATTTAATATTAATTTGAAGACTTTATAACAATATTTTTGCCTACTTTTGCGCCAAAAAGCCGCAGAATAAAAAGTTTAAAAATATACGGGTAGGGAACAGAAGACTTGAAAAACACGATACTTGACACCAGCCAGAGGATTCTTTTTGCCCTGCTTCCGGGGACGTAGTGCGTGTTTGAGAATTTATGTAGTTCTGTTTTTTTCATTTCTGATTCGCATTTCATAACCAAAGTTTGTATTATAGTATGGTAGTAGAAAAGGGCCTAAGATGGCAAGGAAAAAGTTCAAAGTCACTAGATTGAGGCAAAAGTGCTTGTGGAACGCCGGAGAATAGAATATAATACGTTTAGGCCACATAGCTTATTAGGCTATAGGGCTCCGGTTCCGGAGACAAAAATAAGGAGGAAAATAAAATGGATTGGGGAATAAAAAATCGTTTGAGCAGACTTATTCAACCCGACGGACATTGTTTTTTTATGCCGATTGATCACGGGTATTTTCAGGGGCCGACGAGCTCTTTGGAGAAACCCGGCGAAACCATAAAACCGCTTTTGCCTTTCTGCGACGCACTTTTCGTCACAAGAGGGGTGCTTCGTTCATGCGTGGATCCGGCAAACAGTAAGCCCATAATTTTACGCGTATCCGGTGGCACAAGCGTAGTGGGTAAGGATCTGGCGAATGAAGTTATCACAACTTCTATCGAGGAAATTATTAGGCTCAACGTAGCGGCTGTCGGCATTTCTATTTTCGTTGGAAGTAATTACGAAAAGGAAACGCTTTCAAATCTCAGTAAACTTGTCAATGAGTGCGAGAATTACGGGATCCCTGTAATGGCTGTTACGGCTGTGGGTAAAGAAATGGGCAAGCGCGATGCCAGGTATCTTGGCTTGGCTTGCCGTATCGCCGCAGAACTCGGAGCGCGTGTTGTAAAAACCTACTGGTGTGATAAGGATTTTGACAAGGTTGTAAACGGTTGTCCGGTTCCCGTAGTTATGGCGGGCGGCCCGAAATGCAAAACAGAGCTTGAAGTGTTTGATTTCGTTTGCGACGGCATGCAAAAAGGCGCCATAGGGATAAATTTAGGAAGAAATGTTTGGCAGAATCCAAACCCTGTTGGCATGGCTCGGGCCTTGCAGGCAATTATCCACAAAAAAGCGACTGCTAAAGAAGCATACGAGTTATTTAATGAAACAAAGAGTAGCGTAAGGACATGCGCGTAGCGACGTACTACAAAAATAGCGATGTCCGGCTTGAGGAAGCAGCAAAACCAACGATCGGCCCCGGCGAACTACTGGTTAAAGTAATAGCAAGCGGTATCTGCGGTAGCGACGTTCTCGAATGGTATCGCGTTAAAAAAGCGCCTATTGTCCTCGGGCATGAAATTGCCGGAGAAATTGTAGGTGTGGGGGAGGGTGAAGAGCGTTATAAGATAGGCGATAGGGTTTTTGTTTCTCACCACGTTCCGTGCAATACCTGCCATTACTGCGTGAATGATCACCATACCGCATGCGAGACTTTACATGCGACAAACTTTTTTCCCGGCGGATTTGCCGAATATATACGTGTTCCGAAGATAAACGTGGAGTGCGGTGTATTTTTACTGCCGAAAGAAGTTTTATTTGAAGAAGGGACGTTTATCGAGCCGCTTGGTTGCGTTGTCCGGGGAGAGAGATTAGCCGGGCTAAAACCGGGCCAGACTCTACTTATTCTCGGAAGTGGCATTTCAGGATTACTCCACCTGCTACTCGCTCGCCACTCCGGCGCCGGTAAAATCATTACTACAGACGTCAATAAATATCGCCTGAAAATGGCAAAAGATTTAGGTGCCGACGCAAGCCTTAATGCCAAGGACGATATTCTCAATTCCTTACGCAAAATTAATAACGGAAAACTTGCAGACCTTGTGATCGTATGCACCGGGGCATTTTCTGCTTTCAAGCAAGCCCTGCAGTGCGTGGATCGTGGAGGCACAGTTTTATTTTTCGCAGCTACCGACCCCGGCGTCGAATTGCCGGTTCCGGTCAATGAATTCTGGCGCAAAGAAATAAAACTAATGACTTCATACGGAAGCGCGCCACTGGATAACGCAAGAGCGCTGGAGTTAATTCACAAAGGCCACATACCCGTACGCAAACTGATTACGCACCGGCTCAGCTTAAAAGAGGCTGGCGTTGGGTTCCGTCTCGTAGCCGAAGCCGGTGAATCCATCAAGGTAATCATCGAACCGCAGAAATAGGAAACCTCCCCAATTTTCCTTCTTCACATTTTTTGTATTTATGGTATAATACTTCCCTTATTTAATTACAGCTGACTACAGGAGGAATAGGACATGTACAATGCGCACAAGAGATTTGCTTTATTTATCGGCAGATGGCAGCCATTTCATAACGGACACAAATTCTTGATAGACCGCGCCTTAACCGAAGGCGAGAATGTCTGCGTTGCGATAAGAAATACGGAAATTTCCGAAAAAAATCCTTATACAACCGAGCAATGCGCCGAGATGATTAGAAGGGTTTACGGCGATAAAGTCGAAATCATAGTAATCCCCGATATAAAAAGCATCAACATAGGAAGAAAAGTAGGCTACGACGTGAACAGGGTAGACCCACCGGCGGATATCGGAAAAATTTCCGGAACAAAAGTACGAGCCGGAGAAGATAGTAACGTTCCGCCCGAAGTAACAGAATACATAAAGACTTTACGCACGACGGTGTGGTTAACGGGCCTTCCGTGTTCCGGCAAGACAACGCTTGCGAAAAGACTGAAGGAAGAACTGGATAACCGTGGCTACAAAGCCGTGCATTTAGACGGTGACGATGTCCGCGGCAAATTAAACAAAGATTTAGGATTTTCCGTAGAAGACAGAAAGGAAAATCTGCGCCGCATTGCTCACGTCGCGAAACTTTTCAACGAAAACGGAAATTTTGTAATCGCAAGCTTCGTATCTCCTACCAATGAATATAGGCGTATGATTAAAGAGACTATCGGAGATTTCAAACTCGTTTATCTTAAATGCAGTCTCGAGACCTGCGAGGAAAGAGACGTTAAGGGCATGTATAAACGTGCAAGGCTTGGTGAGATAAAGGAATTTACCGGAGTTTCGGCTCCTTTCGAAGAACCCGATAGCGCCGATATCGTAGTCGACACGGAAAATCAGGATCCCGAAACCTGCGTGAAACAAATTCTAAGCAGTCTAAGGGCAGAGCGCCTCGTTAACTTGAAAGACTTTGTAAAAAGCTGGTAAGAGGTTGAACCTAAAACCATGCCGCAGAAATTAAAAAGAGATCTCGGTCTTTTAGATATTTTTTGCATAGCGTCCGGAGCGATGATTAGCTCCGGACTTTTTATTTTACCGGCCATCGCCTACGCGAAAACAGGGCCGAGCGTTATCTTTGCCTACATCTTAGCCGGAATTCTTGTCCTGCCGGCCGTGCTCGCAAAAGCGGAACTTGCCACTGCCATGCCGAAAGCGGGAGGGGTTTATTTTTTCATCGAAAGAAGCATGGGCGCCCCCGCGGGGACAATAGGCGGACTTGCCAGCTGGTTTTCCCTAAGTTTCAAAAGCGCCTTTGCGCTTCTCGGAATAGGTATATTTGCCACGCTCATTAATCCCGGAATTACGGAAATGCAGATAAAGCTCATTGCCGTGGGATTTTGCCTCTTTTTCATGATTATCAATATTCTCGGCGCCAAAGAAGCCGGTCGACTGCAGATAGCGCTTGTTCTTTTTCTTATCTCAATACTTGTCTTTTACGTAGTTCGCGGTTTTTTATTTATCGAGCCCCAGAGATATGTTCCCTTCGCGCCGTATGGGGCGGGCTCCATTTTTGCTACGGCGGGCCTTGTCTTTGTTTCATTCGGGGGCTTAACCAAAGTGTGCTGCGTTGCGGAAGAAGTAAAAAACCCGGGGCGCAATATACCGCTTGGAATGTTTCTTGCTTTTTTTGTCGTAATGATGCTTTACGCCGCGGTTACTTTCGTAACGGTAGGACTCCTTGATCCCGGCACGCTTTCAAGCACGCTTGCGCCGATTTCAGCCGGGGCCGGCGTATTTGCGGGGAGTTTCGGAATCATACTACTCGCCGTCTGTGCTGTACTGGCTTTCACCTCGACGGCCAACGCAGGCATCCTCTCAGCCTCGCGCGATTCCCTGGCAATGAGCAGGGATTTTCTCTTGCCGCATTTTTTTAAACGAGTAAACACAAGATTTAAAACACCTCATTTTTCCATAATCTGCACAACCGCGTTTATGATAATCATTATATTATTTTTAAGCCTGGAAAATCTTGTGAAAACCGCGTCTACCCTTATGATTCTATTATTTATATTTGCGAATCTCTCGCTTATTGTAATGCGGGAAAGTAAAATCCAAAGCTACCAACCGAAATTTCGATCCCCGTTTTACCCGTGGATTCAGATACTGGGTATTATAGGATATGGATTTCTTATTTTTGAAATGGGAAAGGCGCCGCTTACAATAACCGCATGTTTTATTGCGTGCGCTCTTTTGTGGTACCTGGTTTACGCAAGGCGTGGGGCAAAGCGTGAAGCGGCGCTCGTACATGTCATAGAGAGGATTACCGCCAAGGAACTGGTTGGGGCTACTTTGCCGGAAGAGCTTAAAGAAATTATAATCGAGCGGGATAAAATTGTTGAAGACAGATTCGACAAAATAATAAATGACGCGAAGATACTTGATCTGAAAAATTCACTCAGCATGGAAGAATTTTTTGGAAAGGCAGCCGATGAACTTGCCGGAGAGCTTGGCATGGGCCGGGACCCGGTATTTGATTTACTGATAGAACGCGAAAAAGATTCAAGCACTGTTATAAGGCCCGGCCTTGCTATCCCTCACATCATTGTCGAGGGAGAACATAAGTTCAGGATACTGCTTGCAAGGTGCAAGGGCGGAATAATATTCCCGGGCGTAGAGTCAAAAGTGCACGTTGTATTCATGCTTATTGGTTCCAAAGATGAGCGTAATTTTCACCTAAGGGCGCTTGCTGCAATCGCTGAAATAGCGCAAAGTAAAGAATTCGACAAGCGCTGGCTGGATGCCCGTGACGCGGAAGAGCTCAGAAACATCATCCTTCTCGCAGAGAGAAAGCGCTTTTTAGGTAAATAAAAAGTTTTAAGCTTACCTTTTCTTCGCTTAATTTCCCCCACAAACTTGCTTTTAGTACATAATAATGATATACTTTAAGCAAATTATATTTATTTATTATTGTTATGCGCAGAAAAAAAGCATTTACGATTTTAGAAGTCCTTATCGCCACTTTAATTTTTAGTGTCATCGGAATGGCGGCAGGGAGCCTCTATCAGCTTCACGCCAAGCTTATCAAGGAATCCTCGACCCAGTTTCAAAGCATACTCGACGCGCAGCTCGCCCTGGCCCATATAAACGAGAATATCGCGAATTCCGCATGGATAGTCGTAGAAAGCCCTACCAAGATCGAGCTGCACTCTCATTCCTACCCTCGCATAAGAACTTATACACTGAGCGGTGGAAAATTGATATTTCAGGAAGGCGAAAGGAAATCAGCTATCCTGGCTCGCGATATAGAAACGAAAGAACTTTTTAAGGGTGTTGACGAGGAAAGGCTCACCAAGCGTTTCCGGAGCATAGAAATGGAACTCTGGAATGAGCCCAGGCAAGCTAAGGCCGGGGGAAGCACATATGGCAAGAAGGGCTTATTCTACGCTAAAGTCACCGCTACCTCGAAAGAGAGCTGGGACCTGATTTATGTTGATCCCAGGGCTGTTTCAGGCGCGCCGGACGGGACAAAACAGTTTCCATACCTGGACTTAACCACTGCACTTGGTAGCGTTACCGAATCTTCCGATACCCCCGAGACCATATTTGTCGTAACGGGTGACCACTCGTTTTCCGGCTCGGCCGCCGAGGTAAGAAACATGTTCGTTTGTTTTTCCGACAACACAAGTTTAGCGATACATCCGGGCACGCGCCTATACTTGGGAACCAGCACCATGATATACACCGAAGGTGATTTTCAATGTGGAGGTGAAGACTCGGGATCAAGCGCCAAGGTACTGGTATACTGGTTACGTCCGGAGCGGTTGAAGTGGCGCCCGGGGGATAACTATTGGGATTACTATAAACGATGGAGATCGACCATTCGTCTTTGGGGCGGTATTATTGTAAACAGTAAGCAAGTCAATATTAATATTCTAAATACAAATTTTTACCAATCAGGCGGAGGGGTGCGGATTTTTCTCCCGAACTACACGGGCCAGCGCAGAGCGAGAAACGAACGAAAAGTTGAGATTGCCGGCTGCACAGTATCTTCTTGCAGGAATGGCCTCTTTGTTTACGGCGCGGACGATCTTCGCGTGCATGATAACTACTTTTACGGAAAGAGCTCCGGTATTTATACTTTCTACGCGTATATATATCAATACAATAACCCGCAAACCACACAAATCAAAATAAACGATAACGCCTTTTATTATTATCCTACCTATCACGTGGTTTACTTACGTCTATTCGCGCGAGGAGCAGAAATTAATTCAGACATCTATAACAACCTTTTTTATTACAACCGCCGCAGCGTGTGGAATCTTTTGGTAGATGAGGATTCATATTACGGCAGCGCAGATATTGTTACAACGATACATGATAACTGGTTTCACTACACAAACAGGGGTATACACATCAATCATTACGGATACGGCGGCGGACGCATTACTGATGAAATATATAATAATCGCTTCGAGCGCATAAACGATCGCGGCATACAGATTTATTCCAGAGGCGGTACGGATACAAGTAACATCTTAATCCATAATAACATAATAGAAAACGCTTATAGCGGTATCTACCTGGATAATTCAATGGCGCCGGTTGATATTTATCACAATAAAATAATGGCGGGCACGCGCGGAATATTCGCTACTCATACGAATAAAGGCATAATAAGAAACAACTTTTTTCACGACAACACAACCGGTGTATGGTTTAACGGAGGGGGGCATTCCACGTACACCTACAGGCCTTTTAAGCTTGTGTTCAATCCGATATTGAAAGAGGACCAACAGAGATTTACAGGAGAAAAGTTCGTCTATCAATATGACTACCCGGGCGAGATCCGTGTCTTGAATAACATATTTTACAACAATACCGGCAATGGTATTATTGCTACTAGGTCGTCGACAGATAAGTTTGCAGCGCTTGACAAGAAAGTTGGATGGAGAGATCATTTCGCTGAGAGGCAGCGAGAGTGGGAATATAATGTGGGCGATGCGGCGATACGTAGTAATACGCTTGTGAATTCCGGGGTTGAAGGGAGTCTAGGATCAGGCTCCCGCGCCACATTAGAAAGCAACATTGTCTGGGGCACGGGTTCTCACGTAGACGGTATTCCGGATGACAACATTAGCGATTCGGATTTATACGGCACAACCCCCGAGGGTAGCAATATTAGTAAACCGCCGCCTTTTGATACATGGGATAATGGCCCCTTTGACGAGCAGGATTTTCGTCTTCTCCTGGATCCAATACTCGACAATACAGATTGGTTAATCGGATATGACCAAGATAGTGATATACCGGATGAAGTGAGTAGTGAACAAGCTAAGAAAGCGCAAATGGGCGCTTACGGAGGCGAGTACGGAGATGCGTGGGTAGGCGAAGAGGATATGGGCGCCCAGGGACCGATAGGAGTGTATGACAGCTATCGGGGTTGGTGGGATTATGGGAGGCGCGGCATAGAATGGTTAGAGTGGAATAAATGGAATGAAGAGCAGAAAGAGTGGAGTAGGCAGCTGAACGAGTTGTACCAAAAACGGTGGGAATGGTATAAAGAGGGGAAGTACACGGAGTGGTATGAAGAGTATCGAAAGTGGTATGACCGGTATCGAGAGTGGTATGACCGGTTTCGAGAGTGGCAGCGTAGCGTACTGCAATAAAAAATAGCAAGGATAGACGATGAAGCGAAATAATAAAGGTTTTGTCATAGTGCTTGTGTTAGTGGTAGGGGCGGTCCTTTCTATCATGGTTGCGGCATATTCATTATCTGTTCTTTACCGAATTCAGATTGCCACCAGGTACATCAATTCCACAAAGGCGTATTATCTTGGATCCGCCGGCATAGAGTACATGAGGTATCTCTATTACACCGACCCTGTCAACAGCCCTTTGAGCCTGACATTTTCGATTACACCCGAAGGTGACGATATAATTAACGTGAGGCGTGAAAAACGGGATGACGTCATGATAATAGAAGGCGAGGCCAGGATAAACAATGTTACAAGGGTAGTAGTATGCGAAGAAGAGCATGACCCCGCGCTTTACAATTTAAGGAGAACCTATTTTACATACGGGTACCCCAAAGACAAAGCTAGAAGGATGCCGATCATAAAATGGAAATAAAAGTAAAAAAGATGAATAAAAAAGGATTTACCTTACTCGAGGTGCTTGTGGCCTCTCTTATTCTTGCAGTAGTCGGAAGCGGCATAGCGGGAGTCTATATAATGGAAGAACGGCTTTTTGTGCGCACTTTGCACAGGCTTGAGGCCGTAAACTACGCAAGGGGCGCTCTTGAGAAGCTACTGGCGCTAACAGGCGGTGATCTCGAAGTGGCGCTTAAAGAAGGGGACCACACTGACCCGGAAATCTGCGATTTACCGGACGGCCACTTTAAAGAACGTTTTAAGGGAGCTTTAAGCTATCGTGTCGATGAATTTAAGGTGTCGGAAATTACAAACGCTAAACGTATCGAGGTTATTGTCAAATGGCAGGAAAAATTTCCAAAAAAAGAAGATAAAAAAGAAAGCTTGGTTACCGTACTCAGTTTTCTTGAAATTGTAATGGATTAAAATTCACAAACGCAATAAAGAAGATAGTTATCGCGCTTTCAATCCCCGATATTATGTGGTATAGTTATATCAGATGTAATTAAATAAGAAGAAATACCTCAATCGCGAAAAGGTGATAAAAAAATATGGAAAAAAGAGATACTTTACATACTAAGTCTGCCCTTATATTTTTCTTCCTTTTTGTAATTCCGATCACCCTCGCCTCTTACCTTATATTTATGTTGCTTTCGCAAAAAGCCGCGGCATTCTCGGCAGCATACATTGGAATTGTTGTTTTCTGTGTAATACTTTCCGGGGCTTTCGGCGGATTTGTGCTTAAAAAAATTATTACGTCAATCACGGGCCTTACCAAAGACATTAAGCTCACCTCGGGGGGCGCGGAAACCTTTGGCGGTAACGAATTAAAGGACCTGGCCATGGCTTTTAACAGGATCACGCGTGACCTGGAAAGTAAAATAAAAGACCTGGAATCTTCCCACAGTTTAACCCGCGAACTTTTCCAGAAGATCGGATACGCGATAACCTCGACGCACAAAACAGATGCCCTTTTTAAGCTCATAGTCCAAACCATGAAAAAGGTGCTGATAGCGGAGGGTTCGTTTCTGGCTCTGTATGATTCCGAAATGAAACATTTACTTCTGAGAGCGTATTCCGGCCCGCAAAAAGACATATCCGAAAACATGGAGCTTCCTTCGGATAAGGGCGTTGTAAGTTTTGCTATAACGGCCTCAAAACCCATGGTTATAAAAAAAGGCGGATCAAAAGAAATGAACATACCGCCCGAAGAAGAATACCTCTCTTACAATAACATGCTCTGCGTTCCGATCATGGAAAAAAGCGTTGTTATCGGCGTTCTGGGTGTCAGCAACCTGAAGGATACCGGAAAAATAGACACAGAAGACCTTTTCCTTCTCGAAAATTTAGCAGGACAACTAGCCATAGCTATAGAGAATTTAAAATTAAGCAGGGACCTGGAAAAAACATATTACGAAACGTTACTTACCTTAGCCCGCGCCGTTGAAGCAAAAGACGCTTATAGCGCAGGGCACCTTGAAAGAGTAGGTAGGTATGTTATGAAATTAGCCGATAGACTGAATATAAACGAAGAGACAAAAAAGGTACTAAAAGGCGGAGCGGTGCTGCATGATCTCGGCAAGCTCGGGATACGCGACGAGATATTAAAAAAAGAAGGAAAATTTACGCCCGAGGAATACGAAATCATGAAACACCATTCGGTTATCGGGGAGAATATTTTAAAACCGCTTCGCTCCATGTCGAAATTAAGCGAACTCGTCAGGCACCACCATGAGAGCTATGATGGGACAGGCTACCCGGACGGCTTAAAAGGTGAGGAGATACCGCTTACCTCACGGATGCTCTCCATAGCGGACATGTATGACGCAATTACGACGGATAGGCCGTATAGAAAAGCCATGACAGCCCCCGAAGCCATAAAAACCATGAGGAGTTTCGCCGGAACTAAGATGGATCCAAAATTAACCGAAATATTCATAAGTATCTTGCGCGATGTCGGGAAGAGGCAAAAGGAAACCAAGGAGAAAATAAAATGAAATTTAACATATGGCGAATTGTTGCCGTCATCCTCATATGCGCCCTGGCTTCTCTTACGTGGTATCTATACGAGTTAAACGAAAGCGCTAAAAGCCACTTAGATCAAGTTAAAGGCGAAGTTTCATTTCTGACAAGCAAAATAGCCGACTTCTCCGCAGTAAGAAGAACCCTTGAAACCAAATTGGGAATATACAAAGAGGAAAACGAGCTTCTGCTCGGCAAGATGAATGAATACGAAAGCAATATCGAACAACTCGAATACGAGGTGGACGAAATCGGTAAAAATCTTTCAACTGCCGAAAAAGCAGCCTTTGATAAGGGCGAGAAAATAGACGAACTTAAAAATAAAATCGAAGAATACAAAACCGAAAATACCCAGCTTATAGAAAAATTATCGGTAATTGCCGGAAAACCATGGAATAAAGAAACTTCCTCAAGCGATGTAACGCTCGCGCCCATTAAAGTAAAGCCGATAAAGCTAAAAAACAAGGGCAAGGTTTTAGAGGTTAATAAGCGTTATGATTTTATAGTGGTAAATACGGGAAAACGAAAAGGTGTAAGAGAGGGCGACGTACTCTACATTTTTAGAGGAAGAAAGATGCTGGCGCAGGTCTCGGTGGAAAGAGTGGGTAATGACGCGGCGATTACAAAAGCGCTTCACAAATCCATGGTAAACATTGGCATAAAAAGAGGCGATAAGGTTCGATTTTAATAAAAGGCTATGGCAGGAATATACGATAATATAAAAAAGTTACTACTTTCAGGCACCGCTGTTTATCTCAGCGAAGATTTTGTCGATATAGTAAAGGGTGAAGTTACCCTGGGCGGGGTGCGTATTTCCTCCATGCAGAGATACCCGGTTTTGAAAAACGTAAAAGACCTAACCCAACCGGAAGCAAAAGCCGAACTTGATAGGATTTTCTCCAAGGCATTCGAAAAAGAAAAACCGGAAAAGATTGCCCTTAATCTAAAAGACGAGTTTTTGTTACTGCGCCGCTTTTTCTTCAAACAGGTCATGGATAATGAGCTGGAAAAGGTAGTTGTATTCGAGGCGCAAAAATACATTCCTTACGCCATAGAGGATCTGGCATTTGGATTTAAAAAGTGCGACAAAAAATCCGGATCGCAGGAAGTCCTCTTCGTAGCGTCAGAATCGAAAAATATAAATACCCTGATAAAATATCACCAGGAGAAAAAAATCCTGCCGTCTGTCATAATACCTACACCAGTACTTATCGCCAGAATTCTGGACTCCGAGCAGAAGCTGGAAAAAGAAAAAGCATATATCTCGGTTCATTACGAACCATCCAATGAAATAGTAATAACGGGTGTAGTAGACCGTTATCCCTATTTTTTTAAGAGCGTAAACATTATAACCGGTGAGGATGAATTTAAGACTACCGAAATGAAATACCCGCTTTTGAAAGATATCTGGGGAGCGATTGAAACAGATGTGCTGCACACCATTGAGTACATTAAGAAAGAAGCAAAGCGCGAGGTTGATAAAATATTTATTTCCGGATTCAGTTATTCTCTCAATGAAGGAATAACCGGTGACGATTTTGGGGTGACGATAGAAAGGGTAAAATTTTCTAATTTCAAATTCAAGGAAAAAAACGACGAAACCCGGGATAGATTTCTTCCCGCGATTTCTCTCCTGCGTCAGGCCGTGGGAGAACCTTTCCTTAATCTTGCCCCCAGAGAAATAGCGGAGCAGGATCCCTGCATATATAAACCCGTAGCGGCAAAAGCCGGGATTATTTTATGCGGCATTCTGGCACTGCACATTCTGTTAGCAGGCGTAAATTTCCTGCAAGCCAAAAAAATAGAAAGCCTGACAAAAGAAATAAAAAAGTATTTTAAAGCCTCCGGCATCGCAAGCTCAGGCGCATCGCGCGATGAAATAACATACTACGAAGATATTACCGAAGAAAAAGCAGACTTTATACATAAAGTGTTTTCGGACAGGATTTACATAACGAAAAAACTTAATGAACTTGGGAAAGACATCGCCCCGCTCTCATGGATAAACGTCATTGATTTCAGAAACCCTATCAGTAAAAATGGTAAACCAGCGCTTACGATCGAAGGAGCCATTTACGCCCCGACAGAAGCGGGGATTGTCGTAATAAATAGCATACTGGAAAATATCGGTAACGATAAAAACATGATGAGCGGTTTCAAGGAAGTTAAGCTTATTTCGGTGAGGAAAAAAAACCTCCTCGAGAAGGAAGTTACGGAATTTGAGATTCTTCTGCAATAGGTGGATAAGAGTATGGAAATAGCGAGCCTAAAAAACATCTTAAAAGATAAGATAAAAATGGCATATCTTATATCTTTTCTGACTCTCGGTATCGTTGCATATTTTTTACTCATGAGGCACGACCTCGGAACTTTTTATAAATCGCAAAAAACTATCTACAACTCAAACAAAAATCTGAAAGCCCTCAAAAAAATCGAAAAATACACAAAATATTCAAACAAATTTAACTCAGAGTTCGCCGTAGAAAAAAATGCGTATAAGCTTATCGAGATAATAACAAAATCCGCCAAGAACCGGTCGGTTGTGCTTGATGAGGTAAAACCGATTGAGAGCGGGGCCGTAGAGGGTCACCTGAAAATAAGCATCGCGATAGAAGGCATGGCTTCCTATAATAATGTAGCTCACTTCATAAGCGATTTGGAAGCAAGTGATAAGCTTCTTATTACCGAGGAATTGAGCATGAGGGCTGACGACATATCTATGTATTCGGATATGGAAGGATTTATGCCGGGACATGAAGGACTTTCTACTATACCCGAGGGGCCTGGTTTTGGAGAACCTGCTTTCCCCGAGGATCCCGGTTTTTCTCCGGACGGTATGCCGAGAGGGGCTATGCCACAGGATATGCCTCCCGAAGGAATGATGCCCGGAGAGGAGCTTCCAGGCGGAATAACCGAAGAAATGATTGGTGAGGGCGTCGGGATGCCGGGAAAAGAGACTCGCCCGGTGCCTGCTATTAAGGGAGAACCACTAATTGCGTTCAGGTTAGTAATTACAGGATTTAGTCCAAAAAAATGAGCCAAGAAAAAAAGATTTTAATACAAAAAGTCGTTATCGGGGGTTTTATCCTCGTACTTGCCGTTAATTTTATTTATCGGAAACATACCCAGGGCAACCTTTTTACTTCCGCTAAGCCTGGAAAAGATATTCTTGTTACAAAAGACATGGAAGCCGAAATGGAAAAATTTTCCGGCGAAGATATTTCCTATACGGGAACCTCTGCAAGGAACCCATTTCAAAGGCCGGCTGAGATTGTAACTCTTGAAGACGAGGGGCTATTTGGGTTTAATTCAAGCGAAAACGCAGCCAAATCCGCGGGAGAAAAACTCATTCTTGAAGGTGTGATATGGGGCGGGAAAGAAAGCCTGGCCATAATTTCCGGAGAAGTTGTAGGCGAAGGTGAAAACGCGGTAGGCGCGAAAGTCTTAAGTATAGCAAAAGATAAAGTTATTGTTATGAAAAACGGCAAAAAGATAGAACTTAGAGCCGGAAAGGCGAGGTGAGGGAACCATGAAAATAAAATTTTATATTATATTAACTTCTCTAGTTTTCTTAATGACAGAGCCTACGGGTTATACCCAGGAACTTACCGGTATTGGGCCTCCTCCCGGTGAAGCCATGGCCGGTGATGCAGGACAAATTACAAGCATGGAGGAAAGAAGGGTGTCGCTTGATTTCGAAAATGCCGAGCTCAAAGATATACTGAAAGCTTTTTCAAGGCAGACCGGAGCCAATTTCATAGCAAGCGAAGTTATTGAAGGTAAGAAAGTAACAGTTTATCTTAGTGACGTCTCAGTAGATGAAGCCCTGAGTTCCATCCTGAAATCAAACGGACTCGTCTATGAAAAGCAAAAAGGAGACGTCTTTTTAATAAAACCATCCGGCACCGAAGAAATAAAAACTATAACAAAGGTGATAAAGCTACACTATATCCAGGCATATAGCCTGACCATGCCGGCTGAAGACGTAGGTTTTGCTTCCACCGGAGGCGCGTTTCCGATTACGGAAATGGGCGGGTCAGGCGAAGGTGGCTTAGCGTCCAGCGCAGGCTCTGAAATGCCGCAAGCAACACAAGGTAAGACCATAATTGACATTGTTTCGAGCCTTCTCACTAAATACGGCAAAATTATAGCGGATAAGCCAACAAACAGCCTCATTATTACCGAGATTCCCGAGAATATCAAGGCTATCGAAGCTATCATAAAAGAACTTGATGTCGAGCCGCCGCAGATCATGATTCAGGTGGAAATAGTTGAAACAACAGTCTCAGCGCTTAAAAGAATCGGCATGGAATACGGGTCGCTTACCGAAACACTCGGTTTTAAATACGGCATAGATGCCGATTCTGATGAATCACAAAAACTGCAAGTGCCAGTAGGGTTTCCGTTTCCGGAATGGTGGATAAAGCAAACTTTCGACGACCAGCTGCTCTCAAATGCGGCCCTTTTCAATTACGGAACGATTACGGCAAATAACACAGAAGTTATTTTGAAATTGATATCTAACGACGAGGATACAAAATATCTTTCCCGCCCCAAAATAATGACCCTTAACAATCAACCGGCAGTTATAAAGGTATCGGCAAATACGGCAATAGGCGTGGAAAGCACAACTATCGGCGAAGGGGACCAGGTTTTAAGCAAAGCCGAACGCGTTGAAACAGGGATAGTGCTAAAAGTAACGCCCCAGGCCAATGCGAAAGGCCAAGTTTTTATGTATTTAGAACCATCTGTATCGAGAGCGCAAACATCTACATTTTTCAGCACGCAATTCCTGGATCCGCAGGTACGAAGCGCCTCGTGCACGGTGCTTGTTAAAGACGGCGATACGGTTGTGATAGGCGGGCTTATACAAACGGACAATTTTAAAACAATAAGAAAGGTCCCGTTTCTCGGCGATATACCTTTTTTCGGTGAGGCATTTAAATCATCGTATAAAAGAGGTGATGATACGGAGCTCTTGATATTTATTACGCCGCACATTGTTAAAAAGAGAGAAGATCAGTATATTATGCCGCCGGAAGTGGCACAGCGCGATCGCGCCATCCGCGATACGCTTGAGAAATACAACCGATAAAGATGAGGTAACTGTTATGGTAAAAGTTGTCAGAAAAAAACTAGGCGAAATTTTACTGGAAGAAGGCCTTGTCACGAAAGAACAGCTTGAAGAAGCCCTGAATTTGCAGCAAAAAACCAAAGATCACAAACCCTTAGGTGAAACCCTTATAGGGCTTGGCTATCTTTCTGAGGAGGGGCTTTGCCTTTCCATAAGCAGGAAGCTCGGCATAAAATATCTCTCACTCGCGGACGGATCTTTAAGTATAAGCTTTGACCAAAGCCTGGATAAACTTATAGACGAGAGGGTTGCAAGAACCAACATGGTATTACCTCTTTCGAAAACATCAAAATATCTGTCGGTAGCCGTGTGGGATCCGCTTAATTTCGTGGTTATCGACAATATTAAAAAAATAGCCAGGATGGATCTTTTGATTAATTGCACCACGAAGTCGGATATACTAATCGGCATCGATAGATTGTATCTGCACAAGGGGGTGTTTGACACTAAAGAGTCAGTCGTGGCCGGACAGGCGGCGTGGAGGGCCGAGGAAGAAACCGTAGATGAATTAAAATCGAAAGCCGCGGAAGCGCCTGTAATAAAAATGGTAAACCTCATGATGCAGGACGCTGTGAGGGAAAAGGCTAGCGATATACACGTTGAACCCCAGGAGGAAAAAGTGGTGGTGCGGTTCAGGGTGGATGGTATTTTGTATGAGAAAAGCGCGCCTTCAAAAAACATGATAGCGCCCCTCGTATCCAGGATAAAAATACTATCACACCTCGATATAGCCGAAAAAAGGCTTCCGCAAGACGGCGGGTTCATGACAAAGATAGATAAAAGAAATATCGACTTCCGCGTTTCCACGATCCCTACCATTTACGGTGAAAAACTTACGATAAGAATACTGGATAAAGAGCAGGTAAATTTTAATCTCAGCACCATAAACTTAAATAAGGAAGACCAGAAAAAGGTTTCAAGCCATATACATAAGCCAAACGGGCTTGTGTTTCTCACAGGGCCTACGGGAAGCGGCAAGACTACAACACTTTATTGTCTCCTAAACGAAATAAAATCTCCGGAAAAAAACATTATAACAATAGAAGACCCCGTGGAATACAGGATAGCGGGCGCTAACCAGGTCCAGGCAATGCCGCAAATCGGATTGGATTTTGCACGTGGATTACGAACCTTCCTAAGGCAAGACCCGGATATAATCATGGTAGGTGAGGTAAGAGACTTGGAGACCGCCGAGATATGCGTGCGTTCGGCCCTGGTAGGAAGGCTTGTTTTAAGCACGTTGCACACGAATGACTCTGTCGGGTCGATTTCACGCCTTTTAGATTTCGGAATAGAACCTTTTCTTCTAGCCTCAACGCTTAACATGATAATCGCCCAGAGACTGGTCAGAAAACTGTGCCCGCAATGTAAAGAACTCGTAAAGGTAGACGCAAAAACAGTTAAAGACTATAAGCTTGAGGGCACGAAAATATATAAACCCAAAGGCTGCGATGCATGCAAAAACCGCGGGTTTATGGGCAGAGTCGCTATTTTTGAGATCATGTGCGTAGATAGAGACATTCAGACTATGATTGAAAAAAAAGAAGACATGAGCTCTATAAAGAAGTTTTTAATAGAAAAAAAAGGCATGAAGTCCCTGAGGCTTGACGGCCTGGAAAAGGTTCGCGCCGGGCTTACATCCCTGGATGAGGTCCTTGCTACTACCATGGACGTGAGCTAGGATGGCATACTATACCTATAAGGCGAGAGACAAAAAAGGCAAACTGATAACCAGCCAGACATTCGCCCCTAACAAGCAAGAGCTTATAAAACTCCTTCAGAAAGATGACCTGCTTATACTCTCTGTAAAAGAAGCTGCATCAATAGAGGAAGAATATCGCAGAAAGCTGCATAGAAAAATATTAACCAGAGACTTAAGCCTTTTTGCCAAAGAATTAACGATTCTCCTGGAAAACGGCGTTTCCATAATTGAAGCTTTCGAGATCGTCCTTAAGCAGATAGAAAGCTCCACACTCCTTACAACGGTAAAAACGATAAAAAAAGACCTGGAAGCCGGCTCTACACTGGCAGATGCTATTAAAAAATATCCCAGGATATTTGAGAGTTTTTGGGGCGACATGATAGCGGCAGGTGAGCTTTCCGGCCAGCTCCCGTTTGTCCTGCGCCAGGTAGTAACGTTTCTGGAATCCAGAGACGAGATGCGAAAAAAAACTATAGACGCTTTCATGTATCCGATTTTGCTTTTTTCACTTGCAATCCTTACAATTGTTGTATTTATTTTTAAAGTGGTGCCGATATTCGAAGAACTTTTCGGCGCATTTGGCGCGGAATTACCTTTCTTCACATCCGTGATTGTCGGGATAAGCAATGTTATAAGGGGCTATTTCTTTGTAGTGGTTATTTCAGCGGCTGTAGCGGGGTTCCTATTCAAAAAAGCAATGTCTACTAATTACGGCAAAAAAGCCTCCGAGAGGGTGCTTTTTAATATCCCGATTTTAGGCGATTTTTTGCTTTCATTATCCTTGGAAAGATTTGCCTCTACGCTGAGTGTTTTATTGAAAAGTGGCATTTCTATAGTGAATGCTATGGAGGCTGCCGTTAAGACTTCGCAGAGTCTTGTTTTTGCAGATAGGGTGGATGAAGCAAGGGTAAAGATTGTAGGCGGGCTTCCGCTTTCTGAGTCACTGTATCAAACGAATATGTTTCCGCCGCTTGCAATACAGCTTGTTCTAGTGGCTGAAAAGACGGGAAATTTTAGCGGCATGCTTGAAGAGGTCGCCAAATATTACGGAGATATTGTTGACACGACAATGACAAGATTTACGACGCTCCTGGGCCCGGTGGTGCTTCTTTTCATGGCGCTTGTTATAGGCGGTTTAATTGTGGCGATGTTCATGCCAATATTTAAATTTGCCACATTAGGATAAAAAATAAGGAGGTAAAATATGAAAAATATGATGAACATTGTTGGAAGGCGTCACGGCTTTACAATGCTCGAACTCTTGATGGTTGTTATAATAATAGGCGTTTTGGCCACTCTTGCGGTTCCGCAGTATATGGGCTTTATCGAGAAAGCCCGCGCAACGGAAGCAGTAAGTACAATGAGTGCTTTAAGGACGGCTCAAAATCTCTATAAGCTGGAGAACGGAGAGTACTCCGGGAGTATAAACCTATTGGCTATTGAAGTTCCAACTTCAGGTAGTGTGACCTACTGGAATTACACTGTATCGGGCGCTTCTGACACCGGATTTAGCATAACTGCCACGAGGACTTCTAAAAAAGCAGGTGCCGGAACCGAAGGCCAGACGATAACTCTAAGCTGGCAAGATAAAAGCGGCGAATCGTGGAGTGGCGCGCACGCAGGCGTACCGCGATAAAACGAGTAAATAATTCTACAAAATAACAAATAGGGGAGGTCCAAACCTCCCCTATTTGTTTCTAATCGTTTTTGACATTATTAAGGATATTATAGTATAATATGGTGCTTAAAGCCCCCACTTGGGGGATACGGAAAGCTTATGGCAAAGAAGATGTTTAAGCATGTTTACGGGCCCGTGTCTTCCTGGAGGCTGGGAAGATCTTTAGGCGTAGATCCGGTTTACGCCGGCTCGGGTAAGATATGTTCATTTGGCTGCGTATACTGCCAGGCAGGCAAAAGCGGCAGGTTAACCGGCAAGCGAAAAGTTTTTATTCCAACGGGGAAAATTTTAGAAGAAATAAAAGCGTTCCCGGGTATTAAAATAGATTATATTACGTTCTCGGGCGCGGGTGAACCGACGTTAGCCGGGAATCTAGGCGAAGTTATAAAAGGCATAAGAAAGATAAGGAAAAATAAAATAGCGGTTTTAACGAATTCTTCGACAATGGACAAAAAGGATGTCCGGAAAGATCTGGCCACTGCAGATTTCGTCATAGCCAAGCTTGACGCGCATTCGCAAGAGCTTTTTGCGAAAATAAATAAACCCGCAAAGACGGTAAAATTTGATAAAATCATAAAAGGGTTAAAAAAATTCAGGTCGAATTATAAGGGACGATTTGCGTTACAGATAATGTTCTTTAAAGGAAACAGAAACTACGTTAAAGATATTGCGCATCTCGCTCGCGAAATAAGTCCCGACGAAGTTCAGATTAATACGCCGACAAGGCCTTGCGGGATAAAACCGCTTTCCAGGGGAGAAATTAAGAAAATAAAAACTTTTTTTAGCGGAGTAAAAGTTACGAGTGTCTATGATGCGAAAAAGAAGAGAGTGAAACCCGTGAGTAAAAGAGCCGTATTAAAAAGGAGAGGTAAGGCATGAATAATGACGTTGTTATTATAGGGCAGGGCCCGGCCGGTCTTACAGCGGCTATATACGCTTCGAGGGCAAGGCTAAAGACGCTAGTGGTCGGAAATTTCAACCCGCCAAGCCAGGCAGCCATTACCGGTGACATTGAAAATTACCCCGGGTTTCCGGAAGCAATAGGTGGATTTGATCTTATGGAAAAATTAAAAAAGCAGGCAGGGAAATTCTCAGCAGAATTCAAAACCTCCGATGCGGTAAATATTAAAGAAACTGAATCCGAAGGTAAAAAAGCCTGGCAGGTAGAATTAATGGGCGAATCCGTTACAACGCTTTCTGTGATTATTGCTACTGGCGCTTCCCCCAGAAAGCTGGGCGTTTCGGGAGAAGATAAGCTTCGCGGTAAAGGTGTTTCTTACTGCGCGGTATGCGACGGGGCGTTGTTTAAAGAAAAGCACGTTGCAGTCATAGGCGGAGGCGATACGGCAGTAGAAGAGGCTCTCTTTCTGGCGAAATTTGCAAAAAAGGTTACATTAATACATCGTAAGGACCGTCTTCGCGCTACAAAGATTTTACAGGAAAGAGCCCTCGCCAATAAAAAAATTGATTTTATGTGGAATTCAATAGTGAACGAAATTTTAGGGGAACGAGTGGTAAAGGCGCTGAAATTGAAAAACCTGAAAGACAAAAAAGAATCCGAATTCCCGTGCGACGGCGCTTTTATATTTGTAGGGTATACGCCGAATACCGATTTTTTAAAAGGTCTTTTAAAAACTGACAGGGAAGGATATGTTATCGCAGACGATAACATGAAGACGTCAAAGATGGGGATATTTGTCTGCGGGGACGCACGCAAGAAGCTCCTGCGCCAGATAGTTACCGCCTGCGGCGACGGAGCTACGGCGGCATTTTCAGCAAGATTATATGTCGAAGAACTGAAAGGCATCGCTTATAAATAGGAGAGTGAATATGGAGTGCAGAAAAGAAAAAAATATGTTACGCTGTAATTGTACGTATGAGCCGTGCCCAAGAAAAGGCATTTGCTGTGAGTGCTTACAATATCACCTCGGCAATAAAGAGGCGCCGGCGTGCTTTTTTCCCGCCGCCGCAGAAAAAACATATGACCGAAGCATGGAACATTTTATAAAAATGTATAAAAAAAGGTAAAAAAACAACATGATCATAAGCATAGTAGGTATGAAACCGGGCGAGGTGGGCACCGTTACGGACATTCAGGGCGGCCAAGAGGTAACACGGCGAATCCAGGGCATGGGAATAAGGATAGGGAAGAAGATAGAAAAGCAGGGGTCGCATTTCTGGCGCGGCCCGCAAAGAGTACTTATTGATAGCTTCAAAGTTGCGATCGGTTTCGGCATGGCAGAAAAAGTTTTTATAAAAGTGGAAAGAAATGGAAATAAATAAGATACTTTTGATAGGAAATCCCAACGTCGGAAAAAGCGCTATTTTCTCGCGTCTTACCGGCGCAAAAGTAGTTATTTCAAACTATCCGGGTACAACCGTTGAGTTTATGCAAGGGTATATAAAAATAAACGACACCCGACCGGCGATTATAGATATCCCGGGAACCTATACCCTGGACCCTACCTCGAAAGCCGAGGAGGTAGCGGTTCGAATGCTAAAAGACGGGGATCTGGCCATAAATATTATAGACGCTACGAACCTGGAAAGAAATCTATACCTTACACTGGAATTACTGGAAAAAGATATACCCGTTATCGTGGTGCTTAACATGTGGGATGAAACTAAGCACAAGGGTATAGAAATAGATGCGGGAAAACTCGAAAAGGCTTTGGGTGTTCCGGTCATACCCACGTGCGGTTTGACAGGAGAGGGAATAAAGGACCTGGTCAAACACCTTCCGAAGGCGAAGGCGAAAAAAATTAAATGCCTGACAGACGAGGAAAGATGGCGGCACATCGGGAGAATCATAGAAGATGTTCAAAAGCTGCATCACAGGCACCACACCTTTTTGGAAAGGCTGGAAGATATAAGCATAAAACCGGCTACCGGCATACCTTTCGCGGTGGCTGTTATCTTTTGCGCTTTTTGGGTGATCCGTTTTGTGGCGGAAAATCTTATTACATACGTAGCGGAACCGTTTTTCGAGAAACTGTGGACGCCTATAGCCATGAAGGCCTCAGCGCTCTTGGGCTCGGGCGGATTCTTGCATGACGTTATTATAGGAAAACTCGTCGACGGAAAAATCGATTACACGCAATCTTTCGGGGTTTTTACAACAGGGCTTTTTGTTCCGTTTGCGATGGTGCTGCCCTACATAATCAGCTTTTATCTGGTTCTGGGGATACTGGAGGATTTCGGGTACCTGCCGAGATTCGCGGTTCTTGCGGATAATTTTATGCACCGTTTAGGCCTGCACGGATACGCTATCATTCCTATGATTTTGGGGCTTGGATGTAATGTTCCGGGCGCCCTGGCAATGAGGCTTTTAGAGGGAAGGCGCGAGAAATTCATAGCCGCAACGCTTATGGCTGTTGCCGTGCCCTGCATAGCGCAGATTGCCATGATTGTCGGCCTTGTCGGGCAAAGAGGAGGGGGTTACGTCGCGCTTGTGTTTTCAACACTAGGCATTGTTTTAATAGTAAAAGGCGTAATATTAAATAAGGTCCTTAAAGGAAAAAGCCCGGAGATCTTAATGGAAATACCCCCGTATAGGATTCCGCAATTACAGGGCGTTATAAAAAAACTTTGGATGCGTATTTCAAGTTTTTTAAAAGAAGCGGTGCCTTACGTTCTTCTGGGAATTCTTTTTGTAAATATTTTATATGCTTTAAACGTTATTGATTTTTTCTCGAAGATTTTTTCACCAATCTTACGCAATGTGTGGGGTTTGCCGGAAGGGGCGATCGCAGCGTTAATAATCGGATTTTTAAGAAAAGACGTTGCGATCGGCATGCTCGGCCCTCTCAACATGACCACCAAACAGCTCGTAATAGGAAGTACGGTCCTGGCCATATATTTTCCGTGCATAGCAACATTTGCTGTTTTGGTCCGCGAATTGGGCATAAAAGATATGCTGAAATCCGCCGCTATAATGCTTAGCGTTGCGATAATAGTAGGTGGGTTACTTAATTTGATATTACGATTTTAACGGGTGCCAGTAGCTCAGCTGGATAGAGCGTTTGCCTACGAAGCAAAAGGTCGCAGGTTCAAGTCCTGCCTGGCACGCCACGAACTCGATGTTTTATGATTATGCAAACTAAACACGAACATTACATGCAGGAGGCGCTTAAGCAGGCGAGGATCGCGTTCGAGAGGGACGAGGTTCCTGTCGGAGCGGTTATTGTTTTTAAAGGGCAAATCATTGCCCGCGCGCATAATCAAATCATTACACTTAAAGACCCTACTGCTCACGCAGAGATGATCGCAATTACTCAAGCCTCAGCGCATCTTAGAAACGAGAGATTGAATGACTGCGACGTGTATGTTACAATAGAACCCTGTTCAATGTGCGCGGGCGCAATGGTCCTGGCAAGAATAAAAAATCTTTTTTACGCCACGGAGGATCTAAAAACAGGTGCCTGCGGAAGCGCTTTAAATATTTTAGAAAACAAAAAATTAAATCATAAAGTAAATACAAAATCAGGCCTTTTAAAAGACGAATCACGTTCTTTAATTCAGGAATTTTTTAAAAAGAAACGTGAAAATTCGGAGAGGTGCGTGAGTGGCTGAAACGAGCGGCTTGCTAAGCCGCCGAGGTGGTTTTGCTGCCTCCGAGGGTTCAAATCCCTCCCTCTCCGCCATTGTTGACGCTCAGTCGAACCCTGTTCCTCAAGAAGGAGCGGGGTTCGCTGTTTTTGGGGTTCCTTCAGCGGTAAGTTCTGCACGATCTCGCCGTCCGGTTCGTTTATAAACATTTCCATCTTCACATGGTCGTCATAAACCTTGAGTATCTTGATAAGTGCCTTTAGAAGGGCAATTTGGGCGTCTGGCGGGGCTTGATCGAGGTATCTCATGGCAAGCTGTAGGTTTGCGTGCAGGTATTCATTCGAGTTAGCGGTCATCTCAGCGGCTTTTCTTCGGGCTTGGGCTTTTCCGAGTTTATCTTCAAGCACTATGATTTCGGTTTCAAGTGCGTCCATTTTCTCGGTATAAGTTCTTCCTTTGGTGATTACTTTTTCTATAGCAAGGTTAAGCAATTTATCGGCAGAGTCTTTGGCTTTGTCGAGCTTTTTCTTTAACTGGCGTATTTCCTTGTCATATTTATCGAGCTGGGTTGAGGAGTGTTTCATAGCGTTCCCAACGGCATTGATAATAATATTCTGATCTTTGGACGCTCTGCCTAAAAAGTCAATAACCGCCCGGTCAAATGATGTTGCTGATATGCGTTTAGTATCGCATCCGAGTTTTTGTCTTGCTCTGCTACACTCATAATAATAAAACTTATTTCCCATTTTGCCACGAGCGTGTGTTGATACAAAATAACTCCCGCATTTTCCGCAAAACAAAATACCTTTTAACAGATGGCTGTAGTCCAGAGTCGTTTTCAAGAATCTGTGTCCGGGTAGGCT
>JABMQJ010000009.1 GCA_013203315.1 Candidatus Omnitrophota bacterium | reverse complement strand
GCCGAAGTGGCGGAACTGGCAGACGCGGCGGCCTCAAAAGCCGTTGATCGCAAGATCATGTGGGTTCGACTCCCACCTTCGGCACCAAATTTGCGAATGCAAATTTGGGTTACGCTATCCTGACCGCGATAACCGTAATGTCATCGTGCTGTCTGTCTTTTCCCTCAAACTTTTTAACCTGTTCCTGCACTAAATTAACTATCTGTTCGATGCCCAAAGCGGCGTTATCCTTTACCAGCTTAAGGAGCCCTTCCTCTTCGAACATTTCGCCTTTTTTATTCATGGCTTCCGTAACGCCGTCTGTATAAAGAATAAACGTGTCGCCTTTTTTAAATTCTACTATTTTATCATTGAATTCGCCTTCAAAAAGCCCCAGAGGCGTTCCCTCTTTAAGATCGATAAGTTCGGGCCTCTCTTCCCCTTTTCTTAGCATGATCATCGGAAGGTGGCCCCCCGTAGAGTAGTTTAAAGTGTCCTTTTCCATGTCGAAGACTACATAGGATAATGTTACAAAAAGCCCGGATCCACTTTCGCGGCATAGCTTATCATTTAATTTAAATATCGCCCGGGAAGCCGTTTCTTCGCCAGCAAAATATTTAAAATCGCTTACAACCTTTGCCATGAATAAAGCGGCGGGAACTCCCTTGCCGGAAACATCACCTATCATTATCCCAAGTTTTTTCTCGCCAAGCTTTACAAAATCGTAGAGGTCTCCTCCCACCTGGAGCGCGGTTACCATCTTGGCTACAACTTCTATCCCCGGAACTTCGGGTTTTTCCTTCGGAAGAAAGCTTTCCTGTATTTTTTTCGCGATGCTTAATTCTTTTTCCAGGACCTCTGTTTTATGGACTTCGCTTATGTATTTTGTGAAGGTAGCGCCCAGGTATACAAATAGTATAACTGCTACGGGACAGAAAATATCGATCCAGAGGCCCCACGCAAAGAAAAGTGCCGTAGCGAAAACTATGTAGCCCAGTATAAATAGAAATACAAAAATAAAACCTAAGAGTGTTTTAGCGCGTTTTGCTATCCAGCACGTTACCATGCAAAGTAGTACTAAAATTATAACATTTGCGAGTCGGCCGACGCGCTTTATAAATTTCTCGATCAGGAAACTGTTAAAAAGGCTGGCGTTAGTGCCGACACCGGGGTATAAAGAATCAAACGGTGACGGGTGAGCATCCGGTGTTGCTGTCGCCGTAACTCCGATGAAACAAACACTTCCCTCAAACGAGGCCATGTCTACTATAGGTTTCTTTTTCGTGATATTTGGAAATTTTACGGATATGTGCGAGTCCAGGATGTCAATGTAGGAATAACGCCTGAAGGTCTTGTTCCATTCCCCGGGAAAGTTTACGATGGTAGCCGAATTTGAACCAAGGGGTACTTTTATTTTATCTCCCAAAACAACAAACTTTCCGGGTTTAAGTTGGATATTTTTTTCTTCAAGTCCGAGGTAATCCGCGGCCACCAAAAAGCATACGTGAGAGTAAAGAACGTTTTTATATCTGATAAAAAGCGGGACTCTTCTGTATTTTCCGTCTGAGTCCGGAATAATATTTATAAAACCGGTGCCCTTGGCATGTTTTTCGAATTTGTCGACAAGTTTTTCTTGTATTTTGTCGGCCACGGGCACGTTGTATCCGCCTTCGGAGGCGATATTAAATACGTAAGGCAGATAAACCTTTCCCGATTTTTTAATTGCTTCCTCGAATTGCAAGTCCCCGATCTCATCTCTTTCTTCTGAGAAAAAAACGTCGAAAACGATTGCCCGAGCGCCCGCTTGGGTCAATGCGTCTACGAGCGCGGCGTGGTACTTGCGGGAAATAGGCCATTTACCGAGTTTATCGATCGTGTCATCGCCTATTTCGATTATGGCTATATTTTTATTTACCGGAATCGGTGGGCGCAATCTGAATCTTATATCGAGGGTTTCTAATTCGTAATTATCGAGAACTCGAAAGTAGGAAAGTGAGATTGCGGATGCAATAATGAGAAGGGCGCTTACGAGTAATGCGATCCTTTTTCTTTTCTTTGAAAAATCCATAAAGGATTAAAAGGAGTAGTATATACCCGCGCTTACCGTGCCGCCGGTATACTCCTGTAACGGTTCATTCGAAACGTTATCAATGTAATAAAAGTTTATGGCGGCGGTAAAAGAGTTCGTTATGTCGTAAAGCAATGAAGCGTTGAAACTATACGTGTCGTCATATACGTGCTCATCATCTTCGGTAGACAGTCTATCGTCGTAGTTTCTTTGCTGGTATGCGAAGCTACCGCTTACGTAAAGCTTATCGGTAATCATGTATATGGCTGATGGCCTTATCTTTACTGACCAGTAATCATAATAATGAAAATACTTGTAATTTGATTCGTTGTAGTAACACTCGACATTCGCCCTTAAAATAGCTCTGTCAAATAAATACAGGCCTACTTCATAGTCTGCGCCGTTACGATTGTCCTTTCGGAGCGAGCCTGTCCTGATTCTATTCGAATTACGCGTCTGGTAATGGCTAAAATCCTTGTGCATGAATTTATAGCTTATTTGATGATACAGGTTAGGGGTTATATTGTTCTTCAAAAACGTTCTTACGCGGTTACTGATGTAGGTTCCGTCTTTGTCAGAAGGAAACATCACGTAGCCAAACCCGTAATCCGCGCCTACGGTAAACATGTCGTCTAAGAGGTCGGTTTCAAGGCCGGCTTCGGTGTCAATATCGAGTATCGTTCCCTCGGGCCGGGTGTAGTACAATATATAATTCGTATCATTTTCAACCCGCAGGCGAATGTCATCGGTGTAATTATATATCGCTTCCGTATTTAACGATGTATCTAAAAAGCCGTCTTTCTTCTTATTCTTATCCAGGTTTACGTTAGAGTCAAACCCCTGCAAGAGTCCCGCAAAGAAGTTAAGGTCCACCTTGCCCTCCCGCAGCTTACGCTTTATAGGCTGCGTAAAGGTTTCGACATAGGTTAGAGTGTCCAGGACCTTCATGTAAGGGTATTTATCACTTACATCTATTTCCTTCTCTTGCGCGAAAGAATTAACGCTAAATAATAAACTGCCCAAGATAAGGCATGATAATAGCTTTTTCATTTTGCCTCCTTTACCGATTATGTTACCGCTTATCACCTGGGAGAAACCTCGTTATTATAGTCTGACGTTCCGCTACCTGCGCTTGTTTTTTCGGTTGTTTTTCTCATGCGTTCATCGGCTTTCTTATCTTCCATTCTTTCCCGTTGACCGGCGATTTTATCAAGATCATCGCTTAATCTCTTTCTTCTTGTTCTTTTGCCGAAGACGCGCTCCAGGAAAGCATCCTTCCATTTATTCCATTTTTTGTAATCCTTATCGCTTATTTTTGAAAGCTTTGAGGGTTTCCCAAAAAGTTTCACCATGGTCCAGAACCCTTGTGTTACGGTTAAATTGTCCTCCATGATGTTACCGTTTTTATCAACGCCCTTGGCGTATGAATTGTTTTCATAGCCGCTTACGATGGTTCTTGTTTTATCCGCATTAGCGCCCCAACCCGTGCCCCTTGCGCCGCAGACAGCGGTGGGTGTACGTATTTCAAAGTTGGAACCGTGCGGGAGTTGTGTTATAAGCGCAAATACCTCGCCGTCTATCAGCTCTATTTTCTCCTGCTCGAAAAGTTTTAAAACAACGTGCGAATTAGGGTTTATACTGACAACGTTTTCTTTCCTTCCGTCAAAGGAAATCTCAACGGAAGAATCTTCGTACGTTTTTATGCTGTCGCCGGAAAAAAGGGATTTCCCTACCCTTGCCGCTTGCCAGTCCGAGCTGTCCTGGGATAGAAATTCCACTCTGCCCGAAACGTAAATAACCTCTACGGATGTTTTCGGCGTAGCCGCCGTTAGGCTTAACGCTAAAAACGCTATAAGTGCACAACCTATCGCAAGTTTTAAATGCCGCATTTTATGGCTCCTTTCTGGATCCTTTTCGTGAATTTATTTCTTTTTTTTATCTTTCCCCTTCATGAGAAGCTTCCAGGGGTGCTCTTTTATGTCTTCACTGAATTCATTGAAATTGGTAGAGGCCTGCTCCAGATTTACTATAACACTTTCGACCTTATCTTTATTATCCGATACGATTGTTTTTACGTCACCTAAAATACTATCAAGATTTTTCGAAATTTCATCGGCCCTTTTCATGAGTTCTCTCATCTCTACCGGGTCCTCACTCAAAACGTTGGCATTTTCTTTGAGAAAACCGGGTGTTGTGCCGGGTGTAATGCCAATATAGGAATCTCCGATAAACCCCGTCGCGCCGATAAAGGCTATGGAATCTTCCCTTACCCTCGCCTCTTTATCCATTATCAAAACAAGATCCACGCTCGTCCCTTCGGGCCCGTAGGCAAACTGGACGCTATCTACTCTGCCGGCTTCGATGCCCGCTAGCGCAACTATGGAGTTCTCTTTTATGCCGTCCGCGTGACTGAAACTTGTTTTCAGTTTGTAGCTATCTGTTTTAAAATTTACTGTTTTTATCCAGAAAAATAAACCCGCGAGTATGGCCATAACGACTACTAATCCTGTCTTTATTTCATTTGTAAACTTTTTCATACATTCCTCCGTTATTTTGTAAGCTGATCCAGATAATTGTCTTTTTGCTGGAAAAACTTTATTGGGCCGTCCGGGTTTCCTGAGATAAATTGCCGGACTATTTCATCCTTGCTTTGTTTTATTTCTTCCTTCGTGCCGACCTCAACGACCCTGCCTTCGTAAAGCATGGCGATCCTATCGGCTATTCTGAATACGCTTCCCATATCATGGGTTACTACAACGCTTGTGATATTAAGTTTTTGCGATAAGTCCAATATAAGCTTGTCTATTACGCCTGCTACTATGGGGTCAAGGCCAGCTGTCGGTTCATCATAAAAAATTATTTCCGGGTCCATTGCAATAGCGCGCGCAAGGCCCACTCTTTTCTTCATGCCGCCGGAAAGCTCGCTCGGCATCAGGTCATCAAAGCCACGAAGCCCGACAAGTTCGAGTTTCATTTTTACCATGATATTTATAATACTATCTTCCAGTTTTGTGTGCTCTCGAAGCGGTAAAGATACGTTTTCACCTACGGTCATGGAGTCAAAAAGCGCCGATCCCTGGAATGACATACCTATGCGTTTTTTTATCTTATCCATATCGTCTTCCGGCAGTCCCGTTATATCCTGGCCCAGGAGATAAACTTTGCCGCTGTCGGGTTTGATAGAACCAATCATGTGCCTAAGAAGCGTACTTTTGCCGCAGCCGGAACCGCCCATTATGACAAACGTTTCCCCTTTATAGATTTCAAGGTTAATACCGTTAAGAACGGTCCTTGCGCCGAACGCTTTTATGATGCCTTCTGCTTTTATCGCTATTTCTTTTCCCATGATAAAACTCACATATTTGCGAAATAGAATACTCCGGTCAATACACAATCAAACAATATAATGAGAATGAAGCTTGTAACAACGCTTACAGTCGTTGATTTTCCGACGCCTTCGGCGCCGCCCCTGGTGTTAAGCCCCATGTAACATCCGACCATGGATATGGTAATTGCGAAAACAACGCTTTTTACAATACCCGTCCATACATCCTTCCAGACCATGAACTCGAATGAAACGTCCATGTATCTGTGCGGGTTCAGTCCTAAATTGTATATGCCAACCAAAAATCCGCCGGCTACGCCCATAATGTCTGCCAGAAGTGTAAGGCAGGGCAGCATGATTAAAAGCGCCAGAAAGCGCGGAACGACAAGAAAGCGTATCGGGTTTAGCGCGAGGGTGTCCAGCGCCTCTATCTGTTCGGAGACCTTCATTGAAGCAAGCTCGGCGGTTATCGCAGCACCTACCCTTCCGGCGACGACAAGGGCCGTCAGGACCGGGCCCAATTCCCGGGCGATACTTACGCTAACCATTGCAGCGACATAAATCGTAGCGCCTAGCTGCGCAAGTTGATATGCGCTTTGCATCGCTATGACAATCCCTGTAAAAAGCCCCACGAAACAAACGATAACAAGCGACTTTACGCCGGCAAAAACCATCTGTTCGAAGATACTTTGTCTTTTTGGGAATTTACCTTTAAGCGGGCCTATGGCAATCCAGGATAGCGTCTGAAAAAGCAGATGCAACACGTTGACTACGTGCTTATAAGTGCCTATTACTGCTTTACCGGTCGTCTCGATTATGTTCATTTAGCTAAATGAGGTTACGGCTTCTTCCTCGTCGGCTACGATATCAAATAGTTTGTCCAATTTCGTTATCTCAAATAGATTTTTTACCTTTGTGGAAAGAGTGACAAGCTTTAACTTGCCGCCGTAAGTCCTGAGGCCTTTTAATATTTCGACTAGGGTCGCAAGGCCTGAACTATCTACATAGCTTACATCTTTAAAATTTAAGAGGATTTTCTCTTTTTTGGCTATTATAAGTTTGTCAAAAAACTTTTTTGCCTGAGGGGACGTATTAATGTCAATCTCCCCGGATAAATAGCATATAACAATACCGTCTTTCTCTACCTGTTTAATTTGCATCGCGGCCTCCCTTTTTCTCCTTTATGAATTTTATCATAGAAACTTTGTTTTTCCTATCGTTATATTCGACTTTGTCCATCAGTTTTTGAATAAGGAAAACGCCCCTTCCGCCCTCCATCAGAAGATTTTCATTTTTTGTAGGATCCGGAAGTTTAAGAGGATCAAAGCCGGAGCCCTCGTCTTCTATTTCCATGTTGAACTTATCACCTTTTAATGAATAAGTTATAAATACGGATTTTCCTTTGTCGCCCTTGTTACCATGAAGGATGGAGTTTTTAATTGCCTCTTCGGCGCATAAACGTATATAGAAAATATAGGATTCATCTATATTTTTGGATCTTAGGAAGTTTTCGATTTCAGCGCTTACTTTCCTTATGTATTTTATATCACTTGGTATTCGCATTTTTTTCCGTAAAGACTCCGATCTTTCTGAGTTTCTCATATCTATTTTTTACAAGCAGATCGGTGTCGGTGGACTCTAAAGAGCTCAGTTCTTTTTTAATAACGGCTTTGATATTTTCTGCGGTCTGGTGGGCATCTCTGTGGGCTCCGCCGAGAGGTTCTTTCACTATATCGTCTACTATGCCTAACTCGCATAAGTCTTTGCCCGTAAGCTTAAGCGATTCTGCGGCTTCCGGGGCCTTTGAGCGCTCTTTCCATAAAATGGCCGCGCATCCTTCCGGTGATATTACAGAATAATATGCGTACTCAAGTACGTAGAGCCTGTCCCCTATGCCAATTCCCAAAGCGCCTCCCGATCCGCCTTCCCCTATGACAAAAACGATTATCGGTGTTTTTAGCATACACATTTTAAATAGATTTCTCGCTATGGCCTCGGCCTGGCCTCTTTCCTCTGCGCCTATGCCCGGATATGCGCCGGGGGTATCTATAAAGGTGACTATCGGCAGATTAAATTTTTCCGCAAGCTCCATTACCCTCATCGCTTTTCTGTAGCCTTCCGGGTGCGCGCTTCCAAAATTACGCATCAGATTTTCCTTGGTGTCCTTCCCCTTCTGATGCCCTATAATTACTACTTTTTTTCCGTTGATCTTTCCAAGGCCCGCTATGATAGCCTTGTCATCTCCGAAAAATTTGTCTCCGTGAAGTTCTATAAAATCGGTCACGATTAAATCTATGTAATCTAACGTGTAGGGCCGCTTAGGATGCCGCGCGATCTGTACGCGCTGCCATGGGGTGAGATTTTTATATACCTCGTGTTTAACCTTTTTTAATCTTTCCCCGAGTTTTTTTATTTCTCCGGATAGGTCTATATCCTCTCTGGAGGTAAGACTCCTTATTTCTTCTATCTTTTTCTCAAGTTCCAGTATCGGTTTTTCGAAATCCAGGCCGGTATTCATATCGATTAACCTATTCTACTATTACAACTTCGGTTCCGCTGGGCACGATTGTATAGAGCTCTTCGACTTCTTTATTCATCATCCTGACACACCCCTTCGTAATGTGCTGCCCGATGGAAGATTCGTCTCTGGTGCCATGGATACCGTATCCTTCCGCCGAAAGCCCCATCCAGCGTGTCCCTAGTTCATATTCGGAGCTATCAGGCGAAACCACGGCCCCGACCTTATACCAAACGGGGCTTACAAGTTTTTCTTCTATTTTAAATGTCCCGACAGGCGTATTCAGGTTCTCTCCCGTAGATACAAGGTATGTTTTTATTATTTCGCCGTCGGATTTTTTTAAAACGAGGATGTTATCCGATTTATCTACTAAAATATTAAATTTTGCTTTGTTGATTTTTAAAGATTGCCCCGGAAATATGGTCTCTGTTTTTAAGCCGTTTGCCTTCTTGATAAGCTCCACTGTCGTAGAGTATTTTGAGGCAACCCCGCCCAGGGTATCGCCCGGTTTTATTTCATACACGAAACTATCGCCTGTGGCAACGGCTGAAAACAAAATCTTTATGTTGAGATCTTCTATTTCTTTTTGCGCTTTTTTTGCGTCTTTTGAGCCCGGGAATTTTTCAATGAATTCGCTGAACGCATTCTTCGCTCTTTTGTAATCACCTTTTTCTTTATAGCTTTTCGTAAGCGCTAAAAGAGAATTTCTATTTTGCAAATCGATCGCGCTGATGATACGCGTACTTCTTGCCGAGGTAAAATTCTTCAGGGCAAATGAAAAAAATAAAATTACCACTGCTGTAAAAACAATAATTGCTATAACTTTCTTATTCATCTTTTAACCGCCGTAATAAGCGCGCCATAGTAAAAGCGCAAATATGATGCCTGATGCAATGCCTACCAGAACCTCTACGGGGGTATGCCCCAGAAGTTCCTTTAACCTGTCTTCCTGAATGTGTTTTTTCCAGTAGATATCATCCAACATTTTATTCAAAACTTCTGCCTGTTTTCCGCTTGCCCGCCTTACGCCCTGGGCATCGAATATTACTATAATGGCGAATACAAGCGCAACGACAAACATGGCCGAGTCAAATCCCACGGAAAGCCCAACTGCGGTAGCCATACCGCTTACGGTCGCTGCGTGAGAACTCGGCATGCCACCCGTGCCAATTAACCAACGGAAGTTAAACTTTTTCTCCCTTACAACGCCGGTTAACACCTTCAGGGTCTGTGTTATGGCCCAGGTATAAACGGTAATAAAAAGTATCTTGTTTTTTGCCAGTTCTTTTAATATGTCTTGAGTGGTATCCATATGGTAATATGCCCCCTATATTATCCTATTATTATATTAGGTAAGGGCTCCTGATGCAATAACTTTTATTTACTTGCCTATGCAGAATTTGGAGAATATCCTGTTTAGGATATCAGGCTCCACCGTATCCCCCAGAATCGAACCCAGGGAGAATGCTGCCTCTCTTAAGTCAGAAGCCACTATTTCCGGTGAGGCGCTTCTCCCTTTGTCCAGGGTAGCTATTGTTTTCTTTATACGGTTGTCGGCATGCTCCAGGTCTTTGCGGTGTCTTAGGTTGGTCACAAAGGTTGCTTCCGGCTGCAGCACCTTGCCGTGCCAGATGTTTCGTAATATCGCCTCTTCTACCTTCTCCATGTTCTTTTTCCGACGAAGCGAGGCTTCAATTAATTCGTTCGTTTTTGTAACTTTTTTTACCATTTCTACATCGAGGTTTCTCTTAAGGTCACTTTTATTGGCAACTATTATAATTTTTTTACCTTTTATTGCATTTAAAATATCCTTATCCGCTTTGGACCACCTCTTGTTTAAATCGAGCATAAATAGAATGAGATCGGCTCTTTTTATATAAGACCTGGACTTGCGTATTCCATGAACCTCCACAACATCCCTTGCTTGCCGGATTCCGGCGGTATCGACAACCCTTACGGGTATGCCTTTTAAATTTATTTCTTCTTCTATCGCGTCACGGGTCGTGCCCGGGACCGGGGTAACAATAACCCTGTTTCTCCTTAAGAGTATATTCATAAGCGAAGATTTTCCGACATTCGGCTTTCCGCATATAACGCAAAGTATTCCTTCTTTAAGGATTATGCCGTTTTCCGCATTTTCGATAAGTTTTTTTATTTCTGTCGATATTTTTTCCAGTTTCTCGAGGATGCTTTGTTTAGGCGCGAGCTCTATGTCTTCTTCCGAAAAATCGATTCGCGCCTCTATTTCACCCAAAACATCAAGTAGCACCTCTCTCAGTCCTTTTATCTTCCGGGAAAGCCCACCTTCCAGCTGCCCCAAAGCGACTCTCATCGAACTTTCTGTTTTGGAGCGAATAACATCCAAAACCGCCTCTGCTTGCGCAAGGTCAATTCGCCCATTCAGGAACGCTCTTTTTGTAAACTCGCCGGGTAGGGCCAGCCTTGCGCCCATGGCCAAGACTAAGTCTAACACTTTCCTTAAACATACGATCCCACCGTGGCAGTTTATCTCCACCACATCCTCTTTTGTATAGCTCCTCGGAGCGCGCATGACGGTGAGGATAACCTCGTCTATGACCTCATCGCGACGAATGTGGCCATAGTGCGTGGTATATGTCTTGAATTTTGAGGGTTTGATTCTGTCTTTTGATACGAAAATCTTATCCGCTACCTGGAGCGCAGCTTTACCGCTTAAGCGCACTATCCCGATCCCGCCTTCTCCTACGGGAGTGGAGATAGCGACGATTGTATCGTCGGCGTTATGCGAGGATTTTCTCTTGCGCAAAGATTGCCTCCTTAATCTCCCCTGTCACAAAAAAAGAGCCCGTAACCAATATCAAGTCTTTGCCGCTTGCCTCGTTTTTGGCTTTCTCAAGCGCTTCTTTTACCGAATCTGCAAGAGTCACGTTTTTGCCTGTTATAAATTTTTTAATTAAATGCGGATCTTCCGCGCGCTCGGTATTTGCTTTTGTAAGAATGGCGTTATCGGCTAAAGGCGCTAATTCCTCGGCTATGCCCTTTACGTCTTTTCCTTTCGAAATTCCTAATACAAGAATGAGGTGTTCAAATTCAAAATTTCTTTTTACAGTATCGGCCAGGGCTTTTGCGCTGGCTCTATTCTGGGCGCCGTCAAGAATAATGTAAGGCTTTCTCGATATTATCTCACACCTGCCTGGGTTTTGGGTTTTTTCTAACCCGTTTTTTATATTTTCCTTCGAGATTTTTACGCCTTTTTTTATGAGGCACTCGGCTACCCCCACTGCAGTAGTTGCGTTTAATATTTGGTGCCGGCCCAAAAGATGAATAGTGCAATTTTCATATTTGCCCTGCATGCCTCGTATATTAAACGTTTCTTTCTCGGGATTGCACTGCTTTTCCTGAAAAACTATATCCTTCCCAACCAGTGTAAGTTTAGCACCCGCAGATTTACACTTCTTTTGAATTGCTTTTAAGGCGTTTTCTTCCTGAGATGCACTTACAACAATACACCCTTTTTTTATAATGCCTGCTTTTTCACCGGCTATTTTCTCCAGGCTGTTTCCGAGAATATTCGTATGATCGTAGCTTACAGGCGTCATAACCGAAACCACGGGCTTAATAATATTTGTCGCGTCGAGCCGCCCTCCCAGGCCAACCTCTATCACGCCAAAATCTATTTTTTGTGCTTTAAAATAATTAAAGGTAAGAATCGTAAAAATTTCAAAATATGTCGGGCGGAAAGCGAGTTTGCCGTTTATAGGCATCTTTTTTATCTCAGCGGCATGATAGGCAAAGTCATCTTCGCTTATCATTTCGTTATTAACTCTTATCCTCTCCCTGGGATCCGTAAGATGCGGGGACGTGTAAAGCCCTACTTTAAGATTTGCTTCCTTTAATATGCCGGATATGAAAAACGCCGTTGAACCCTTGCCTTTTGTGCCGGCTATGTGGATGGACGGATAATTATCCTGTGGATTACCGAAAACCTGCGCAAGATGCCGCATTCTTTTTAAGTTAAATAACCTGCGGCTCTTATATCCTATCTTCTCGTAATCCACAAACGAATCTAAATATCTGAGTGCCTCTTTGTAATTCATGCTTATTGTTGCAGGATTTTGAGTTCGATTTTTAGGATGCGGATTTTGGTTCGGAGCTGATCGAGGGATTGTTTTACGGAGTTTATTTCTTTTTCTAATTTAGTAGCCCGTTTATCCCAGACCGATATTTCATTGCCGGGCAGGGACAATTCGCCCTTTTTATTTAATAGATCCTTTATGCTTTTTAATTTAGACATGGCACTTTTGAGGTATTTTTTCTTTACTTTATACGCCTCATGCACTTCTTCCAGATTCCCCCCAAGTGCATTGATGTCGGGTGCGATTTCCTGCCTCAACGAAATAATCTTAACGCTCATGGCCTCTTGGCTCAGCTTCAGGTTCTCTCTTAGCTCACGCATCTTTTGTGTTGCAACGCCTTCTTCCTTGCTAAAATCATTTTTTAGCGTCAGAATTTCAGCGTCTATGCGACTTTTCGTCTCCAGGGCCTCCTTAAAAGAAGGGTCCAGCAGAACAACCTCATCCAGGGCGCTCTCGCTAACCTTCCCACATCCGCTTGTGAAGAGTAAAAATATAAGTATTAGTATGAATATTGTTTTCATTTACCTGCTAAACCTAAAATCGACTATATCCCCATCCTTTATTTTATACTCTTTTGACTCTAACCGCAAGAGCGCTTTTTTCTTTGCCTCCTGCACCCCGCCCGAGGAGACAAGGTCATTAAAATTTATGACTTCGGCTTTTATAAACCCTTTTTGTATGTCCGAATGTATTTTTCCTGCCGCCTCTATCGCGTTTGTGCCATTTTTAACGGGCCATGCCTTCGTTTCGGCGCCTTTGACCGTAAAAAATGTTATGTAGCCAAGCGCGTTATAGGCAAGTTCTATCACCGCCTGCCGGGCGCTCTTACCTATACCGAGCTCTTTTAAGAAGCCTTCCCTTTCGGATTCATCTAAATCCACGATTTCGGCTTCCAGCTTGGCAGAGAATTCTATGCATTTAAAGCCTTTTTCTTGGCAGGTGATTCCTATTTTTTTTACGACCTCGCTTGACTTCTGGTTTTCTGCTATATTTCCGAGGACAAATACCGGCTTTTTGCTTAAAAAGGTGAACCCGCGTATCTCTTTTTCTTCGTCGGTTGTAAACTCAAGGTTGCGTAAGGAGGTGTTTTTCTCGAGGGCCTCTTTACACTTGATTAGCGTATCGCGCTCGAGAAGTTTTCCTCTCGGGGGCTTGGAGTCTTTTAGTTCTTTCTCCAGGCCCGGGAGCCTTTTATTAATTATCTCCAAATCCGCGAGCATAAATTCAAGATCCATGCTATCTAAGTCTTTTGCCGGGTCCCGGCCCGAGAATACGCCCAAAACCTCCATCAGCGCTTCTACGTCTTTAACGTGCGAGGCGTTAAAACCGGGCATGTCTTCGAACACGATTTCAGCAGCGGTAAGTTTCTTAGGATTAAAAATAGTTTTTAATTTTTCGAGGCGTGGATCCGGGATTTTTACTACGCCGAGATGCGGTTTGGTGGGATCGAGTTTCTCGGATTCGTCTTTTGTCTTTCCGGTGATGGCCTTAAAACACGTTGACTTGCCGCATCCCGGAAAGCCTACTATGGCTATTTTCATTTTTTAAGAAAACTTATGAAAATTTTCATAAGCTCATTCCCCTGTAGGGCGCCCAGGCTTCCTCGCCTTGCTGCTTCTTCAGAAAAAGCACCGATCCCGTCCGGGGAAAAGCCTTTTCCGCTAATCATGAGAGGGACCGGGTCGGCAGAATGGGCCTTCATGTCGCAGGGGGTCGAATGGTCAGCGGTAACGGTTATGATCGTATTTTCCAAATCAAGCTTTGGCAATAAATTACCGAAGAAATACTTATCTATAAGCTCGATAGAGTCTTTCTTCTTTGCGTGATCACCGTCGTGGGCCGGTTCGTCCGGGCCCTTAATGTGAATGTAGAGCGCATCGTAGGCCTTCATGGCCTCTATCACCTTTTGCGCGCGGAGCTCATAGTCTTTTTTAAGATCTTTTGAAGGAAGAGGGAGTTTTACGATCTCCATTCCCGTAAGAAGCGCTATGCCCTTTTCGACGGGCATTTCCACGAAACAACCCATTTTAATGTTAAGCATGTCGCCAATTTTGGGAAACTTAGGCAGCCTATCCCCGCCGTCCCTTGTAAGAATAAGGTTTCCGATAAGCTTGCCTTCGGCTTTTCGCTTTTTATTAACTTCGCAATTCTCCAGGACGCGGCTTGACTCCTCCACAAACTCATTTGTAAGCCTGGCGGCATCTTTAGCGGCAAGAGAATTTTTATATTCCTCGGTGGGCTCTGCTTTCTGAATAACTTTTTCGAAAGTGGCTTTCGCTACCCCGTAAACACCTTCTTTGTCATAGGCAGGATCTGTATTCGTTACCTCGGCACTAAGCTTGCCGCTATCCTTCCTTATAACAAGAATGCCCCTGTGCCCGATGGTATTTTTAAAAATGAAACTTGCGCCTCCAAGTTTTACTTTTTCGTTAACCTCTTTGGCTAAAATCGTGGCTTCATCAGTCGTCAAGTTCCTTCCGACTCTTCTGTCTATGATTTTTCGCGAAGAGCCTTCTCTTGTTGCAAAGTTTACCCTGTAAGCCAAATCGCCCTCCCGGACGTCAAGCCCTTCGGCATAGCTTTCCAGGGGACCTCTCCCCGTGTAATATTTCTTAGCATCGTATCCTAGAATACTTATAACAGCGACGTCAGATTCCGGCGCTATGTTTTTCCCCACCGTATATACATATCCTAACTTAGCGCTCTTAGCAAGGCCGTCCATTTTGGGTGTATTTGCCGCTTCGAGGGGAGTTTTATCTCCCAAATCTTTTATTGGTCTATCGCCTAACCCGTCAAGAACCACATATAACAGTTTTTTCATTGCTTACCTTTTTATCCGCATTTAGAATAACCGCAAGCCCTGCATACCATGCAACCTTCGACGTGCCATAATGAGCCGCCGCAATCAGGGCAGACACCGACTATGTTTCCTGTTTTCTTTTCCGACGCAAGCTTCACGTTGCCGTTATCCGAACCGGCTGCTTTTTCGATTGTTCCTTTATCTTCGGAAAGAGGAACGCCTTCCCCGGAGGGTAATTCTTTTTCCGGTGTTTGTTTTTGCTTAGCCTTGATAAGACGTCTTTCTATGACACGCGCAATGGCGTCGCTACAGGAAAATATTCTGCCGCCTTTTTCCCAGCTGGGAGATGGGCACCTTATGCCTCTTAGTTGTTCAATGATAGAGCTGATTTCTATTCCGCTTCGTAGCGCCAGGGATAGTAACCTGCCAATAGCCTCAAGCTGGCTCATGGCGCAACCGCCTGCTTTTCCCATCTGCATAAATACTTCAAACGGCAGGTCTGCCTCGTCCTCATTTATGGTAACGTATAGATTCCCGCATCCGGTTGCGATTTTTGTTGTGGTACCATGGGTAACGTTCGGCCTTGGCCTGGGAACTATTTTCGAAATCGCTTCTTCTTCCAGGGCGGGTACTTCTTTTTTCTTCTCAATATTGAGCACCTGTTCCTGTCTTGAACCGTCCCTGTACACGGTAACACCCTTGCAACCTGTCTTGCAGGCAAGGGTATATACTTCTTTTATATCCTTTTCAGTGCTTTTGTTGGGGAAATTTACCGTTTTGGAAACGGCATTGTGGGTATATTTCTGGAAAGCCGCCTGCATCCTTATGTGCCAGGACGGGCTTATGTCAAAGGAGGTAACAAAAACTTCACGGACATCGGCCGGTATTTCTTCTATGTCTTTTATGGAGCCTACTCCGGCGACTTTTTCCATTAACTCAGTGGAATAAAAACCTTTTTCTTTGGCTATTTTCTCGAAATACGGATGGACCTCGAGAAATCTTTCATTATCTAGAATTTTTTTAACGTATGAAAGCGCGAAAAGCGGTTCAATTCCGCTTGAGCAACCGGATATAATGCCTATGGAACCGGTGGGAGCGATCGTTGTTAAAGTAGCGTTTCGGAGTCGCATGTTTTTCTTTTTTGCGTAGATGCTTTTCTCGAAGTTGGGGAAAACGCCCCTTTCCTTCGCCAGACCCAAGGAGGCATCCGTCGCCCGGTCCAGGATAAACTTCATTACCTTTTCCGCTATTATGATGCCTTCTTCGGAATTGTATTTTACGCCGAGTTTTATCAGCATGTCGGCAAAGCCCATCACGCCAAGGCCGATTTTTCGATTTGAGCGCGTCATCTTGCTAATGCGTTCCAAGGGGTAATTATTCATGTCGATGACGTTATCCAGGAAGTGGACCGCTATCTTTACTGTTTTGCCAAGTTTTTCCCAGTTAATTTCTTTTGCATCCTCGTCCACGGCAAGCGAGAGATTAATAGAGCCGAGGTTGCAGCTCTCGTACGGCAAAAGCGGCTGCTCGCCGCAGGGATTAGTGGATTCAATTTCTCCGATTGCCGGTGTGGGATTTTCCTTATTCAGCCTGTCTAAAAAGATGATACCAGGTTCTCCGTTTTTCCAGGCCATCTTAACAATGAGATCCAGGACTTCTTTTGCATTTAACTTTTGAACGGGTTGTTTTGTATGCGGCTCGATAAGTTCGTATTCTTCACCCTGCATTGCTTTTTCGACAAAATCCTCGGTTAATCCTACAGAAATGTTAAAGTTGGTTATTTCTTTATCATTTTCTTTGCACATGATAAAATCCAGAATATCCGGATGATCAACCCGCAGAATTCCCATATTCGCTCCGCGGCGGGTTCCCCCCTGTTTTACGGCCTGCGTTGCGGAATTAAATACTTTCATGAAAGAAACCGGGCCGCTTGAAATTCCGCCCGTGGACTTAACCGGCGCGTTCTTAGGCCTCAGGCGCGAAAAGCTGAATCCTGTCCCCCCTCCGCTTTTATGTATCATTGCGGTATCCTTGATGGTCTCAAAAATAGATTCCATCGAATCTTCAATGGGTAAAACAAAACATGCCGCCAATTGCTGAAGCTCACGGCCGGCGTTCATCAAGGTGGGTGAATTTGGCAGGAATTCCAGGCTAGATATTACCCTGTAGAATTCTTCTTCTGCTATTTCCGTGTTTTTGTTTTTATCGTACAGCTTGTCAGCGCTAGCGATATTCTTTGCCACGCGCCGAAACATGTCTTTTGGCGTTTCAGTAACTTCACCGCTTTCGCTTTTCACCAGATATCTTTTGTTTAAAACCCTGATTGCGTTTTCCGTAAGTTTGACCGACTCCCTTGCCATTTTAATCTCCTGCTTTTTGATCTAAGAAATAATACTAAGAAAAACTATTTATAAAACCGCAAAAAAATGCGTTTAAAAAATTAGCTGCGTGACAAAAGGAAATATATCATACATCTATTTGATTGTCAAGGGCGAACACACAATATATAGTATTGTTTTAGACAAAGCACTACTACTTATTGTGTGTGTGGTTAGTTTCCGAGGAGAGAAAAAGAAGTAAAAATTATATTTTTTTATTCTTTTTTGGCTTTCAGCGTATCCTTAAGCTCACTCAAGCCCGCAATTAGTGCAATTCCGCCGCCAAAAATAAGGAGGACCGGAATAACGCCTCTTAGAATGAATAAAAATTCGTACCACCAGGCTATAAGTAGTACCAAACCGATGAACGCGACTACTACCCCTATCGTGACACCTAAGAATTTACCCATTTCCTACCTCCTTCGAGATCAAACTTGATTTATGTTAGCACACTCCGAAAAATTTGTAAAGATTTATTATCAATAGTAATCGCTCATGAAAGAACTTATTATATCTTCCCGTGTAATGCTACCCACGACTTTTTTATTCCGTGTAACGGGCAATCTCCTGTACGGGTACTCGGTAAATATTTTTGAGACGTATTCAAGGGAATCGTTTTCTTTTACAGACAAAACTTTTTTTGTCATAATATCATTGGCTATTTTGTTTATAAAATTTTCGGATTCCATTGCCCTCAGGATATCCTGTTCGGAAACAATGCCGACAAGTTCGTCTTGTTCGCCCATGATGGGTATGTTGCTCATTTTTTTTTCTGTGAGCACTTTGCTGATTTTTTGGATGCTGTCGCTACTCTTTCCGGTAACGATTTCTTTTTCCATAACATCTCTTACGTAAGCCATGGCACCACCCCTTTTCTATCTATCCATTTTTGCGAATCGTATAATTTTTGTTAAACCGTATCATGTAGACGGAATTAAAACACTTGACCAGTATCGAGCCTTTTTTCTTTGCGGTGGCAAAGAAATTAATTTTTTTATTGCTTACTGAAACCCTTAAGATACATTCCTTCCACTCGATAGAAAATTTTATGCCGCGCCAGTGCCCGGGCAATCGCGGTTCGAAAGAAGGCATTTCATCCATGATGCGAAAGCCCGCAAATCCCATTATGGCCGCCTGCCACGTGCCACCAAGGCTTGCAGCATGAATGCCTTCGGCGCTATTACCGTGCGTGTTTTTTAAATCAGCGTAGAGGGAAAACAAAAATAGCGCATAACCCCTCGTCGTGTCCCCTGTCTCAGAAGCGAATATCGAGTAGATGCTTGGGCTCAATGACGACTTATGAAGGGTTCTCGTCACGTAATATACATAGCTTTTTACCCTCTGGGCAGTTGTGAATTCCTCCGGGAATAGATACATGAGCATGACAACGTCTGCCTGTTTCACAAGCTGTGTTTTTGCGATTTCTGAAAGCGAAATATCTTTTGGAATAACCGGCATGAAGTAACTGTTGAAAGTTTTTAAGACAACGTCGCGTTTTTTAAGATACCCGTCAAACTCTTTAATAATACCTTTTGATTTTGAAACGGGAATCCTTATCCTATCGGCAATGTGCGCCCAGCTGTCGGGTTCTTCTTTGTTAAGCGAAATTTTTTCCTTTATCTTCCTTAAAATCTGCGGATGTTTTTTCTCGAAAAGATTATGAAGCTCTTTTGCTTTACGGAGATTCCACCCGGCCATCCTGTTAGTGTAGGCATTGTTGTCAACGCCTTCATGGAATTCATCCGGGCCGATCACGTTTTTTATTTCGTATTTTTCTGTTTTCTTGTTATAAGTCACGCGGCTGGCCCAGAACCTGGCTGTTTCAAACATGATTTCAATGCCCGCCTTATACATAAAATCGATATCGCCTGTGGCTTCAAAATAATGAAAAACACCATATGCTACGTCGGAAACTATGTGGTGCTCCATGTCCATTGTGTGAATTTCTATGATTGACCCGTCTAAATTTTTGGCGTAAGGCGGGGTTGTTTCCTTGCCCGTATCAGCAGACTCCCAGGGGAAGAGCACACCCCTGTAACCCTTCTCCTTCGCGATCCTCCGCGCTTCGTTAAGCCGGAGAAATCTATACATCAAAAGGTTCCTTGCTATTTTCGGATTAGTGTATATGAAAAACGGCAGGACAAAAAGTTCCGTATCCCAGAAGATGTGGCCGCGGTAACCGTGGCCGCTTAAGGTCCTGGCCCCTATAGATATGTTTTCGTCATTTTCGTTTCCGGATATTATAAGGTGATATATATTAAAACGCAGGGCCTTCTCGGCTTCGTTATCCCCGATTATCTTTACGTCTGATTTTTCCCACCTCTTCTTCCAGGCATTCTCGTGCCTTTTAAAAAGTTCGTCGAATCCTAGTCTTTTGGCGCGGTTCAATTCTTTTGTCGCGGTTTTCTTTAGCTGCTTTGCGGGGAAATCTTTTGAGGTATGTATGGAAAATATTTTTGTAAAGCGCACTGTTTCGCCTTTTTTAAGCAACATGTTAAATATCTTATTTAAGGTGCCGGTGTCTTTGCCAATACCGCTTCTGGCAACAGCCAGATACGTTGCATAGGCAATCCATGTTTTTCTCGTAAAGGTCTTTACGCACATATAGTTTAAGTCGCCTACGGTAGAGACATCTGCGAGCTGGGTGTGCCTTTTTCTTCCCTCTAAAAGGCTTCCGGCATTTGTAACCGAATCGTCTACCGTGTCCTGAACGATAATCCTGGCAGGCTCATCCAGGACCTTGAGTGAAACGCACATCGCTCCTATGTGCTTATCATGCATGCTGAAAAAACGCGCAGACTCATATAATAACCTTCTTTTCTTGGTATCGGAAAATATTGTTCTTCTTACAAGAAGCCCCTTCCCCATGTCCAGTACTCTTTTGTTTTCAATCACGTCCATCCTGCCGATATCCAGTTTCTCGCCTTCTATTATAATGCGAAAATCTATCGGGTTTGGCACGTTTACAAGTTCCGGCACCATGGAGGCCGCGGCATCATAGACGCCCGCCAAGTATGTGCCCTGTTCGGTGCCTTCGGGTATTTCCTCATAGATGCCCCTTGAGCCTAGGTAACCGTTCCCGAGGGTAAAGAGGGTTTCTTTAGCGTTTAGCTCTTTCTTGTCGGGCGGACCGGATATAGGATCCTGTTCATCCAAGAGCCATTCTTTTTTTGATAGATAGTTTGAAAATTTACTTTTCATGCTTAATTCACTTACCGTTAAACAGCTTTCTTAACTTATCATAATCTACTTCCTTCAAATCTTCAACTATAATATCCGCTTTTTTCAAAATCTCTTTATCGCCCTCTCTTGCTATGCCAACGCAAAACATTTCTCCGTTTTTAGCGGCTTCGACGCCGAGCTTGGCGTCTTCGAAAACCACGCAAGTTTCGGGGGTTAGCCCGATTTTGGAGGCGGCCAATAAAAATATTTCTGGGGCTGGTTTTCCTTTTTTAAAATCGCCGCCGCCTATAATAGCGTCAAAGAGCCCGACAAGGTTTGTCTTCTCCAGTATGTACCTGCAATTGCGGCTCGATGAAGCAGCTGCTATCTTTATGGATTTTTTCTTTAGTTCTTTTATTAAATCAACCGTTGTCTCGTAAATCTCGACTTCTACTTTTTCGATTAATTCGAGATAATAATCCTGTTTTTTTGATGCGGCTTTCCGAAGCTCGTCTTCGGACAGATCCGTAAGAATAGCCCTGGCGCCTGGTAACCTGGGAATACCGTCTACCTTTTCTTTGTAATCTTCAAATGTAAAACTTTTGCCATATTCGGAAAACATTTTCTTCCACGCCGCGAAATGCAAAGGCACCGTGTTTACGACAACGCCGTCTAAATCAAAGATTGCACCGTTTAGGCTCATTTCTTCACCAGCCTTTCAACGGTTCCGAATACCGCTATCGTGAGAAGACAAAATATTGTTCCGATAAGCGCAACGCGATAAGCGCCTACGCCTATACCTAAGCCGATCGCGCCCATAACCCATATGCCGGCCGCTGTTGTTAAACCGGTTATCGAGGCGCCCTCTCTTACTATGACACCGGCACCTAAAAAGCCCATACCTATTAGAAGTCCTTGCGCAATTCTTAAAATATCAGCGCCGTCAAAGGCAATTGCCATTTCTGCGCCTATCATGCCGAAAAGACAAGCCCCTATGCAAACTAGGATATGCGTCCGTAAACCCGCTGCCTTATCCCTTATTTCACGTTCGAGGCCGATGACGGCTCCGCATAATAAAGCTATGAAAAATCTCAAAATAATAGTTCTTATATCCACGGTTACCTCCTTATTTTATTACTAGCTTCCGGACCTGAACAGGAAATTTAAATACGCACCTAATAAAAAAATGACGACAAGAACGGGAACGTACCAGCTTATATTAAAAATCTTCTTCTTAGGCCTGGTTGCCATTGCTACAATAATAACGGCAGTCATTGCCATGACAGTACATGCCGACCAGATGTGGTTTTCCGAAGCCACCTGCAATATAGGCGCCCTTCGATATAGAATATCATCCACGAAAATAATCGTCATGTTAAACATGTTGCTTCCCAGCATATTGGCCACGGCTATTTCTTTTGCCCCTATAAGCAAGGCGGCTATTGATACGGTGATTTCCGGAAGCGTCGTAGCAAAACCCAGTACGAGGCTTCCTATAAAATTTTCCTCTAAATGCGAAATTGCGCATAGCTCCTTTCCTATATATGCAAGCCACACGCCGCTTATGACAATAATACCTGCAGCAACGCAATAGTGAATATACGTCTTGTTAAGAGATATGTCGCTATATTTATTTTCGGATTTTATGGTTTTTTCTGCAGGACGCTTTTTTTCAAACTTATACAAAAACCTTGTCATGAGGCAGTAAGAGATGAGAATAGCTATGCTAAATATTCCTACATTAGCGACGCTCCAGACAGAAGATCCGCTCCCCGATAAAATTATACCCATAGTCGCCAACATAATCGGCACAAGACTAAAGACTGCGGTAAAAAGCTGCCCTGAACTTATCGCACCAAGCAGGGGCCCTCCTTTATATAATAAATCGATAAAGGCTATGTTTAAAAGGTTATAGGAATTCGCGCCGATAAGATTTCCTACTGTAAGATCAGGCGCATTAAGAAAAGCTACACTTCCTACGCCGGTAAAAAGTTCCGGCAAACTCGTTGCTGCTGCAACTAAAACTACACCTATCCAGAGTCCGCTAAGGCCGGTTTTTTCGGCAATGGCATCTGCGTATCGCGCTACGCGCTTCCCGGCAAAAAGAATAATTCCGGCGCATATAACAAATTTAATCCAGATAACGGCCATCCTACCATACTCCTTCCACTAAACGGGTGCATTCGGGGCACTTGCTCATTTTTATACCGTTTTCTGCAATCGCATACCCCACTCTTCCTATAAGAAGTTTACCACAAGCGCTGCAATAAGTGTTACCTTCTTCACTAACATTACCCAGATAGATATACTTTAGTCCTGCTTTTTTCCCGATAGACTCAGCATTTTTAAGAGTTTCCAAGGGTGTCGGGGGAACTTCGGTATATTTATAGTCCGGATGAAAGCGGCTTATGTGCCAGGGTATATCCCTTCCGGTATCTCGGATGAATTCGGCAATGCTTTTAAGTTCTTTATCGCTATCGTTTAGCCCCGGGACAATAAGCGTCGTAACTTCGACCCACATTCCCAGTTTTTTCATGCAACTAATAGACTCGAGAACTGGTTTTAAAGACCCTTTACAAATTTTTTTGTATGTTTCGTCATTAAAAAATTTAAGATCTACGTTGGAAGCGTCAAGATACGGCTTTATGGCGTAAAGCGCGTCTTTTGTCATGTAGCCGTTTGTCACAAAGATATTATATAAACCCTTTTCTTTTGCTATCTTCGAGGTGTCATACGCATATTCGAAAAATATTGTAGGCTCTGTATAAGTATATGATATGCTTTTGCATTTGTTTTTTTTCGCTTCCCTTACAATTTCTTGCGGCTTTAGTTCATACCCACCAGTGGAGTCCTTGCCGCCTCTCTTCGCGACTTGAGAAATCTGCCAGTTCTGGCAAAATCCGCATTTAAAATTGCATCCTATCGTCGCAATGGAGTAAGTGCTAGTGCCCGGAAGAAAGTGGTAAAGAGGTTTTTTTTCAATCGGGTCAATGTGAGAAGCGATTACCTCTCCGTAAACTTGAGTATAAAGATGTCCTTTTTCATTTTTGCGAACACCGCAGATCCCGTATTCCGAATCCGCAATCTTGCATTGGTGGGAACATAAAAAACAATGCACTTTGTTCTCTAGTTTTTCATATAGCATTGCTTCTTTTTTCATAATGTATTCGCCGATGGGCAGAGGTAATTTATAGGGCACTCTTTACATAAGGGCTTTCTCGCGACGCACACCTTGCGGCCGTGATCAACAAGTAGATAATTAAAGTCGAGCCAGTCTTTGTGCGGAACGATTCCCATGAGGTCCTTCTCGATTTTATTGGGGTCGCGCTCGGTACTCAAACCCATCCTTCCGGAAAGCCGCTTAACGTGCGTATCCACGGCTATGCCCTCCGCGATATGAAATGCGCTCGATAATACGATATTTGCCGTTTTTCGCGCCACGCCCGGAAGCGTCGTGAGTTTATCCATACTGTCGGGAACCCTGCCGCCGAATTCTTTGACAATTTTTTTAGACGCCCCGATAATATTCTTTGCCTTGTTTCTGTAAAAACCCGCGGAATGTATTTCTTTCTCTAAAATAGTTTGTTTTGCCGCTGCAAAAGCGCGCGGGCCCTTAAATTTTTTAAAAAGCGCCGGCGTTATCCTGTTAACGCGCTCATCCGTGCACTGGGCGGAAAGAATCGTAGAGACGAGAAGCTCGAAAGCAGACTTATGCCGAAGCGCGGTTTTGGTTTTCGGGTATTCTTTGCGAAGTATCTTTACTATGCTTTTAATTCTTTCCTTGGCTGGTTTCATTAAAAGAGGTTTGGGTCTACTCCCAGTTATGCAGGGCGCCTTTTTCGTCGCAGTCCACATTAGAAACAAAACCATTTTCGAAAGTTATGATATAGTCGTCGTAATCGCCGTCATTCGACGAGGAGGGGCACTCGGCCCACTTATTGCCTCTCAGGTAACCGGCATCAGTAAGGGCCTCCAACCTTTCCGCGTCGCTCATGCTTTCTATCGAATCTGTTTCTTTCAATATGTACATTGTAACGGCTGTATATATGGTTTTCTGGTTGCCGACGCATACCGTTTCTGCGGCCTTTTCGCGCGCCCTTATATAATTAGGAACGGCTATTGCAATTAAAAAGCCCAGGATAGCGGTGACTACCATTATTTCTATAAAAGTGAATCCGGATTTTTTTGTAATCATTTGTCCAAAAAAGCCGTATAAACTATGTCTTTCCCCAGGTGTTTTGCGCTTTTTATTCGTAATTTTAAAGCCCATTTTATGTTACCTATACCTAAGTCGCCTACCGCATCTTTCCCTTTACCCAAAATCTTGGGTGATATTATCGCGATAAGCTTATCGACGAGGCCTTTTTTCATGAAGGAAGTGATAATCCTCCCTCCGCCCTCGACAAGCATGCTCTTTATGCCTTTCTTATAGAGTATACTGATAATCTTTTCTAAGTCAATATAACCTCTTTTAGATAAAGGTAAAAACACGAATTCGACGCCTTTTTGTCTGAATTGTGCCACTTTCACTTTGGGCGCTTTTCGGGCCGTAACAATGATTGTTTTTGCAATCTTTGTATTTTTTATAACGCGCGAGGTATAAGGCGTGCGAAGTTTCGGATCAATAATGATTCTTGTTGGATTTTTGCCTTTTGCGAGGCGCACGGTTAAGGAAGGGTTATCTTGAAGAACAGTTCCGACGCCGATTAAAATAGCGTCGTTTCGAGCGCGTAATTTGTGGGTAAGCTTAAGGCTTCCGGGGCCGCTTATCCATTTGGACGAACCGTCCCGCGCGGCGATCCTGCCGTCTAATGTCTGGGCAAATTTCAGGGTTATATAAGGTCTTTTCATTCCCCTGCTACTTGTTATTTACAAATATGCGTTTTAGGGAATCTCCGAGGCGATTTTTATGTATTTCTCTTTGTATGATTTTCTTGAAAAGCAACGGAAATACGACCACGACCGTTACCAATTCCTTGAATGTGAAAAACCTTACGATGGTGAGTTTTCTTAACATCTTTAGCAACGTAATCGGCGTATAGAAAGAGAATTTTATTTTCCTGCCTATCTTTTTCAATGCGGGGTGGCTAAATTTATCGGAATAGACCTCGCCACGGGAAGTAACGTGATAACCGGGGGTCCTGTCGGCAATTTCCTTAAGGGGTGAGAATCTTTCCATTCTAAGTTTATGAAAGGTAATGGAATCGACCCCTATTTCCTTCGCAAACTGCGCGATATAGAGCATCTCCTCCTCGGTCTCACCTATGTTACCGTAAATAAAGTAACCGTGGTAATAAATGGGGAATTTTTTGAATGTTTCAAAACACTTACGTATGGTGGCCTGATCAAAACCCTTGTTGAACTGTTCCAACACCCAATTGTGCGGGGATTCTATGCCGAGAAGCAGAACCTTAAACCCCGCTTTTGCTATTTTGTCCAAAAGCTTGGGGTATTTGGCAATATCAATGCGCGCCTGGGCAATAAAGCGTTTTTTTATCCCGCGTTCGATAATGAGGTCGCATATTTTCTCGGCCCTTCTTATGTCTGTAAAAAAGTTGTCGTCACTAAAAAGTATTATCTCTGCTTTTATTTCTTCTATTTCTCTTATAACAGAGTCGACGGTACGCGCAGCATAGTTTCTCTTCTGGCCGAGCGGATTTAAGCTAAATGTGCAGAATTTACAGTTAAAAGGACAGCCCCTTGAGCTCAAAACCGTATCATAAGTTACGTTTGTCACGTTGACCCCGTGTAGGGACAAGCGGCATTCGCCGCGCCGGAGGCTGCGATCCGGGTAGGCTATACTATTTACATCCGGAAGAGGCCTGTTTGGGTTATGAGTTACTTTTCCGTCTTTTCTGTAGGACAAGCCTTTAATATTTTCAAGCGGCTCACCTTTTAGTATCTCTTTTATCATATCTTCCCCTTCTCCGCGAACAATCATGTCTATCTTCGGGCAATACTCGAAAAGCTCTTCCACCCGTTCTGTCGCTTTATATCCGCCGACCACAAGAGGTATGTCATCCGGCATAAGGTTTAGGAGGTCGCGGATTTCTTCATATTGACGGTTCCATGTAAGGCTTACGCAGAGAATATCGACTGCTTCCCTCTGCATAAATTCTATGAGTTTATTGATATCGCAGAGATCTGTCTCGTGCCGAAGATCGAGAAGAGTTAGTTTATCGACCAGCCCCTTGGCGCTTGTGGCGACATATTCGATGCCCGTAGGCGGGAAAATCCCCATTGTAGCAGTTGCGCTGCTTTCAATATAGGGGTATAGAAATAAGGCATGTTTATATTGCATAGCTTAAGATAATACACTATATTAGGCTATATTACAAGCAAAATGAGGCGATGTTTACAATGTCTTCGCGGATTCTCTCTTTGAAGACATAGTTTTCTATATTGTCGCTTCCGTAAACCGGGCAGTTTTTGCAATATTTCGTATATACCGAATGGTTGAAGCCCTTTCTTAATTTTTTGTAAACGCTACCCTCCCATATTTTCTCAAAACTTTCATTTCGAAAGTTTCCGGCGCACCAATCTTTGATAGAAAACCATACACACGGTATTACTCTTCCGTCAGAAGCTATATACATGGATTCAAAGGGCACTCGGCAATCCGGTTTGTTGAACGAAGATTCACGTTTTTTTCTCCCTTTATCATTAAAATCCTTGAGATTGAAATTTGGCGGGACTTCGATTTTGAGTTTCAGTTTCTTTGCAACATTTCTTGCCTCATCCAGGATTTTATTGGCCTTATCCGGGCAATTCACAAGAGATTCGTCCATGATATCCAGGCTTTTAAAAGGAATTAAATGACTGGCCCTGATTGAATCTGCTTCTAAAGCTTTTGCGAGGCACAGAAATTGCGGAAATTCATTGATCGTGGAACGCATTAACGCATAATCAAAGCAAAGATAGGGCGTCTTGCTTCCTGCTTTCTTTTTCATTTCCTGCAACAAGGTAACGTTCCGTAAAACTTTTTCAAAATTACTTCCTTTCCTTATTTCTTCATACGTCTTTTTTGTGGCGCCGTCTATTGAGACATTTAATCGCGTAATGTTCGCATTCATTAAAGATGCGATTATTTTTTCGTTAAGAAGTGTTGCGTTTGTGACAATAGTTGTTTCGGGAACAGCATATTTTTTTGTTCTTTTAAGATAATCGGGGTAGTTCGGCACGAGGAAAGGTTCGGCGGCACATGACAAATTAACGGATAATGCCTTAGGGAAAATTTGGCTTGCAATCTTTCCAAAAAGCCCGAGGCCCATAATTACAGGCGGTTCTTTCTTTAAATCCAGTTGAAAGTAACACATCCTGCATTTAAGATTGCACTTATTGTTAAGATCTATGAAGATTCGAAGGAAACGTCTTTTGTGGGCAGTTTTCACTTTATTTCTAGATCATTCTTGTGGGTTCTTTGCTTGGCAAGCTCCCAGGCGTATTCGTAAAGGTGGAGCCCTTTTGAGCAGGCTATGACTTCCCCGTTCCCCACACCGATTTCGTCAGCCATGTATTGCTTTACAAGCTCGAGGCCTCCGAGGTTTGAGGGAAACCCGCCCCATAGATCCCAGGAACGGAAATACAGGAAAAAATGTAATTTTCCGTAGCGCACGCGCGTATCTATAAGACGCAGGCACGGTGGATCATGTAGTTTTAGATCTGAGGGCATACCTATTTCCATGGTTGCCTGGTTTGTCCCGAAACCATGGGTTTTATACATTTTTATCACTTCTTCTATTTGATTACACTGAAGCGGCATTTCTTTAATCATCTTTTTACCGTCGGTTTCTGTCTCAAATTTTACCTTCGGGTCAACCAGGCGCTCGCCATAGGTATAATCTTCAGTTTCGGTTTTACAGCTGGTCATAAGGTATTGGAGGTATTGCTGCACGTAATCGAGGCTGGTGGGCGCGGGAATGCTTGAGCCTTCGGGCATGATGGGAATTATCTGGTGCGCCGGATTTTTGACACGGACCGTAATAAAATCAAATTCCAGGCGGTGTTGGCCTGCGTAGCTTCCGCGGTCAATTTTATAAACATGCCCGTGCTCTAAAATTTCCGCAAGGCACTTAAACCATGCGTCATCTAAATCGAATGCTTCTATATAAACGGGTTTTAACGCCTCTCTGGTTGACTCTTTTTTCATCCGTTTCCTTTCTATTCTTCCTTGCTTCCGATTTTTTAGCCTTTTATTTTTTCCTCATGTTTTTCTTCATTTCATCTGTCTTTCTGCGTATCTCTTTCTGTTTTATTTGCGCTTTTTTTTCAAGCTCTCTTTTCTTTTTTTCGGCTGTTTTTTCTGCTTCTTTTTTATTTTTCTCGATAGCTTTTTGTTTCTTTTCTGCGGCCCTTTTTGCCTTGCGCTCGGTCAATATTGCCTTTTTTTCTGTGTCTGGCTTACCAACTGTAGCGAACCAATCTCCTACTCGATGAAAAACAGCTTCATCACTTGCCTTTTCCATGGCCTTCGAGCTGGCACCCCTCTGGCCCTTTGCGGCAAATACAGGCGTAGAAATCAATACCAATGATAAGATAACGGCCATCGCGATTATTCTCTTCATGACTGCCCTCCTTTTGTTATATAATTTTATTTTTTTCATAAGCTACTCCTACATCATAGCAGATATCATTATAGCAAACATTATTATCGCGATTATTACTTTCGCGACTATCGATCCTACTCTACCCAATACACCCCCGGCTCCCGCCTTCAGGGACTTTACGAGATCTTTGTGAATAACAAGCTCTACGAGAAATGCCCCTAAAAAAATCCCGAGAAAAGTTCCCAAGATAATTCCTACACCGAAAAATGCAACGCCCAATATTGCACCCGCTATTCCTCCAATAATGGCCCCGACCACCGCGGTGTTAGAGGCTCCCAATTTCTTTGCGCCGAGGATAACGAAGAGATACTCCAATACTTCACCGCATAGGTACAAGGTAAGTATTACAAGAAGCGCCTTCATGCTTATGATCGTAAATCCGGTTAGAAGGGCGTAAAAGATTGAACCGATAAGAATGATTAATGTGCCGAATGTTGTGAAAAAGATAGCGGCGAAACCAATTAAGCTAAACAGTATCAAGATTGCCAGGGCTAACATTTCCATAAATAATTACATTTCCTCTTTTTATTTTTTCTTGCCTATCTTGCCCATGTGTTCTTGAAGCGTGCCCATCGGGCACATCGAGCACCAACTTCTTGGCTTCATTGTAAGCGCTAAAATAATCGATATAATAGTTGTAACTATGCACATCGAAACGAAAACAACGCCTATCGCAAGAAGGCTACCCCCTGTCTGTGTTATGCGAAATATAAAAAAACTTATAAATATCGTAAACACGAGCCAGCGAAACCATTTCTTAGTAAACAGCTTTGGCGAGGGCCTGTTGGGGCTAACCTTCGGCATGACTATATCCAAAAATGTTCCCCGCGGGCATAAATTCCAGCACCAGTACCGTCCCCTGAAAAAAGACAGGGTTATGAAAAATGCCATCATTGCAAAAACAAGATAGCCCAACACGGGAAAAAATAGCCCACCTATTACAATAATAGGAAGAAACCATACCATTACAAGCCGCGCCTGTTTCATGCCGGTTATTATACTCCTAAAAATAAAGAGCCTCAAGGTAAAATTGAGAAGTTGCTATCCCAGCCGCTTCTGGAACCTGAGCGAACTCAACGTTATAACAAAAATCCCTATTACGGCAAGCGCCAGTAACTCCTCCCACAATACGCGAATTCCGACCCCTTTTAAGAAAATGCCGCGGATTATAACCAGGTAATACCGCATCGGATTTAAGTACGTAATATACTGGATGATTTTTGGCATGTTTGCAATTGGGTAGGCAAATCCCGAAAGAAGCGTCATCGGAAAATATACCAAAAACACCGACATCATGGCCTCCTGCTGAGTCGAGGAAAGTGTCGAAATAAAAAGCCCGGCGCCGAGCGTGGTTAAAAGATAAATCAGCGTTGAGAAAAACAGAAAAAGTATGTTACCGCGTATCGGAACTTTAAACCAAAAATATGAAATTGAGGTTATGAGGCATATTTGCACAAAAGCAATCGCAATGAAGGGGATGATTTTTCCCGCTATGAGCTCAATGGGCTTTATCGGGCTTACCATGAGCTGCTCCATGGTGCCTATTTCCTTTTCGCGCACGATCGCCATCGAAGATAATAAAAAAGACATGACGCTTACGATAAGGCACATGACGCCCGGTAGGTAATAATTTCGGGATTTCAGATTTTCATTAAACCATCTCCTGTCACGCAAATCGATCTGCGGAAAAACGTATTTTGTTTCAGCGTAAACATCTATCCTCTCCTGTAACATGCGATAATTGAACCTGTTCACTATCTGTCCGGCATAACTTAAGATTATAGAGGCGGCGTTTGAGTCGGTCCCGTCAAGAATAAGTTGGAGCGGAGCACTCCTGTCACCGGTGATGTCGCGGCCAAATCCGCGATTAAACTTAAGAACGCCGAGAACATCGGATCTATTTATAAGCCGGTTCATCTCAGCGTCGCTATTAATGTAACGCTTGATGTTGAAATATTTTGAATAAGAAAAGTCTCTTACAACCTCGCGGCTCATATATGTATTATCAAGGTCGTATACGGCAATGGGAATATGCGTTATGTCCATTGTGGCGGCGTAACCAAAAATCAATAGTTGTATCATGGGTGAGATAAAAATTACGGTTCTCATCCGTGGGTCACGGAAAATCTGCAGGAATTCTTTTCGTAATAATGAAGCTACGCGTTGAAACATGATTTTACCCTGTTATCATAGTATCTTTTTCTTAAATTTTTTCGTCGCAAGCGTCACTGTTATGACCGCAAATACAATCAAACACACGGCGTTCGGCCAGAGGGCTCTAAGGCCCACGCCTTTTAGGTATATTCCGCGAAGACATACAATAAAATATCGCGCGGGCACAAGGTAGGTAATAGCCTGCACGACTTTTGGCATGTTAAAGATTTCATAGGTAAAACCGGATAATAAAAATGTCGGTAAAAACGATGTAAGTATCGCTATTTGACTTGCGAGAAGTTGGTTTTTTGTGGCAATAGAGATAAAAATACCCAGGCTAAGGGCGCCGGTCAAAAATACCGCGCTAAGCGCAAAAAGTAATACTATGTTGCCCCGGAAAGGCACAAAGAAAACAAATCGCCCCATTAAAACCGCTATGACAAGATCGATCATGCCTATAATAAAATATGGAGTGAATTTACCCAATACAAGTTCTAGGGGCCTGACAGGCGTTGAGATAAGCTGCTCCATGGTACCGCGCTCCCATTCCCTGGCTACCGTAAGCGAGGTAAGAAGGGCGGCTATTACCATTATTATTATGGCGATTAGCCCCGGGACAATAAAATTCTTGCTTTCAAAATCCTGGTTGAACCACACGCGCGGCCTAAAATCTATAGCTTCAGGATTTATGGGCACACCTTTATTAAACGATTGCAGTACGATATTTGTGTTATAAGCATAAACAACGCTGTTAACGTATCCAAGGGCTATCGTAGCGGTATTTGAGTCGGAGCCATCCAGTATAAGCTGAACGGGAACCTCGCGGCCCGAATAAAGATCCCTTGAGAAATCTTTAGGAATAACAAGCGCCATGAGCGCGGTCCCGTAATCTATGTGCCGCTGGAGGGGTTTATAACTATCGTGATAACCGACTATTTTGAAGTACTTTGAATTTTTAAAATTAAGTATAAAATCCACCGAAGCCTTCGTGTTATCCTGGTCCCATATCGCCATAGGAACATGTTCTATATCCAGGGATAGCGCGTAGCCAAAAAGTACTATAAGTATGATAGGTATCCCGAGCCCCAGACTTAAGCTGCGTGGATCGCGCCGTATCTGCAGAAATTCCTTTCTATAAATAGCCCTAACTCTTCTTAGATTCATCTTTATGTTCCTTGTCGTAACTTTCTATGAGTGAAACAAAAACGTCTTCAAGCGACGGCTTGATCTTACGGACAGAATATCCCCTGGCTCCCTTTTGTTTTAAAAGATTTTCTACGGCCCGTATGGCGCTTCTCTCGTCCTCACAGACAGTGTGTATTCTTACACCGAAAATGGCCGTCTCTTCTATCTCGGGCAAAGCGTTAATCCGGTCTATCCAACTTTCGGGATCAGGCACGGAAATATCCAATATGTTTTGCTTCATGAATTTTGTTTTCATCTCCTCGGGCGTTCCCATGGCGATAAGGTTTCCCTTGTAGATCATTCCCAGGCGGTTACAGTTCTCCGCTTCGTCCATGTAGTGCGTCGTGACAAAAACAGTTACGCCTTCTTTCGCCATTGCTTTTATGATATCCCAAAAATTGTTTCTTGTGATGGGGTCAACCCCGGAAGTAGGTTCATCAAGAAATATTATTCTCGGTTTATGCAGTATTGCGCAGCCCAATGCCAGGCGCTGCTTCACCCCTCCGGAAAGCGTTCTTGTTAGGCTTCTTGTAAAATTCTTTATATCTGCGATTTCGATTACCTTGTTTTTTCGTTCATTAAGTTCGTCTTTGGATATTTTATACACACCTCCATAAAACTCTATATTTTCTTTTACGGTAAGGTCATCGTACAGGGAAAACTTTTGCGACATGTAGCCTATGTGCTCTTTTATGTTTTCCTGTTCACGCATTACATCAAAACCACCGACCGTGCCGGTGCCCGAAGTCGGAGCAATCAGCCCACAAAGCATGCGTATGGTAGTTGATTTACCGGCGCCGTTTGGCCCGAGAAAACCGAATATCTCACCTTTCCCGACTTCGAAGCTTACGCGGTTTACCGCAGTAAAATCTCCGAACCGCTTTTCGAGCTTATCAACGCTTACGGCAATGTTATCACTTTTCATGATCTTTTATGGCAATTATGAATGCCTCTTCGAGTGTCTTGGTTTTATATTCTTCTTTTATGGCGTCCGGGGTGTTGCATTTCAAAAGTTTTCCTTTATGCAGGAAACCTACTTTCTTGCACCTTTCCGCCTCATCGAGGTATGAGGTGGAGTAAAGGATCGTTACTTTTTCTTTGAGGAGGTCATAGAGTATGCGCCAGAAATCGCGCCTGGAGACAGGATCTACGCCGTTTGTAGGCTCATCCAAAAAAAGTACTTTAGGCGTATGTATGAGCGCGCAGGCAAGGCCGAGCTTTTGTTTCATGCCGCCTGAGAGCTTACCCGCAAAACGTTCTTTAAAAGGCGTCAAACCGCTAAATCCGAGAAGCTCTTTAATTTTGCCCGGCCGTTGCTCCGGCGGGACACAGAATATGTCAGCGTAGAAATTGATGTTCTCGATCACGGTAAGGTCTTCGTATAGCCCGAACCGCTGCGACATATAGGCGATATTGTCTTTCAGGGTTTCTGTTTCTTTTACTACGTGCTTTCCGTAGACCCAGGCCTCGCCGCTTGTGGGGTCAAGAATACTTGTAAGCAACCTCATGGTTGTACTTTTCCCCGCGCCGTCGGGGCCCACAAGTCCGAATATTTCACCTTCTTCTACTTCGAGATTGAGGTTATTGACTGCCGTAAGATCGCCGAATTTTCTCGTTAAATTTACGGCTTTTATGGTAGGCATATTATTCTATCGCGATATAAGCGTCGGCGGGCATGCCGGGCTTTAGATCTAAACTTGAATTGTCAGCGCGCACCTTAATCCGATAAACGTATTTTACCCTTTCTTCGGTGGTTTGAATATATTTTGGCGTGAATTCGGATTGCTGTGATACGAATGAAATCCAGCCGTCATATTTTTTGTGCGGATAGCTATCTGTTTTAATATACGCTTTTTGGCCAAGTTTTACTTTTCCCAGATCGGATTCGTTGATGTACCCGGTAACCCAGATGTTATTTAAATCTACCACGGTGAAAACAGGCGCCCCTACCTGCACCACTTCTCCCTGAAGTGAGCTTTTCGTGATAACGTAGCCGTCAAGCGGAGAGGCGAGGTCTGCCCACCCGAGTTTTATTTCCGCAAGTCCCAACACGGAGCGCGATTTATCTACGCTAGCCTTATCTGTATCGGCTTTTGTCTTGGCCGCGTCTCTCGCCTGCTCGGAAATGGCCCCCTGTTCAAACAAGTTTTCAGCCCTCGCATAATCAAGCTCGTCCAGCTTAAACTGCCATTCGGCTTTTACAAGCGAGGCCCGGGCCTCGTCTCTATCTTTGGTCAGCTCATCCTTGTTTAATATAGCAATTATCTCGCCTTCTTTCAGCAAAGAGCCTTCGTCCACCAAAAGTTTTTCTATCTGGCCTTCTACCCTGAATGAAACGCGCACGTCGTCGCCTTCTATTACGCCTGAGACTTTTATATTTCTGGATGCTTCTATTTTTTCATATAAAGAAAAACCGGATATCAAAACAAAAATTATAACTACCAGCGCCGCGATTCTTGCGGCAATTTTCGGTTTTTTCTTTATTTTATCCACTAAGGGTTTAAATTTCTTAGGAATTTTAGAAGCAATTTTTTCTTTTAATTTATTTTTATCAAATTTTACCATTTATTCCTCCTTGAAAAATTCTCTCCCCATTACTCTACCGAGGTCGGCTTTTGCCATTATATAATCGTAGTAGGCCCCGGCCAGATTTTGCTTAACCTGGGCGAGCGCCACCTGAGAATCAAAGACATCAAGATTTATACCAACGCCGTTATTGTAGCGCACCTCAGAAAGCCGCAACGCTTCGGTGGCTTCCATGATACTGTCTTTTTGCGCATCTATAACCGACTGCGCCTTCTGTAAATTCAGGCAGGCCTGTTTTACGTCTACTGCCACCTGGTCAACGTAGTCGTCTTTGTCGAGCCTCGCATGTGCATATTTTGCCCTTGCTTCGTTTATTTTTGCCGCAGTAGCAAATCCGTCAAATAACGGAATCGATACCTTAAAGCCGACGTTCCAGTTATCATGCCTTTTGTTAATCATGTTACCGACATCATCGGATCTGGCCGAATAAGCAAAACTCCCGCTTACTTGCGGCACACCGGTTGACTTGGCAAACTCTATGCCCCATTTTTCAATATCAACACCGAGTGATTTTAGTTTCATCTCGGGCCGGTTTTCATAAGCCTCCATTAAAAATTCTTCTTCCCTTATTTTTACCGGCGCGCATTTAAGCACTCCTTCTATTTTCACTTCGTCACCCATGTTCAGGGCAAGTAACTTTTTAAACTGCACCATTATAAGTCTTCTGGAGCTCTCCGCATCAATAAGCTGAGGCATGAGCCTGGCAACCTGCACCTTTGACTGCAGAACGTCAAATCTTGACGCAGTCCCGTGCATGTGTTTGGCTTCCACTTCCTTGTAATGCAACCTTGCCTGTTTAACAAGGTCCAAGGCTATGAGCTCGGTCTCGTAGGCCAAAAGAATCCCATAAAAAAGTCGATGTGTCTCAAACTCGATTTCAAGTATTGTCGCCCGGAGGGTTTCCTCCTGAGACCTAAGATTAATATTAGCTTGTTTAAAGTCGGCTATATTAGCGCCACCCGCAAATATCTCTTGCTCCGCCGTAACGCTGAACTGATTATCGTTTTTATACCCTTCAAAAATACGCGGATCCTTCCTCTTCCCCGGAATGTCAGTCGAGGAAAGAACCGAATTATTATAGGTATATCCGTAATTCACGCTTGCTTTAGGCAGGAAACTACTAAAGGCGTACATTTTTTCCGCGGCCGCGCTTTTTATCTCTGTTTTCTGCATCTGGACGGATTTATTACTTACCAGAGCTATGTTAATAGCATCATTTATGGAAAGGCCTATTGCGCTTCTATTAGTGGTTTCGGCGGCGGGTGCAAAAGAATGAAAAAAAAGTATTGAAAGAAAAAGTAGTATTGACACGCCATTGTGCGATTTATTACTTTTCATTGCATTAATTATACCTCGAAAATAAATAAGCCTCAAGTAAAACTTGAGGCTTATTTATTTTTCGGAAAAAATTAAACGCTCTTACCAATGCCTGGATTTATGTCCGTTTTTGTTGCTACGCTTATGGGAGCGGTACTTTTTCTTCATCTTGCTTTGCAGTTTCTCGCATTGCTCCGGAGTCAGCGTGCTTTTCATGGAAACTATCTTATTGACCCTATTCTGTAATTTCTCTCCGGTAAGTTCTTTGATATCATTTATTATTTTGCCGACCCTGGTTGTATCTATAGCCGGTTTTTCGAGCTCCCCTTTTAACTCTTTCCTTTTCGAGCGCATCTTCTTTCCTAATTCTTTGTTCTTCTCCATGAATGCCCGGCGGTCTTCTTTGAGCCTGGTTTCCTGTTCCGGCGTAAGCCCGAGCTCCTCGGTAAGCTTGCTATGTTTCTCCTGAACGTTGCACTCCCCTGCACCCTCTTTTTCGCCGTGGTAGGCCTGGGCGCATATAGCTGAGCTCAAGAAGAACGTTACCGCTATGCCAAAAAGCGCTATTTTTCTAAGTTTCATATTCATATTATTCGCCTCCCTTCACAAATTTAGACACCAAAGTTCGAGAAAAAGTTCCCTAAGACAGGAAATATTCCTCTATACTTGTACCCAAGCCGCCTGTATCTATTCCGTTGGCATCGAGATCTATTATAAACTCAGCCTGCTCTGTCATATATGTATCCAGCCTTCCTTCATTTATTAAGGAAGCGCCGACAATAAGAATTATCGCAAGTACCGCTACGGCTGCCGCGGGCACGACAAAAGCAGGTTTCAACGTTTTAAAAATATCCGAAAGCCTGCCTCCGATACCAGCCTTTATTTTTTCAGGTGCGCTTGCTTCTTCTGCTATCTGATTTTGTATATTTTTCCATATGTAATCCGGCGGATAGCGTTTTTCTGTCTCAAGAAACGGGCCCACGGCTTTTTGTTTCAGGCTCTCTTCGAGCTTCCTGCATTTATCGCATGCGGACAGGTGCCGCAGGATATTTGAGCGCGTTTTTGCATCCGCTTCGCCGTCAATATAATCGGTCATGAGTAACTCTTGTATTTTTCTGCAATTCATCACTGTCACCTCTTTCCCGCAAAAGCCACTAGCCTTTGCCTTGCTCTTTTTAGCCTCGTGCGCACCGTATTGATATTAATCCTTAAAATATCCGCCATCTCTTTATAATTCAATCCCTGTATTTCCCGCAGCACTATGCACGCGCGCTGGTTGGGATTCAACATATCCAGTAAAACCGAAAGCTGTTTTTTCTTATCCTGTTTATCAATATTGCCCCTGGCTTCCTCTTTCGTAGAAACCCCTCTAAGGGTCGAATCGTAATCGCTTCTTTGCGTTACGTGCTTTTCTATCGTTTTTTTATAATTAATGGCGGTATTCACGGCAATCCTGTAAACCCACGTCTTAAAAGACGAGAGAAAATTGAATTCTCCTAATTTCCTATATACCTTCATAAATACATCCTGCATTACCTCATCCGCATCCGCGCAATTATTGGTTATTCTTAAAGCCACGTTATACACGAATGCGGAAGTTTTTCGATATATTTCTTCAAAGGCTCTTATATCGCCTTTGACTGCCCTGTCTATAACATCTTTGGATATATCGCCCATTTTAAGCCCTCTACTATTCTTAGACAGCGAAACAGAGAAGAAAGTTCCCGACATAGGATTATACACCCAAACAAAAACCACTTGCAACCCATTTATTTACGGTAAGTTAACAAAACGGTTATCTTATCTGCCGTAAAGCGCCCTAAGTTGCGCAACTGTCGGGTTACCGTGATAATACTCCCCTTGCGGGCCTATATAACCCGTGCCGTATTTCCGTAGCGCGATAGGTGTATAGCTCCCGTTACAATTCGGAACATTGACCACAATCGTTCTTTCAACATTTCTCCTGCGTAACCTGCCCTCTCTATAACACAGCTTCAACCCGCCGATTACTATGCTTATGTACTCGCGGGGAATGACAAAAGCGCCCTTCTGGTTATGACCGCGGTGCCTTGCCTTATAAGAGGAATTTCGATAAGGCGACTGCCGACGATTGGAATTCCGGGCAAATGCCTCACCCGGCTGCGCAAGTAAAATAACACTTAAAAGCGCGATTATGAAAATCCTTTTACCAAAAACTTTTTTTCTTAACATCTTTCTACCTCCTTTCCGGTTTGTCTTACAACATAAAACATTTTTCCCGTTCATAATATTAGACAGAAGGATTGATGAAAAAGTTTCAGAAATTTTCCGGATTTTTAGATATTTTTCCGGAATTCAGGTATACTATTATAAAGGAAAGTGCTTTAAAAAAATAAAAAGGAGGGTATTCTGATGGAAGAAAAAAATTCTGCGGGTTCAAGTCAGATTAATATCTTCATTTATATTACCGCTTTCGTTGCGGCCCTGGCGGGCCTTCTTTTCGGATATGACACCGGGGTCATATCGGGCGCGATACTTTTTTTGAAAGACCAGTTCCATTTTACGGCCAATATTGAAGAAGGTGTTGTAAGCGCTGTTTTGGTCGGCGCTGTCATAGGAGCGGCCGTAAGCGGCTCTCTGGCAGATCGCTTCGGAAGACGACGCGTTATAATCGCAACAGCCATGCTTTTCGCCGGAGGCGCAATAGGCGCAGCAATGTCGAATACTGTTTCAATGATTATCGTATTCCGTATACTAATCGGCATGGCCATAGGAGTTGCCTCCTACACGGCTCCGCTTTACATATCCGAAATATCGCCTCCCAACGCGCGCGGCGCGCTTGTATCGCTTAACCAGTTAATGATAACCTGCGGTATTGTCGTTTCTTACCTTGTGGATTACATACTTGCCGGATCAAACAGCTGGCGATGGATGTTCGCTATCGGGGCATTGCCTGCAGTTATTCTCTTGATAGGCATGATGGCTCTTTATGAAAGTCCCAGGTGGCTGGTAAGTCAGGAAAGAATGAAGGAGGCAAGGGAAGTTTTAAGTCGGATGGGCCAGACAGAGAACGCGACAAAAGAATTAATAAAGATTCAAAAATCGCTTTCTGCAAAAGAAGCCTCATGGAAAGAATTATTCTCTCCATGGATACGGCCGGCGCTTTTTGTAGGAATAGGGCTCGCGTTTTTCCAACAGGTAACCGGTATTAATACGATTATCTATTACGCGCCTACGATTTTTGAATTTGCCGGATTTGAATCTCACAAGGTTTCCATCTTAGCTACGGCAGGCGTGGGTGTCGTTAACGTGGTCATGACGCTTGTGGCAATATGGCTTATTGACAGGATCGGCAGGAAGCCCCTTCTCTACGTGGGGCTTACGGGAATGATTATAAGCCTGGGATTCCTGGGATTCGCGTTTAGCCTGCCTCAACTCTCCGAGGCTTTAAAAGTAATCGCTGTTTTAAGCGTCATGTTTTACATTGCCTCTTTTGCCATAAGCCTGGGGCCTATTTTCTGGTTAATAATATCCGAGATTTATCCTTTAAAAATACGCGGGCGGGCGATGAGCATTGCGACAATGGGAAACTGGGGCTTTAATCTTCTTGTTGCCTCGACCTTTCTTACACTCATAAATAAGCTCGGTAAAGCCGGGGCGTTCTGGTTTTACGCGGTTGTATCCATAGGAGGCATAATATTCTGCTTCCTCTTCGTGCCCGAGACAAAGGGCCAGACACTTGAAAACATTGAAAAACACCTAAAAGACGGAAAGAACTTAAGGACGCTGGGGTGTTAAATATGCATAAAAAAATTATACTTTTACTAATTCCCTTTCTCCTTTTAAGTTTTTCGGCCCACGCTATTAATTCAGGAAAATACTTCGAGCAAACCTCCCGCCTTTCACATGAGGACCGTTACATGACGGGAGATTGGAACGGCATGAGGACTAGGCTTTCAAATAAGGGGGTGGACTTCACGTCAAGTTACGTCTGCGATATACTCGGAAATCCTGTAGGCGGAAAATCTCAAGGAGTGCGCTATGACCACTCCGTAGGGCTAGACGTAAACGTAGACTTTGAAAAAGCCTACGGCATCAAGGGTAGCCGCTTTCATGTTTCCGGGCTATACCGCTCGGGGTATAATCTATCTTCGGAAGTTATAGGAAACACGCTTGTTGTCTCCAGTATTTTCGGGCACGAGCAGTTCAGGTTTTACGCGCTCACTCTGGAACAGTTGCTTTGCGAAGAAAAGCTAAGCTTCCTCGTAGGCAGAATGGGCGCGCAGGATGAGTTTATAAAATCTCCGCTTTACTGGGCATTTGTGACAAATGCCATAGACGGCATGCCTATTAATATTCCGATAAACTTTACTTTTCCTGTTTATCCGACCGCTACCTGGGGCGCGCGCGTGAAAGTTAACATCACAGACGAATTTTCGTCCATGACAGGCGCTTACAACGGCGACCCGGATATAGGAAAAGACTCTTACCATGGTTTTGATTTCGGTTTAAGGCTTAGCAAAGGCGCGCTCCTGATGCAGGAATTTAATTACACCCCGAGAATCAAAAGCGAAGAGTGCCCCGAAGGCCTGCCCGGAAGAATCATGCTGGGAGGATATTGGAATACGGGAACCTTCAGGGATCTTTACTCAGACATAAACGGCGCCTCTTATGAATTCACCGGACTTTCGCAAAAAAAGCATATCGGAAACTACGGGGTTTACCTGCACCTTGAGCAGATGCTTTATCGGGAACCGGATTCGGATGTAGGCAACGACCAGGGGCTCACGCCTTTTATCGCGGCTAACTTCGCTCCTCCGAATATAAACAAACTCCCCCTACTTGTCATGGGCGGATTTGTTTACACCGGGCCCTTCCCGGGCAGGGATTATGATACAGCGGCTATCGGCGTTACTTATGTAAGCTGGAGTCCGGACGCAAGGCGGACAACAGAAGTCGAGAAGGATAGAGGCTCGCTTGTTTATCCTGAAAAATATGAAATGTCGTTTGATTTTACTTACAGTATGGCGGTTACAAAGTGGATGTTCATTCAGCCGGACATTCAGTTTATAATGAACCCCGGCGGCACTGCAAAGGTTCCGAATGCCCTCGTTATAGGTTCAAGATTTAAAATAATTTTTTAGAAATAGAGGGTCTTGCGGCGGGACTTATTAGCTCGTTTCTTCCAATCTCTTTTTCTGCTCATCCAGGACACTAAATAATTCGTTTGGAGTGTTTTTTACTTTTGTTTTATATATTTCCTTGATTCTTTCTATTTTATCAAGGTTCTCTTTGGGCCTTGACGCAAACTGTTCGTCATATTGCGACTGTGAATAGTCTTTTTTTAGGACGTCTTTAAATAACTTTTTAAGGTCTTCGTATTTTGGGATATACCCTGTCGGAGTTTTAGTTGCATCCACGTCGCCGTTTACGCGTAACTCCATCCATTTAACCCAGACACGTTTATCTTCCATCGCGGTAAGGTACCCGCCATTTCTGTCTTTTTGGAAGTAGTTAACCGCGAAAATAGACGGCGGTTTTTTAAGGCCACTAGCGAATTTAAGATAATTTTCGATATATTTTCCGAGTGGGATCGCGACAAAGTCAATGTTGGACATGGGGTTAAACACGCGCACCCCTTCTTTTCCCAGAGTGGCGGCGGTTGTCTCTGACTCCAGAGACGCGCCCATGGTTATTACCCCGTGAACCCAGTTAAACGCCTCTTGTACCGGCGGCCATATGCTGGAATCCCTGCCTCCATATATAACACCCTTCACCTCGGCGCCTTTAGGGTCGTCCAGTTTGGAATCGACATTTCCAAGCGCGTAAAGACTTACCGTATATCGCGCGTTTTTATGAGCGTGCGGAATTTCATTTCCTTTAGGATCTTTTTTTTCTTTATTCCAATTACCTGAATAGTTAATGCCTTTTTCGGGTATTCCCCTTCCGTCTCCAAGCCAGCGGGGATTGTTATTTTCATCTATAAGGATATTGGAAAATATTACCTCTCCTTTTGCATTGAGGGTTTCCCATATCACAGCGTCATCTTTCGGGTTAACGTCGCGGATAATGCCGAATATGCCACACTCAACATTTGCGCTATAGATTTTTCCGCTCTTTCTTCTTAAATAAGCTATGTCGTCACCTACAATGTTCTCCCCTGGCAACATTGCAGTGGAAGTTTTTCCGCACGCGCTCGGAAAAGCGCCGGTAAAATATGTTTTCCTTCCGCCGGGTCCGTGAACACCCATGAGCAGCATGTGTTCGGCAAGCCACCCTTCCTCGGAAGCCTTGCTGATTGCCAGCCTCAGGGAAAGCTTTTTAAGGCCTACGGTGTTGCCGGCATATTGTGTGTTTACACTGTAAACGATATCATCTTCAAGGTCGATATAAATTCTTCTTTTGTCCACATTTTTACTTACGCCGTTTGCAAGCTCTCCTGCGCTGTGCATGTACCGGAAAAACTCCCCTGAGGTGCCTATTTTCTTGAATTGCTCGTATCCGGTTCGGTAAAGAATATATTCTGAATGCGCGACATAACTTGAATCCGTTATCTGGACACAGGGAATGGAGAATTCAGAATTCGTGGGTCCAAGGGAGAAAAACAATACATACGCCTCTTTTCCGGCCATTATGTTCTTTAAGTAATCATGCACTTCCGTCAAACCGGAGTCCCTGTCAGTAGAATTAAGTGAGGCCCCTAAATTTGTATCTGGCGGAAGTAAATATTTCGTATTTGCCTTATCTCTGGCCTGGTCGTTATACCCGTCGAAATGCGCCGTATGCCCTTCTATGGCAATTTTTCGTTCTTCGTTGTTCTCCACGGTTTTATTTCTTATGTATTGTCTATCTTCATCCGAATCGTCACATACATAGAAAGAATCCGGGTTACAAAGCTCTATATATTTGGCAACAAAGCTGTGAAGCTTAGAGTTGTTTAAAGAAATAAGCTTCTTATAGTTTTTTTCACTGCATTTTTCTTTGAATAAATGTGCCTGTTTCTCCGTCACTATTCGATCCTCCTTTATCTCTTATAGATTAGCCTTTAGATTGGCAGATTGGCGGATATTATATCATATATAGCAAACAAGTCTCAAGGGTTATCTTGAGGCTTGTGCAACGGTGTTCTTATCGTTTATTTCCGGCCCCGCAAAACCCAGTAATCCTTTTTACCCTCGATGTCCACCAGGTATCGGCGCCTGTTCGTATGCGCTGCTCCGCCGGATATGCGAAGGTACACATCGTCAAAATAGTCGGGGGACTCCAGGTAATACCCGTGCTTGAAACTCGCGTGATTAATAGGTGTCACGTCCACTATGGCGATTTTATCCGGATGAAAGGATTTTAAATACAGTATATCTTTTGCCTCTTCGAATTGTGAGTGTTTTTTAATTTTTAATTTTTGGCGTCCCAGTTTTTTCTCAGAATCTATGATTTCCGATAGAAGCAGCGCATTGTCGTCAGAAGAGACGTAAACCGCAAGGCTCTCGGATAGGGCTATTATCTCGTCCTTGAAATGCTCGTCGAACTCGTCTTCACTCACGTCCGGCGCCGCCATCACGACATGCGCTATTTCGGTTTCTGGATCCGAGAGATTCTCATTTTTATACATGTATTCGAAAGCGCTACAGGCAACCTGGCATCCCAGGCTGGAAGATTCAATCCAGAGTTTCTCCGGTTCGATTTCATGTATAACTCTGGTTAAAACATGCCCCATATAAGGTCCGGATTTTTTCGCGAGGGCGCGCGCTTTCTTATAACCCCATGGGGTAACAGACTGGTCTCCGGGCCAGTCAAACAATAAAATTGGGGTATCGGCATCCAAAAGATACGCGAAAGAAGCGGCTTTTGTCGCGGTAAGCTCAAAATTATCTTTATAACCCATCACCATTACAAGCAGGGAATTGTGAGGGGACTTCTTCACTGCCTCGTCAAGGCGTTTCATGAAAGTTTCTTCGTCAAGCCTTCCGATTTTCTGCACACCTATCAGGCCTTTCCGCTTCAGGCGCTTGGGAAACATCTTACCTATTTTTAAAGCCGGGTCTATTTTGATATTCAGATCGCCATATGTAATTTTATCGGCTATTTTAGGCAGGAATTTTAAAGAGTCGTCGCTCTTGCCTTTAACTACGCGGGCTGTCGCGTAAAAGATATTAATTACCCTGTATTCGCCCTCTGTTTCGTAAGGTATGCGCCTATACAGGTGCTGGGCATAATACGCGGCGTCTTTCTGAACAGTTGAGCATCCCGTAAGCAGTGATAAAAAAAGAGTGAAAACTAAAATTCTATACAGAGACATTGTGTACCTCCATTGGGTCTATTTTATGGTTTTAGAAACGGCTGTTAATCACGCTTACATCCGTCCCTTCTTTTAAGGCATTTTATCATTTTTTTGCATAATATACACTAAAAAAATAATTCCATCTTTTTCTAACGACTCTTGTAAATCATCTTTTCGCAAGGTATATTATATATTGCAAATATAGTATATCTTCATAATAAAGATTATAGGAGGGAGTATGATTACAAAAACGCATAAATATGTTAGTTTTATTGTAACTCTCGTGTTAATTTCTTTCGTTTTAGTTTCTATAGAGGCTCATGCATGTACGGGTATTCGAATTAAGACAAAGGATGGTAATTATATTTATGCGCGCACATTGGAGTTTGGCTCTGACGAAATAACATATGATCTTCTTTTCGTGCCACGGAATTATAGTTACGTTGGCGAGACTCCTACCGGAAATCCCGGTATGTCATGGAAAACGAAATACGCACATATCGGTTTTAACCCATTTGGCATGAACCGTGTCGGAGAGGGTCTAAATGAGAAAGGCCTTGCCTGCGGCGCATTCTTTTTCCCCGGATACGCGAAGTATCAAAATATAACTAAAGCCGATTATTCCCGCACAATATCGTGCCTTGATTTATCTTCATGGATTTTAAGTACCTGCGCAAGCGTTTCTGAAGTTCGCGAGAAATTGCCAAAAATCAATGTTGGCGGTGCGGTAATGCCCGCATGGGGCTATGTCCCGCCCCTCCATTACTTCGTTGCAGATGAAACAGGAGACGCTATAATTATCGAGCATATTGACGGCAAACTTAACATCCATGACAATGAAGTCAATGTTATCACAAATTCTCCCGATTATAAATGGCATGTCGAAAACTTAAGAAATTATATCAACTTAAGCCCGTTCAATTCCCCGGCCCATGAGATTAACGGAACGAGTCTTGCGCAGCTTGGCAATGGTTCGGGCGCAGTGGGCCTTCCTGGCGATTTTACACCGCCGTCGCGCTTTGTTCGCGCGGCATTTCTTGCTGACATGGTTTATGAGGGCAAGGATGTGGACGAGGGCATAGGTATCGCCTTTCATATCCTGGATCAGTTTGATATTCCAAAAGGGGCCGTAAGGAATAAGCAAAACGGAAAAATATCTGTCGAGGATACGCAGTGGACCAGCGCCGCAGATTTAACAAACCGCAGATACTTTTATCACACTTATTCCGACAGAAGCGTACGCATGGTAGATTTAAATGAGTTTGATCTAGATGCGCAGAATATCAAGATGCTTAAAAATCTTGAGAAACCGGGTACAATTAAAAACGTTTCGGATCAATTAAGGTAAGTAACAAAAATCAGCTAGAACGACCAGTTAACGAAAACCATGAACTCTAGCGGATCTTTGTTGCCATTGTAGTTAGCAAGTCCTATTTGAAGACCATTGAGAGACTTCGTATAATTAACAAATCCTAACTGAACACCCTTAAATGACTCTGCATTATAATTCACTATACCTACATTTACGCCGGCAGATTGGCCTTTTGAAACATTTACCATCCCGTATTGCATACCATGCATAAATCCTTCAGTCCAGTTTACAAAACCCCACTGTATTCCGGTGAAATCACCCCCGACAACGTTCACTGCGCCGTATTGCAGACCTACACAACGCTCTGCTACGCGGTTTAAAACACCCACTTGCACGCCATAAGAAGAACCTTCAACCCAGTTTCCAAGGCCAATTTCAACGCCCCGCACGTCACCTTTAGCCCTGTTCACGCCAAGCCAAGCAATGCTCAAACCCGTAACATCTTCATTCGCGGTATAAAATAAGCTAAGACGCGCGCCTTCAATAGATTCGTCCTCAGGTACAAGCTGCATTGGATTAAATAGCGCTAATTGAAACGGCTTAACATCTTCGGCTTTGGCAAGTGACGGCGCCATAACCAAACATAGTAAAACAAATATTAAAATCTTTTTCATTATACCCTCCTCCTTTTTTTTATTGAACAAAGAATTCTTTTAGCTTTCAACCTTTTTACCGTTGAGATCGTTTATATTTTTTATACAAAGACGTAAAAATAATTCCTCCTAAAATAATTCCGATGCTGATATCAAAATAAATCCAATCAGGGTATAAGGTTGGATTTAGGGCCTTAAAGTACGAGATTGACGTGGAAAAGGTTAATAATAATGCCCAAATAATTGCTATAAACCGGCAACTGCGCATAACTTTCGGATCATCCCATCGCTCCTTTGGAAGATCGGCCCTTGCGTATTGCAGGGTAAACGGTTTTCCGATAAGAATCGTCACCCAAATTAGGGATGCGAGAAATCCGTTTGAAATTATTCCCATATTTTTTGCGACAAATATCACATTCATGAGATTTAGAGTTATTGCGCAACCTGCAAAGAAAAGAAGAGTCCCCCACTGGAGAATAAAACCTTTACGTAATTCCCGAAAACCAAATATCAAGCTGGCCAAAAGACAAATGATGATAGATTTTTCCAGACTAGCTAATGTATGGCCGGACAAAAAAAGGAATAGAATCCACGGCATGAAACCTGAAAGAAACTTTATGATCTCCTTAAATTCTTTCATTTTTTTAGCATTTTCTACATTATGCTCACTATTATGGCGCCCCATATAGTGAGTATGACGTTACCGAAAGCATAGCATACTGTATATCCTATGGCAGGCGCAGTACTGTCGGCTTCTTCTTTAAGAGCATTTAAAGCAGCTGTAACGGTACCGGCTCCGGTTAAGGCTCCAAAGAGAAGAACCGGATTTAGTTTGAGAACTACTCTTCCGAAAATAATACCCATAATGTGGGGTACAAGGGTTAAAATAATTCCGGCAAAAAATATTGCGCCTCCCGTTGTGTGAAGCGCATTCAATGCTTTAGGGCCCGCGATAAGACCGACACATGCAATAAAAAGATTAAGCCCTAAATCCGTAAAAACCCATTGCGCGCCGCTTGGGATTTGGCCAAAAGTAGGATGGACCGCTCGTAACCATCCAAAAATTAATCCTGAAATAAGAACGCCGCCGCCCACTCCCAGCGTCAAAGGAATTCCTGCAATTTTAACACTCATAAGGCCTATTAGCGTTCCGAGAACGCAACCAACGCCGATCATTATAAGATCCGTTGTTACGGTAGGCCGCTCGGGATAACCTATATGGCCTATAAGTTTTTCAACGTCTTTTTTTGCGCCCGCTACTTTCAAAACATCGCATTTGTGAACTACAACATTTTTTGCCAGAGGCAATTCGTGCCCCTGACGCGTAATTCTTCGCAAGAAACACCCGTGGCCATAGTCTTTACTGATGTCGCCAAGGGTTTTGCCTACTGCATCTTTCTTTAAAACACAAATGTTTATAATTTCTCCTATAACATGCTCGGCATCTTTGTCCTCGATTTCCTGGCCTATTATCCTCTCGGCTTCTACAATGGCCGCGCGCTTGCCTACTATTGCTAAAATATCACCCGTTTGAATGACCGTATTGCCATTACTATCGATTAGTTCATTTCCACGTTTTAGTTTGTCGACTACGGCTTTTCCGGGAAAAAGTGCCTCTAGTTCATGTACCGTCTTTCCTGCAGCATTTATATTTGTAACCTTAAAGACGCGTAAATTGAGTCGTTTATCCCAATTAAAAAATTCCGGGCCCTCTTCTGCGTCCGTCGAACCCGATAATTCTTCTTCCAATTTTCTAGCTTCCTTTTTTAAATCTATTTTCATAATTTTTGGAATGAGTTTATAAAATACAACAAGTCCCGCAGTACCGAAAATATAAGTTATGGCATATGCTATGGCAACGTTACTTTCCATGGTAGCTTTAGCTACATTCGAAATCGAAAGATGTTTTATGGCTCCTTCTGCGGTACCGATTACGGCTGATTGCGTAAGCGCTCCTCCAAGAAGCCCGGCTGTTAAGCCTTTGCCGAATCCAAAAAATTTACCAAGCGCTATAGCCAATAATAAGGCGACAGTACCTACAAAAAGAGATATCCATAAATATTTAATACCGTCTTTTTTCATGCCACTAAAAAATTGAGGCCCAACCTTATACCCTATCGTGAAAATAAATAAAGCAAAGGCCACAGCTTTAAGTAATGGCGATATACTTACGTTTATTTGCCCTAAGACAAGCGCCGCGATAAGAACTCCTGCTGTTGATCCAAGATTAAAACCAAAAATTTTGATTTTTCCTATATAATATCCTATGGCTATGGCCAGAAAAATTATTATTTGCGGGTAGGCACGAACTGTATCAACAATACTCTGCCACATAAATTTACCTCCTCAAATTTTTATATTTCTACTTTTTATTAGAAGATTTCCAGCTATCGTGATATTCCGCCAATAAAGCACTTACACCTTTACCTATATTTTCATAAGCTTCGTCGTAAAGGTTGGCTAGTGACACGCGAACAGACATGTTGGGCGCGTCAAATCCACCGCCATCCATTAGAACTATAGATCTTGTCTCGGCGAGCTTGACAACAAAATCTATGGGCTCATATTCTTTTTCCAGATACTCGCGAAACTCCTTGCTATACCGAGTTTGGGCAAGAGCGAGAATATCAATTGTTGTATAATAATGAGCATCAAATTGGTTTTGGGGATGTTGCACGCCAAGCGCTTTATAAAGCGTCTTGAACCGTTTAGCAACTATATCCTGCGCCATCTTCTTGTATTCCCCTTTAGAGTCTATGAGGCAATGAAGAGAAAAAAGTACCATGAGAACTTGCTGCGGCGTTGAAAGCCCGGCAGTATGATGCAGCGCGACTGATCTTGAGTCGGCTACCATTCTATCTATTAGCTTCATTTTGTCTGGCTCAAGCACCGTTGTGCTATATCGCTCTCTTAGTTCATCTTTATCTTTCGCTGGAAGAGAGGCTATCATCTTATCAAATACATTATTCTCATGTATGGCTATTACGCCAAGCCTCCACCCTGTTGCTCCGAAATATTTCGAATAAGAATATACTAAGATCGTATTTAACGGAGCCACTGCGGCAAGCGATTTGAATCCGTTTACAAAAGTCCCGTAAACATCGTCTGTGAGAAGAATCAAATCTTTACGTCTGGTTTCTACGAGCTTTTTTATTTTATCAAGAGTCGCCTTATGGATACTAACCGAAGTAGGATTCGAAGGGTTTACAAGAAAAAAAGCTTTTACTTTAGGATCCGCCAGTTTTTCTATTTCTGAATCCGGATATTGCCAGTCAGAATTCTTATCCTGTTTTACTTCGAGCTCTATAAACTTATAATCATTCAACCGCGGAATTTCTATATAAGGTGTGAAAATCGGTGTGCCAAGGGCTATTGTGTCGCCTTTATGGAGCAGCTTATTTTCCATGAGGCTTGTAAATATATAATCCATCGCGGCGGTCCCGCCTTCTGTTGGAAAAAGATCAAATTTACCGGCAGGGGGATTATTCGCGCACATCTCTTGTTCAAGATATTTATGCACAACTTGTTCGCTAAGAGAAAGAGCGCGGTCCGGAGTAGGATAATGATCCCCCAAAATTGCGTCCACTATCTCAGCGACAAAATCGTCGGGATTAATATTAAGCTTATCGTAAGCATATGAGAAGCTTTTCTTTAAAAATTGCATACCGGACGCATTTTTGTTTTTATTTAAAAATTCATCAAATCTTTTAGCTATGCCGTTTTTCTCCGCCACTCCCCCTAACCCCGGCCTGTGGGGCTTTCTTTCGGATTCGCCAAGCGCAAAAATTCCCATCTGGAAAAATCCATGCCTTGGCTCTACCGCGACCCAATTGGGGTTTCCGCGGCCCGCGTTCAACATCATACGTTCATGATGCGTCCCGGCCATTTGTATCAGTTTATTCTTGAGTTCGAACGGACTTAAATTTTCGTATCTTTTTTCTTCAGAAACTTTCATAAAAGCTCCTTTCATTAAAAAGTAACGTGTAGCCTACAACCATAAATAAATACATTTGTATCTTTCCTCCGAATTAGCTGAATGTCCGGGCCGGCATGGATGTAATCTGTTATAGCAAAGCTATAATACGTCTCAAAATGCCCTTCGTTTGCGCCATCATTACCTGCATCATCATACTCCTTGCTAGGAAAATCCTGTCCCACAGCAAAGGCCAATATATCATTTTCTCTTTTCCAATGCCTACCGTTCGCTTGTATGCCTGCTGACCATGAAAGTTCAATGTTAGCCCCTCCGTCAGCCGGCAAAACGTCCGGCCTCTGCCATCCTAAACGCCCAAAAAGCCCAAAAACCTCGTCAATGGCTTGATCAAAACCGGTTCCTATGCCGTAATTAAATTCTTTTATATCGGTGCTTGGCGCGCTACTTTCATCGACAAGTTTTATATGATTCCTGGTATTTAGCCATGTATAAAACCTATAGTTGCCTTCCCACTTTTTTGTATCTAGATTAAAAAGCTTATTGGGTTTAAAATTAAGCTGCCAGGTATATATGCCTCCTTCAAATATCCTTTGCCAGTCAGCGTCGCCTTCAAGAAAATTAAATTCAAATTCCAGAAAATCTATCGCGTCAGGCATTATTGCAGCGTGAATAGTAAAAGTATAATCTGAGGGCCAATCCATCGCGGGTGATTTATTAAATATGTTTGAAAGAAATTGTATGTCGTCATCATTAGCGTATTTAACCTGATCAAGAACGTCTCTCGGATTCTCTCTTCCTATCAGGATATTCAGCTGTTTACCAAAAAGATGCTGAACATAATAATATCTTCTAAGACGAATATTTCCGCCGACATCATAAGAATTAAAATTTACACCACTAAGAAGATCCAGGCTATCCTCTACCGTATCTCCCAAGCCCGATTTAAACTGTAAATAAGCGAACCCAAAATCTCCGAACTTCTTAGTTATATCTAAATATCCCACCCATGAAACTCCAAATTGTCCGCCGCTGTAGCCATCTTTATTCGGATCCGGCGTGCCCTGCAAAACAAGGGTGGTTTCAGGTTTTATACTAAGCTCTAAACTTTCTATATTAATCCCCTTACCCGGAGCGTAGGAAACAAAGCCGCTCTCTTCGCCAGCATAAACATTAAAAGATATGCCGACGACAAAGAAAAAGAGCGTTAGTTTCCCAACGCTCTTTTTAATAACGCAAATATGTGTTTTTATTATATTAAACAACGCGCCTCTGTTTATGCAGCAAAATGGTACCTTCGTTGTCTATATTCACCAATTATGCCGTTATCATATTATCACAAGATGCAATCAAAGACAAAAGGTTTTAAGTTCATTTTTAAATTATTTTGATCGTGTACTACGGCTCACCCGCTTGCGATCTTCTTCTTTCAAATGCAATTTCAGGAGCATTACATGCTTGGGAGTTATCTCAACCAATTCGTCGTCCTCAATAAACTCAAGAGCGAACTCAAGGGTCATTTGCCGCGGAGGTATAAGTGCGATTGCGTCATCGCTTCCTGAAGCGCGCATATTAGTTAATTTCTTTCCGCGCAGGGCGTTTACAACAAGATCGGTCCCTTTGTTATTTACGCCAACAATCATCCCTTCGTATAGTTTGTCTCCCGGTTTAATAAAGATCTCGCCACGTGGCTGCAAATTAAAAAGCGCATATGCCACCGCATCACCGGGCCCATGCGCAATCATAACGCCACTTTGACGGGAAGGCATATCTCCTTTATGGGTCTGATATTCAAGGAAATTCTGGTACATGATACCACTGCCTCGGGTCATCAAAAGAAAATCACTTCTAAACCCAATTAATGCCCTTGAGGCAATAACAAATTCCATACGGATAGTGCCGGAAGACGTTGTCTTTAGGTCCTGCATTTTAGCCTTGCGAGCTCCAATCGCCTGCATGACAACACCCTGGTATTCATTTTCCACCTCGATTACTACCTCTTCAACAGGCTCAAGCGTTTGGCCACCCATTTCCTTCAAAATAACGTGCGGTTTTGAGACTTCCATCTCATATCCTTCACGGCGCATTGTTTCAATAAGAATAGCGAGGTGCAGTTCACCGCGACCTGAAACCTTTAACCGATCAGTTCCCGGAACCTCTTCGACCTTAATGCCGACATTGATCATAGCCTCATGCAAAAGACGCTCCCGCATATGTCGTGATGTTAAAAATCTGCCTCCGTCCTTGCCTGAAAGAGGGCTTGTATTATGAGAAAAGTTCATAGAGATCGTGGGCTCGTCTATCTTAATAGTGGGTAGCCCTTTTGGATCATCAACACACGTAAGCGTCTCTCCAACCTCTACGTCCTCTATCCCGGAGATAGATATAATATCCCCTGCTATGGCACGATTGACCTCAACACGAATTAGCCCACGATACTTCATAATCTTAGTTACCTTGCCTTTGGTAACAGTTCCATCACATTTCACAAGCGCCACAGGGTCTCCAACACGGATAGCTCCATGAAAAACCCGCCCTATAGCAATTCGCCCTACATAAGAGTCGTGATCAAGCATTGTAATCAGCATCTGAAAAGGAAGATCCGGGTTAGCTATCGGCGGCAATACCCTATGCAGGATAGTCTCTAAAAGAGGTTTCATAGACTCTCTCGGCTCATCAAGATCAAGAGTCGCATAACCATCCTTTCCCGAAGCGTAAACAATCGGGAAATCAAGCTGTTCGTCAGTTGCGTTCAGCTCACAAAAAAGATCAAATGTCATATCCGCCACTTCATTCGGACGGGCATGGGGACGATCAAGCTTATTTATCACGAGTATTGGTTTTAGGTGTAACTCGAGTGATTTCTTCAAAACAAATTTAGTCTGCGGCATGGGCCCTTCAAAGGCGTCAACTAAAAGAAGCACGCCATCAACCATTTTAAGAATACGTTCGACTTCACTGCCAAAATCAGCATGCCCGGGCGTATCAACAAGATTGAATTGCACCCCCTTATATTGGAGAGAAGCGTTTTTAGAGGTGATCGTAATACCTCTTTCTTTCTCAAGAGGATTTGAATCCATTATGGTGACCTCACCCTTTTTAAACTCATAGGCACCTGAATATTTGAGAAGGGCATCTATAACGGTAGTTATACCATGGTCAACATGCGCTATAATAGCGAGGTTCCTTACATCTATTCTT
>JABMQJ010000008.1 GCA_013203315.1 Candidatus Omnitrophota bacterium | reverse complement strand
GTTATGCCGGGCGATAACGTCACCATCGATGTCACGCTGATTGAGCCCATAGCCATGGAAAAAGGTTTAAGATTCGCCATACGCGAAGGTGGACACACCGTAGGCGCAGGCGTAATAACGGAAATCTTGGAATAACAAATGTCACCAAAGGGTAAAACGTTAAAAGCAAAAGCGGATAAATCCGTAAAGATAAGAATAAGACTTATGGCCTATGACCATAGGATTTTAGATCTTTCTTGCGAGGAAATCGTCGCAACAGTAAAGAAAACGGGCGCCGTTGTTTCAGGCCCGGTGCCGCTTCCTTCGAAAAGAGAACTCTTTACGGTATTGCGAGGACCGACCATCGACAAGAAATCCAGAGAGCAGTTTCAGATCAAGACCCATAAAAGGCTGCTCGAGATAATTAGCCCGACGGCCAGGACAATCGAGGCATTAAGAAAACTTGATTTGCCGGCAGGGGTTAATGTGGAGATAAAATAAGTGTTTGGACCGGCCGAGAGGAATAAAAGTTAATTTATGACAGGAATGATCGGAAAAAAACTAGGAATGACAACCATCTTTGACCAGGAGGGACGTGCTGTGCCTGTTACGCTTATTGATGCAGGTCCGTGCGTTGTGCTCGGAACAAAGACAAAAGAAAAATCAGGTTATTCTGCGACTCTTGTGGGATACGGAGATATAAAAGAATCGAAAGTCAAGCTTCCGCAAAAAAAGTGGTTTTCTAAGCTTAAAATAAGCCCGAAGAAAATAATTAAAGAGATGAGAACCGCTAGCGACCCAACAGTGAAAACAGGCGATAAGATCGAAGTGAATATGTTTAAAGCCGGAGACTACATAGATGTAACCGGAACATCAATAGGAAAGGGTTTTCAGGGCGGTATTAAGAGATGGGGTTGGAGCGGCGGTGAAGCCGGTCACGGTTCCATGTTCCATCGCGCGCCTGGTTCCATAGGTGCCAGCTCTTATCCTTCAAGGGTATTTAAAGGGCAACATTTGCCCGGCCACATGGGCGCCAAGAAAAGAACCATGCAAAGCCTGGAAGTAGTAGTAGTTGACCCGGAAAAAAATCTTTTAGCGATAAGGGGTTCGGTGCCGGGACACAAAGGATCCGTGCTCGTAATAAGGCACGCGAAGAAAAGGCCGCCACAGGAAAAAGCAGATTCCGAAAAAAAGAACGTCCCGGAAAAAGATAAAAAATGAAAACGAAAACTGATGTACATGTAAATAAGATTCCTCTCTTTAGCTCTAAAGGCAAAAAACTCAACTCTATGGAGCTAAATAAGGATGTCTTCAACGGAAAGAGCAATAACGCGCTTCTTTACCAATTGCTTCGAATGTATAATGCCAACAAAAGGAAGGGCACAGCCAGCACAAAAACCCGGGGCGAGGTAAGGGGAAGTGGTAAAAAACCCTGGAGACAAAAGGGAACAGGTCGGGCCAGAGTCGGCTCTAAAAGAAATCCTGTTTGGCGCGGTGGGGGCATTGCTTTTGGTCCACACCCAAGGGACTTCCGGTACAGCGTACCTAAGAAAATGAAAAGAAAAGCATTCATATCCAGTTTAAACGCGAAATTAAAAGCAGGGAAAGTCGTAGCTATCGAAGATCTGGTTCTGGAGAATCCGAAAACCAAAAACGTTTCCGGGCTTCTCAAGAGTTTAAACATAACCGCAAAAGTTCTTCTTCTTGTTCAAAAAATAGATAAAAATCTTTTGCTTGCAAGCCGCAACGTAGAAAAGCTCACGCTAAAAAAGATTGCTGAAGCCACTGCCCTTGATGTTTTATCTAATGATCGCGTGATCATGACCAAGCCTGTTGCAGAATCGTTGGAAAGGTCATAAAAATGAAGAGTCCGTATTCAGTAATATTAAACCCGATAAGAACAGAAAAAGGCACCAGGATGCTCACCTTTAATAAATACGTTTTCTGTGCAAATATAAGTGCAAATAAAATAGAAATAAAGCGTGCTATCGAGGACATATACAAGGTAAAAGTAAAAAGCGTAAACACCGTGATTGTAGGCGGCAAAAAAAGACGCGTGAGATTTGCCGAAGGCAAAACCCCTGACTGGAAAAAAGCAATTGTAACCCTTAAAGAGGGTAACAAGATCGATATTACATAAGAGTTAAAAAAATGCCGATAAAAAAATATAAACCAACAACGCCGACAAGAAGATGGGGAAGCGGTTATACCTTTGAAGAAATTACAAAAACCACCCCCGAAAAAAATCTTACCGTAGCCCTGAAGAAATCAGGTGGACGAAATGTGTACGGCAGGATAACCTCCCGTCACAGAGGCGGTGGCCACAAGAGAAATTTGCGCATAATTGACTTCAAAAGGGATAAGCACGATATCCCGGCAAAGGTTATTGCCATCGAATACGACCCGAACAGAACCTCACGCATTGCTCTACTGGAATACCAGGACTCCGAAAGGCGCTATATAATTTGCCCGGACGGCCTTAAGGTGGGGGATACTTTAATATCAGGCCCAAATGCGGAAATTAAAGTGGGTAATGCTCTCCCCATGGAAAAAATACCTCTCGGTATACCTGTATACAACATCGAGATGCAAAAAGGCGAAGGCGCTAAAGTAGCAAGGAGCGCGGGCAACATGGCTGTAATAATGGCCAAAGAAAAAGGCTTTGCTCATGTAAAGATGCCGTCTACAGAGATAAGACTTATTAGGCTTGATTGCTTTGCATGCATAGGACAGGTTGGTAACATTGAACATGATAGCATACAGCTCGGTAAAGCCGGGCGCTCCAGATATTTGGGGCGAAGGCCGTATTCCAGGGGCGTAGCAAAGAATCCGGTTGACCACCCGATGGGCGGCGGTGAAGGTAAATCTTCCGGCGGCCGGCACCCTACAACACCATGGGGTAAAATAACCAAGGGTTTAAAGACAAGAAAAACAAAGCGATCTGACAAGCTTATATTGAAGAGGAGAGGGTAATCATGTCGCGTTCTACGAAAAAAGGTCCATACATTGACGAAAAATTGTTGATAAAAGTGCAGAAGGCCGAGAAGGCCCGTGACAAGAAACCCATAAAGACCTGGGCCAGGCGTTCTGTCATACCGCCGGACTTTGTAGGATTCACGTTTATGGTTCACAATGGAAAAAAACACGTGCCGGTTTTTGTCGCAGAGAACATGGTAGGGCACAAGCTCGGAGAGTTCGCCCCCACGAGAATTTTTAAAAGGCACGGCGCGGCAACCGCAGTTTCACTGGATAAAACATAATGGTAACAAGAGCACTGGCAAGATATCTAAAAATTGCACCGAAAAAATTACAACCGGTCCTAAGGCTTGTCCGACGGAAACCGGTAGAAGAAGCGCTTTACATTCTTTTTAACACAAACAACAAGGGCGCTGCAATGTTAAGGTCTGTCATAAACTCGGCCGTGTCTAACGCAAAGAGAATCCCTGAAAAAAATATTAAGGAAACAGACCTCTTTATATCAAAGGTTACCGCCGATCAAGGGCCGGCCTTAAAAAGATTCAGGGCAATGTCCATGGGGAGAGCGGGTATGATAAGGAAGCGAACAAGCCACATACTGGTAGAGCTCGACATGCTCACCAAGCCCCCGGTAGCCACAAATTCTAAAACAGTCACAAAAAGAGAAAAACGTAAAAAAATTGTTAAGGCAGGAAAGTAATAATGGGCCAAAAAGTACATCCATACGGTTTTAGGGTAGGAATTATAAATAACTGGAAATCAAGATGGTTTGCCAAGAAAGATACCTTTCACGATATGCTTATCGAAGACCAGAAATTAAAAAAGTATATTAAAGCCAAGCTCTATAGCGGGGCAATCGCAAATATCGAGATAGAAAGAACCGGTGATCGGATAAGGATAATAATTTATAGCGCCAGGCCCGGAGTAATCATAGGAAGAAGGGGTTCGGAGATTGAAGCCCTAAAAGAAAAATTGCAGGGTATGATCGGAGAAAAGCAGATTTTTGTCGATATAAAAGAAATCAAGCAGGCTGCCATGGAAGCGCAGCTTGTTGCCGAAAACATAGCGCTGCAGCTTGAAAAAAGAATTCCTTTCAGGCGGGCAATAAAGAGATCCGTTCAAATGGCCAAGGACGCCGGTTGCGAAGGTCTGAAAATACTGGTTTCCGGAAGGTTGGGCGGCGCGGAAATCGCCAGAAAAGAGAAAACTAAATACGGCAAGGTTCCGCTTCAGACATTGCGCGCAGATATTGATTACGGTTTTACCGAAGCGCACACGACTTACGGATTAATCGGCGTAAAGGTTTGGATCTACAAGGGTGAGCGCTTTGGCATAAAAGGTGTTTTGTCGAATCGAAAAAATGCCGAAGGAACTAAACCAAAGGAGCAGGTCTAAAAATGGCACTCATGCCAAAGCGCGTTAAGTATCGCAAGGTTCAAAGAGGCCGGAGAAAAGGTACAAGCCTCGCCGCGTCAGAGCTGTCATTCGGTGCATACGGCCTTAAGGCGCTCGAAAATGTGTGGGTCAAGGATCGTCAAATAGAAGCTGCGCGTGTCGCTCTCATGCGCCATACAAAGCGCGGCGGCAAGGTATGGATAAGGATATTCCCCGATAGGCCTGTTACGAAGAAACCGGCAGAGACAAGAATGGGTAAGGGTAAAGGCGCTCCTGATCATTGGGTTGCAGTTGTCAAAAAAGGAAGAATTATTTTTGAAATGGAAGGCTTGCCGCTGGATCTAGCTCGCGATTCGATGCGCTTAGCCGCACATAAATTGCCTCTCCGAACAAAATTTGTAACAAGGGGTCATTAATATGGTGTTAAAACCTAAAGACATACGAAACATGACGGCAGACGAAATAGACCGCAAGTTAATTTCCTTAAAAGAAGAGCTCTTTAAGTTTCGATTTGAGCAAAAATCCGGTAGGGTAGAAAAGCCGCACAGGATAGCCCAGACACGAACGGAAATCGCGCGCCTCAATACGATTTTGAAGGAGAAACAGAATGCAAAAGAAAAGTAAGGAAACGCCAAGAAAAAAGGTAATGACCGGCGTAGTTTTAAGCGATAAGATGGATAAGACCATAGTTGTGAGGGTAGGGCGCATTGTGGTACACCCTATCTTTAAAAAAGCTGTCAGGAAATTCAACAAATTTAAAGCGCATGACGAAAAAAATCAGGCCAAGACGGGCGACACTGTAAGGATAAAAGAAATGCGCCCCACTTCCAGGGAAAAGCGCTGGGGCTTAGTCGAAATCATGAAGAAAGCGGAAGGCTAAAAGAACAATGATTATCATGCAGACAACTCTTGATGTTGCGGATAACACGGGTGCAAAAAAGGCATCCTGCATAGGCGTTCTTGGCCGCTCCGGAAAAGCGAGCGCTGAAATAGGGGATATTATCAGGTGTAACATAAAAGAATCCACCCCTGACGCCGCCGTGAAAAAGGGCGAAGTAGTAAAGGGGGTCGTGGTAAGAACGTGTTTTCCGATTAAGCGGCCCGATGGGTCTTACCTGAAGTTCGATAAGAATGCGGTTGTTGTCATAGACGATCAGGGTAACCCAAGGGGAACAAGAATTTTTGGACCGGTAGCAAGAGAGCTAAGAGGTAAGAATTTTTTAAAGATAGTTTCGTTAGCACCAGAGGTTATATAATGCCCCGGATAAAGAAAAACGATATTGTTGTTGTGCTGGCAGGAAAAGATAAGGGTAAAAACGGTAAAATACTTGCCGTATTGCCTGCTAAAAATCGGGCGTTAGTAGAAGGCATAAACTTCGTAAAAAAACATCAAAAACGCACGCGTGAGCAGGAAAAAGGCGGAGTAATACAGCGGGAAAGCCCGATTCATCTTTCGAATCTTGCGCTTTTTTGTAAGGGCTGCAACAGGCCCACCAAGGTAGGTTTTAACACCTTGAAAGACGGAACAAAATCACGATTCTGTAAAAAATGTAATGAGGTATTTTAATCATGGTCCCCAGATTAGCTGAAAAATATAGAAACGAAATCGTTCCGAAAATGATGGAGCGTTTCGGGTTTAAAAACAGCCTTGAAGTCCCGCGCATTAAAAAAGTACTGGTAAACGTAGGCTATGGCGAAGCTGCGCAGGATACAAAACTCATGGACGACCTGGTAAAGGAGATAGCGACCATTACCGGACAGATGCCCTCGGTCACCATGGCAAAAAAGGCAATCGCCGGTTTTAAGATAAGGAAAGGCTCGCTTGTCGGGTGCAGGGTAACGCTCCGAAAAGCCAGGATGTACGAATTTATGGATAGGCTCATCAATGTTGCGATACCCCGAATAAGAGACTTTAGAGGCTTATCGCCTAATTCGTTTGACCAGGGGGGTAACTATTCTTTTGGCATTTCCGAGCAGAGTATTTTTCCGGAACTTGAAATCGATAAAATAAAAGTTGTACACGGAATGGACATAACAATTGTTATGAACGCAAAATCAAAAGAAGAAGCTTTTGAGCTATTGCGTTATTTCGGAGTTCCTTTTAAGAGGTAAAAAGTGGCAAAAAAGTGTCTTGTAGTAAAAGCAAAAAGAAAACCAAAATTTAAAGTAAGAGGATATCAGCGTTGTCAACTTTGCGGCCGAAGACGGGGCTACATGCGAAGATTCAAACTTTGCAGAATTTGCTTCAGAGAGCTTGCGTCAAGGGGAGAAGTGCCCGGCGTCGTCAAGGCAAGCTGGTAGGCTAGAGAGGAAAAAAAGACATGCCCGTAACTGACCCTATTGCAGATATGTTGGCGGCTTTAAAAAACGCAATCATGGCGCATAAAGAGGATGTCCTGGTCAAGCGTTCAAAGCTGAATGAAAATATCATGGAGATTTTGAAGCGCGAAAGTTTTATATTAAACTACAAGGCGATTGAAGATAAGAAACAGGGCACCTTAAAGGTTTACCTCAGGTACGGTAAAGATAATACACCGGCGCTCACCGACCTTAAAAGGATTTCAAAGCCGGGGCTAAGGGTTTACATAAAAAATAAAGAAATTAAGAGCGTTTACGGCGGAATAGGCATATCCCTGATTTCGACGCCGCTTGGCGTTCTAACAGGTAGGGAAGCTAAAGAGAAGAATCTGGGCGGAGAAGTTATAGCAAAGGTATGGTAGGTGAAAGATGTCGCGCGTAGGTAAAAAGCCTGTAGATATACCAGCAAAAGTTAAAGTCGAGATAAAAGGATCTATTATTTACGTAGAGGGACCCAAGGGGACGTTGGAACACAAGATTCCGGACGGCCTTAAGGTGTCTCAAAAAGACACTAAAATCATTGTCGAAAAAACAACGCCCGCAAAGGAAATAATTCCTCTTTACGGGTTAACGCGGACCGTCATCTTTAACCTTATTAAAGGTGTAGCAGATGGGTATTCAAAGGAACTGGAGATAAAAGGCGTAGGCTTCAAGGCCCAGATGCAGGGAAAGAACCTCAAGATGGCGCTAGGTTTTTCGCATCCGGTGCTTTATGAAGTTCCTGAAGGCATAACTGTAGCCACGCCTAAGCCCGTGCGCATTATCATATCGGGCATAGACAAGGTCAAAGTGGGAGAGGTAGCGGCCGAAATCAGAGATTTTTTTAGGGCCGAACCGTATACGGGTAAGGGTATAATGCATGTCGGTGAACGCGTAAGACGCAAAGCCGGAAAAACGGTGACAAAATGAAGAAACTAAGCGGGCGAAAAAAAAGACATCGAGCTATACGAAAGAAGATTATGGGCACTCCGGAAAAGCCGAGGTTATGCATTGTTCGGAGTAATAAAAATATGAACGCTTTGCTTGTGGACGATATAAAGGGCAGTACCTTGTTTTCGCTTTCTACGTGTGGATTGGAACTCAAAAAGAAAATCGGTTATGGCGGCAACGTGAAGGCCTCTACTATGTTAGGGGAAAATTTTGCCAAGAAGGCAAAGGAAAAAGGTTTCGAGAAAATTGTTTTTGACAGGGCCGGATATCGCTATCACGGCCGCGTAAAAGCATTTGCTGAAGCCGTCAGAAAAAACGGAATAATTTTTTAAGGAAGAAAATGACTGACATAAAACAAAAGAAAATGGCGCACAAAAGATTTGAGAAAGCCCTGGATAAAGACAAAGAAGTCTTAATTGAAAAAATTGTTAGCATCAGAAGGGTAGCCAAGGTTGTTAAGGGCGGAAGAAGATTCTCTTTTAACGTCCTTGTGGTCGTTGGTAACGGAAGAGGGTCTGCCGGCATAGGTTTCGGAAAGGCCAATGAGATTTCTGCTGCAATCGGCAAGGCGGTTAGTGAGGCCAAGAAATCTTTTGTAACTATTCAAATGAAGGAAACGAGCATACCACACGAAGTAATAGGTAAATTTAAGGCAGGTATGGTGCTACTTAAACCCGCCAACCCTGGAACAGGTGTTATTGCGGGCGGCTCCGTGCGCGCTGTTTGCGAAACATTCGGCATAAAAGATATACTCACAAAATGCCTTGGCTCACGAAACCCGATAAACACCATCAAGGCCACGTTTATCGGGCTCCAGAGCTTAAGACTATATAGGAAAATATAAACAATGAAGATCCAAGATGTACGCAAGCCAAAAGGCGCAAACAGGCCTCCCAAGCGAGTAGGAAGAGGGTCGGGTTCCGGTCACGGAAAAACATCCGGGCGGGGCATGAAAGGCGTTTATTCCCGCTCAGGCGCGACGCTTCGACTTGGATTCGAAGGCGGGCAGATGTCGCTTATAAGACGCCTTCCTAAGCGCGGCTTTACAAGCGTATTCAAGAAAATATATCAGGTTATAAATGTAGAGGATTTAAACCACTTCAGAAAAGATTCCTCGGTTGACAAGGCAGCCTTAAAAGAGGCCGGCTTTATAAGAAAGGAAAATCATCGGGTAAAAGTTTTAGGTGACGGCAAGCTTTCCAAGCCGTTAACCGTTACTGCAGACGCATTTTCGGATAGTGCCAGAAAAAAGATTGAGGATGCCGGCGGAAAAGTCGAAATCACAAAAAAAGTAAGGACTTAAATTGCTAGGTACATTTGTTAACCTTTTTAAAATTCCGGACTTAAAAAAGAAAATATTGATAACGGCTGCCTTGATTGCTGTCTACAGGGTAGGAGCCTTTATCCCCACGCCCGGTATAGACGGGGCTAAACTTGCGTTATTTTTTGAAAACATTGCAAGGACGCAAGGGGGCACCCTTTTCGGAATGATAAACATGTTTTCGGGAGGCGCTATCAAGAGATTGACTATTTTTGCTCTCGGGATCATGCCTTATATATCTGCCTCGATCATTTTGCAGCTTCTTACTGCGGTTATTCCGGCGCTGGAAAGACTATCAAAAGAAGGGGAAGAAGGCCGCAAAAAGATTATACAGTACACCAGGTATGGCACAGTAGTTTTGGCTGTAATACAGTCATTTTTTATTGCTCTTTGGCTTGAAAATCCGGCTCGGTTCCAGGGCATGCAGATCGTACAATTTCCGGGTTTGGCTTTCAGGATTCTAACGGTAATTACGCTAACAAGCGGAACGGCTTTCATAATGTGGCTTGGTGAGCAGATACAGGAATACGGCATAGGCAACGGGATATCGCTTATCATAACCGCCGGTATCGTTTCACGAATGCCTTCGGCCGCATATCAGCTCGCACAGCTGGTAAGCCCGTTTTCGCCCGAGCGTTCACAGATTGATCCTTTCACGCTTGTCTTGATGGCAGGGATGCTTATAGCTGTTATTGTCGGGGTAGTCGCCATCACGCAGGGGCAACGAAAAATACCCATACAGTACGCAAAGCGCGTCATCGGTAGAAAAATTTATGGCGGTCAAAGTACTTTTATACCGCTTCGCGTAAACCAGGCGGGTGTTATTCCGATCATTTTTGCGCAAAGCATCATTCTTTTTCCTGCTACAATAGCCGGGCTAATACCCAGCCAGGCCGTGCAGAACATAGCTTCTATGCTTACGCAGCAGGGCGTTCTTTATAACATAGTTTTCGGGCTACTTATCGTATTTTTCTGTTATTTTTATACCGCAATTACATTTAACCCTATAGATATCGCAAACAACATGAAAAGGTTCGGCGGATTCGTTCCGGGAATAAGGCCCGGAAAACAAACAGCGGAATATCTGGATTTTATCATGACGCGAATTACGCTACCGGGAGCAATATTTTTAGCAATAATAGCGGTTTTGCCCAGCATTATTTCAGGCGCGCTTAAAATCCCGTATCTGGTTGCAAGCTTTTTCGGAGGCACAGGATTATTGATTATCGTTGGCGTTATGCTGGACACTGTAAGGCAAATTGAGTCTCATCTCCTTGTCAGGCATTACGAAGGCTTTATGAAAAAAGGCCGAATCAAGGGGAGAAGATGAACATAGTTTTACTGGGGCCTCCCGGAGCAGGCAAGGGGACGCAGGCAAAAGTTCTTTCTAAGGAATACAAGATTCCGCATATATCAACCGGTGACATGCTAAGAGAGGCTGTCAAGGCGGGAACCGAAGTCGGAAAACTCGCCAAGTCCTATATGGATAAAGGCGAGCTTGTACCGGATAAGGTTGTCGTGGACATAACGGGTGAACGGATTTCGCAAAGTGACGCAAAATCCGGTTTTTTACTTGATGGTTTTCCGCGGACAGACGAGCAGGCCAATGAGCTTGATCTTGCTTTAGATAAAACCGGTAAAAAAATAGATATAGTCTTATGTTTTAAAACCTCTCCCGAAGTATCGATTGCAAGGCTTTCCGGAAGAAGGGTTTGTCCCAAGTGCGGCTCGAATTTTCACATAGAAAACATGCCGCCAAAAGAAAAAGATTTATGCGACTATTGTAACGGCCGGCTTATTCAGCGCAATGACGATAAATACGAAACCGTTAAAAGGCGTCTCGTGGTTTACGAAAATCAGACAAAGTCGCTTATTGATTATTATCAAAAAAAGCATATTTTAAAAGAGGTCTCCGGTAACCTCGAAGTAAACGCGCTCTTTTGTGAGATAAAAAAACTTTTTGTCAGAGAAAGGCTTGCATGACGACTGTTTTATCGAAAGACGAGCGTCGTTCGATAAGAAAAGCCGGTTCGATCTTGAGCGAGTGCATGGATCTTTTATCTAAAGAGATAAAAGTGGGCGTGAGCACGAAGGCACTCGAACAAGAAGCGAGCAGATTTATCGCTTCCAGAAATGCGCGTCCGGCGTTCCTGGGATATAAAGGCTACCCGGCAGCAATATGCACTTCACGTAATAATGTTGTAGTGCACGGAATACCGAGCGATAAAGATATCCTGGCCTCAGGCGACATAGTTGGTATTGACATAGGCGTAGAATATGAAGGTTATTTTGCGGACGCAGCCAGGACATTCGCTGTAGGCAATGTTTCGAAGGATACACGGCGCCTAATCTCTATAGCAAGAGAAGCTCTTTATGAAGGCATCGAGAAAGCATGTGTGGGTAATCGAATTCACGATATATCCTGGGCAGTGCAATCTTTTGTCGAGGCAAACGGTTTTAACATAGTGCGCGCTTTTGTTGGTCACGGGATCGGCAAGAAAATTCATGAAGATCCCGAGATTCCGAATTTCGGGAAACCGCACACCGGAAGAATCCTGGAAGACGGGATGGTTTTGGCGATAGAGCCGATGGTAAATGTCGGCACGGCTGATGTAAAAGTGCTGGGTGACGGCTGGACCGCAGTGACAAGTGACTCCAAACTTTCTGCGCACTTCGAGCACACTGTCATAGTTGACGGTAAAATAGCTGAGGTAATAGCATGAGTCCAAAAGAAGAAGGAATTGTAGTAGAGGGTACGGTATCGGAAACACTACCGAATGCCATGTTTAGAGTGGAACTTGAGAATAAGCATAAGGTTTTGGCGCACGTTTCCGGAAAAATGCGTATGTATTTTATAAGAATTCTGCCCGGAGACAAGGTGACAGTGGAGCTTTCGCCTTACGACCTTACAAGGGGCAGAATTATAAGAAGGGAAAGATGAAAGTACGTTCAAGTGTAAAGAAAATTTGTTCCAAGTGTAAGATTGTCAAGCGAAAAGGTGTTTTAAGGGTCATATGCACGGACCCGAAGCATAAGCAGCGACAAGGATAGGGAGAAAATTTATGCCGAGGATAATAGGCGTCGACATACCAAAGGAAAAAATAGTCGAAATCGCTCTTACATATATACACGGCATCGGCCGTTCGACATCAAATAAAATTTTAAAGATCGCAGGCGTAGAGCCCAATACGCGCGCAAAAAACCTGTCGGAAGAACAGGTTTCACGCATAACCGCTATAATACAGCGGGATTGCAAGGTTGAAGGTGACTTAAGGCGGGATGTTTCCGCAAATATAAAACGCCTCATAGAGGCGGGAACGTTTAGGGGATACAGGCATAGGAGGAGTCTTCCTGTGAGAGGACAGAGAACTCGCACTAACGCAAGAACCAGAAAAGGCCCCAGAAAAACAGTCGGCGTCGTAAGGGCTAAGGCCGCGCCAAAAGTTATAAAAGAAGGATAAAATGCAAAAGAAAAAAGAAGTAACGACAAAAAAAAAGATTAAGAAAAACATCCCGAAGGCAATCGCGCATATCCTTGCTACGTTTAATAACACAATTATTACGATAGCGGATACAAAGGGCGATACGATCTGCTGGTGCTCGACGGGAACCGTTGGCTTTGCCGGTTCAAAAAAGTCAACACCGTTTGCCGCAGGGAGAGCCGCAGAGAACGCAGCCAAAAAAGCCAGGGATTTCGGGGTAAAAGAAGTTGAAGTACTTGTAAAGGGTCCCGGCTCGGGGCGCGAAAGCGCTATCAGGAGCCTGCAGGCGGCCGGCTTGACAATACGTTCGATAAAAGACGTCACGCCGATTCCTCATAATGGCTGCCGGGCTCCGAAGCGAAGACGGGTTTAAAAGGAGAATACGTTTATGGCGCGCCTAATTGGAGCAAAATGCAAACTGTGTAGAGCATACGGGGAAAAACTTTTTCTTAAAGGGCAAAGGTGCAATAACGACGCTAAGTGCTCTGTAACGAAAAGATCATTTCCGCCCGGACAGCACGGAAAACGTCGACGAAAAATGTCAAACTACGGGACTCAGTTGAAAGAAAAGCAGAAAGCCAAAAGAATATACGGGATACTCGAAAGACAATTCAATAAATACTTTAAAATTGCAGAAAGATCCAAGGGTGTAACCGGTCACGTGCTCTTGCAAATGCTGGAAAGAAGGCTTGATAACATAATCTTTAGGCTGTGCTTCGCATATTCGCGGCCTCAGGCAAGGCAGCTGGTAAGGCATAACTATATTTATGTAAACAATAAAAAAGTAAATATACCGTCTGCAATGCTTAAGAAGGGCGATGTTATCGAGGTAAGGGCTAACGAGGGTACTACCAAGCGCATATCGGATCTGCGTAAAGAGCTAAAAGAAAGACCTATTCCTAAATGGATAGAAGGTGACAAGGCCGCATTAAAAGGAACGCTAAAAGGTCTTCCAGCAAAAGAAGACCTGGATTTCTCGATCCAGGAACAGTTAATTGTCGAGTTGTACTCGAAATAATTTTTAGAGTTTTCAATAAACGCGTAATCAGTAGTTAAGGAGGCAAAGTAAATGGGTGTTAAGCTCAGAAATTTTGAAATGCCAAAAAGGCTCGCATGCGACGAATCATCACTTACCAAAACATACGGCAAATTTACAGCAGAGCCGTTTGAGCGCGGATACGGTATGACGATCGGCAATTCTCTAAGAAGGGTGCTTATTTCATCGATAGAAGGGACGGCGGTAACGTCCGTAAAAATAAAAAGCACAGACCATGAATTCTCGACGATAAAAGGCGTGCTTGAAGATGTGCCGCAAATTATTCTGAACATTAAGAAGCTCGTTTTAAAATCGCACTTTAAAAAACCAAAGCCGATGTTTATAAAAGTTGACAAAAAGGGAGAGGTTCGGGCGAAAGACCTTAAGGTTGATGAAACCGTTCAAATCATGAACCCCGAGTTGCTTATCGCCACATTAACAAAGAAAACAAAGCTCGAAATGGAGCTTGAGGTTTCCCGCGGCAGGGGCTATGTGCCTGCTGAAAAAAGTAAAAAGGAAAATGCTCCAATCGGCGTTGTTCCGATAGATGCTGTTTTCTCACCCGTAAAACGAGTAAAGTTCTCTGTCATCAATACGCGAGTCGGACAGATAACCGATTATGATAAGCTTATCCTGGAAGTATGGACAAACAACAGCGTCGATCCAAAAGAAGCTTTGCTATACGCATCCAATATAATGCAGAGGCATTTGGATATTTTTGTGCAATACGGAGACCTGCCCGAAGAAATCACAGAACACGAGGAGTCAAAAGAAGAAAAGGAACTTGTCACAAAGCTCAATATGCCTATAACCGAGCTTGAGCTTTCGGTGAGGAGCTCCAATTGTCTCAGGGAAGCCAAAATTGACACCATAGGTGACCTTGTGCGAAAAAGCGAGATGGAAATGCTGAAATATCGCAACTTTGGCAAGAAATCCTTGACCGAGATCGGTAAAATTTTAGTCGACATGGGTCTTTCGTTGGGAATGAAGGTCGAAAAGAAAGAGAAAAAAGATGAGGCATAGGAAAAAAGGGACAAGATTCGGCCGGCAGCAAAGTCACCGAATCGCAACCTTGCAAAGCTTAGCTAAAAGTGTCCTGGTCTACCAGCGCATTAAAACAACTCATACCAAGGCAAGAGAAGCGCGTCGGGTCGTTGATAAAATTATTACAACGGCAAAGAAAAATTCTCTCGCAGCCAGAAGGAAGGCCTTTGCGATTTTAGGTGACCGAGCACTCGTCACCAAGCTCTTCAAGGAAATCGCGCCTCTTTTTGCGAAAAAGCACGGCGGTTATACGCGCATAATACCGTTTAACTTCAGAAAAGGGGATGGGGCAAGCATGGTTTTCCTGGAGCTGACGGAGAAAAAGGTTGAAGAGAAACCGGCCAAGCCATCTAAAAAAGCAACAGCTAAGGCAAAACCCGTAAAAGCGCAAGAGGTAAAAAAAGAACCTACGGCCGAACACCCGAAGCCGGCGCCGGAAGTCAAGCAAAAAGTCAAAGAGGAAAAAACCGTCGAAGACGTAAAAAAGAGAAGAGCCAAGGACGAGGACAAAAAGATGGAACAGCAAAAAGGATTCATGAAAAAAGTAAAAGGCTTCTTCCGTCGACGAACAAATATGTAGCACCTCTGGTCTTCACGCAAAACCCAAAGAGCGAGTCACTAAAGACTCGCTCTTTTTTCATTTTACAAGAAGCAAGAGATGTAATTTCTTTCCCCACGAAAATTTATGTTCACTAAAAGCAAAGCTTCATCTTCTATCTCGATTTTTAGAAAGGATGCCTGCAATCAGGCATCCTTAAGGAAACATCTAAAAATCTCGATAGAAGACTGAAATTTTATAAGAAAGGGGGCCCTTTGGAATTGCATCTCTTGCTTCTTATAAACAGAGCTTCTTTACAGGACAAGAGCTTGTCTCCCACGAAAATAGAAGGAGCCCCTTTTATCGGAATGAGAGGGTGTTGTGTACGGCTTTTTGTGCCGATTATTAGGAGATCCTTTCTTTCCGCAAATATAAATACATACATTCAGCTTACTACAATTTTTTGAAGAAGAAAGGGCTCCGTCGTTACCGTGCTAAGCCGTACACAATACCCTCTCATTCCGTTGGTTTTTAGGATAAAAAAGTGCAAAATTTAGGCTTGTGTTAGTATTAATATTATGCTATTATTTAGCTTATAATATAGGAGGACTTTATGAAATTTGCGGGGAGAGTGTCGCAACTTAAGGCATCACCCACACTTGCGATAAGCGCCAAGGCCAAGGCAATGAAGAAGAAGGGCATTGATGTTATCGGATTTGGGGCAGGCGAGCCTGACTTTGATACGCCTGAACACATAAAAGAAGCCGCAATTTGCGCAATTCAAAAGGGGTTTACTAAATATACGCCTGCATCGGGGACGGTCGAGCTTAAAGGCGCCGTGTGCGATAAGCTAAAGACCGATAACGCGCTTGATTACACGCCGGCTGAGATTGCCGTATCGTGCGGGGCAAAACATGCGTTGTATAACATATTTCAGGTCCTGTGTGAAAAAGGCGATGAAGTCATCATTGTATCGCCGTATTGGGTAAGCTATACAGAAATGGTAACCTTAAGCGGTGCGACGAGTCGTATTGTCGCGGCAAAGGAATCTGACGGTTTCGTCGTGAACCCTGAGGAGGTTGCAAAAAATATTACAAGCCGTACAAAGGCCATAATCGTAAACAGCCCCTCGAACCCGACGGGTGCGGTATTCGGGAAAGATGTGCTTGAAAAAATTGCGAAGATTGCCGCATCAAAAAAAATATTTGTAATAAGCGACGAGATATACGAAAAACTTATTTACGGCGGCGAGAAACACTTTTCTATCGGCTCACTGGATAAAGAGATAAGAGATCTTACGCTTACCGTAAACGGTGTTTCCAAAACCTATTCGATGACTGGGTGGAGAATAGGGTATGTGGCTGGCCCCAAGGACATAATAACTAAAATATCAGCTCTTCAGAGTCATTCTACTTCGAACCCGACCTCGATAAGTCAGATGGCAGCGCTCCAGGCGTTGGTGGGCCCGCAAGAAGAGCTTGCAAAGATGAAAAAAGAATTTACAGGGCGGCGAGACTACATGGTAAAAAAGATAAATTCCTTGGAGGACATGTCCTGCGTGGAGCCAAAGGGCGCGTTTTACTGTTTTCCGAATATATCGAAAACAAAGCTGGACTCGATTACTTTTGCGGATCGCCTCCTGGATGAAGCGCATACCGCATGCGTGCCCGGGATCGCGTTTGGATCGGATAAGCATGTGCGTTTAAGTTTCGCGACAAGCATGAAGAATATAGAAACAGGGCTTAGTCGCATAGAAAAATGGCTTGAAAAACAATGAGACAAACAATAGCAGAAAAAATATTGAGTACGCACGCTAATAAAACACTGCATGCCGGTGACGTCGCTATTGCGAATGTGGACTTCTGTTTCGGCCAGGACGGAACAAGTTCTCTGATAATCGAGGGCTTCGAAAAACTCGGTAAAGAAAAACTTTTTGATAGTTCAAAATTTTGCATGTTTATCGACCATAGTGCACCGAGCCCGAATGTCGGCGTATCAACCATTCATAAAATAATGCGAGACTTTGCAAGAAAACACTCTGCAAAACTCTTTGACATAGGGTGCGGGATTTGCCATCAACTTATGGTTGAATCCGGTTCCCTCTCATGCGGAGATCTTGTTTTAGGGGCCGATTCTCATACCTGTACGTACGGTGCATTAAATATATTTTCAACGGGCGTGGGTTCTACGGATTTGGCTATTGCCGCTGCTAGCGGAAAAAACTGGTTTAGGGTCCCCGAAACGATCAAGCTTGTTATAAACGGTAAGCTGCCTGTTGGGGTATACTCAAAAGATGTCATTCTTCATATTATCCGGGATATTACCTCAAAGGGAGCAAACTACAGGGCGCTTGAGTTTTACGGAAGCACTGTAAAGCGACTAAGCCTGAGCGAGCGGTTTACAATGTCAAATATGTCCGTAGAGATGGGGGCGAAATGCGGAATTTTCGAGGCAGATAAGAAGGTCCTGGACTGGGTAAAGGCCCGTTCTAAGCGAAAGCCCAACCCTGTTACAGCAGACCCTAACGCAGTTTATATCAATGTAAACGAATATAATGTAAATACTCTTGGGCCGCAGGTTGCCCTTCCGCATGAAGTTGATAAAGTCCGTCCGATTGAAGAGACGGAAGGCACGCGCGTTGACGAAGCATTTATCGGCACCTGTACAAACGGCAGATTGGAAGATCTTGAGGTGGCTGCAAAAATACTTAAAAATAATGCCGCCCACCCGGACGTGCGGCTTGTTATTGGCCCGGCCTCACGAGAGATCTTTTTAAGCGCCGCCAGAAAAGGCTACATCGAAACATTTGTAAAGGCGGGTGCCGTAGTTCTGGCGCCCGGATGCGGTCCTTGTGTAGGCACGCATAACGGAGTACTCGCTGATGGTGAAAACGCAATTTCTACCGCAAATAGAAATTTTAAAGGACGCATGGGGAACCCGAATGCAAACATATATCTCGCGAGCCCTGCAACCGTAGCCGCTTCTGCTGTAGAAGGGAAAATAACCGATCCGCGCACCTTTTCCAGGAGGTTAAAGTAATGACGCATGCCGCACACCGCCTGCTCAAGATCCAGGATAACGTAAATACGGATTATATTATTTCCGGGCGCTATAAGTTTCAAATACGTGACCCCAAAGAACTCGCCAAACACGTGTTTGAAGATATAGAAACAAATTTTTACAAAAAAATAAAGAAGGGTGATTTTTTGGTAAGCGGTGAAAACTTTGGCTGTGGATCATCCAGGGAACAGGCGCCACAAGCACTAAAGGCGATGGGCTTTCGGGCGGTCGTAGCAAAAAGCTTCGCCAGGATTTTCTACAGAAATGCCTTAAATCTAGGGCTCTATCTCTTGGAATGCAACACCAATTATATCGATGACGGAAATGAGATAGAACTTGACCTGGATGCAAATATTCTAAAAAACAAATCAAAGGGGTTAAATATTGCCTTCAAGCCCGTTCCGCCGCTCGCAAAGAAGATTCTTGCTGAAGGTGGTATGATCGAATATTTCAAAAAATACGGGAAATTGGAAGTAAACGAATAAAAATGAAGATATCAATAATAGGCGCAGGCAATGTAGGTTCAGCTTTAGCGGAGCGTATTCTTGCGCGTAATCTGGCAGACGTTGTGCTGGTAGATGTGGCGGACGGCCTGGCAAAGGGTAAGGCACTAGATCTTTTGGACGCAACGCCCATTATGGGTTACAAGAAAACCGTAATCGGAACAAGTGACTATAAAGAAATTTCCGCATCCGGCATTATTGTCGTAACAGCCGGTTTTCCGCGAAAACCCGGCATGTCAAGGGACGATCTCATACAGAAAAACGCAAATATTATAAAAACTGTCCTCAAAAACATAAAAGAATTTTCGCCCGAAACAATCATCCTAGTCGTTACAAATCCCCTGGATATAATGACATATCTTGCATATAAAGAAATTAAATGCGCCAAGCATAAGATCCTTGGCATGGCCGGGGGGCTTGACACTTCCAGGTTCAAGGCACTTCTTTCGCAGGAATCCGGATTCTCGCCCGATAAAATCGAAACCTTTGTGCTGGGAAGCCACGGTGACACGATGGTTCCCCTTGTTTCTAAAACGCTCCTGGGAGGAAAGCCCATTGCAGAGGTTTTGGCGAAAGAAAAAATAGCCGAACTTGTAGGGAAAACCAAAAAACGCGGTGGCGAAATCGTGGGCCTCCTAAAGTCGGGAAGCGCTTATTTTTCACCGAGCGCGGCCTGTTTTGAGATTTTGTCGGCAATTATGCACGATGAGAAAAAAATAATTCCGTGCTCAGCCATCATGGAAGGGGAATACGGGATAAAGGATTCCGCGATAGGGGTCCCCGTCAGGATAGGAAAAGAAGGAATATCTGAAATTATCGAATGGGAATTGCCCGGCAATGAGCTCGACGCTTTAAAGGCATCGGCAAGTGCCGTGAAAAACGTTTTAAATAAGTTATAGGAGAATTAAATGCAGGAAGCAAACCGACTAAAGAGACTGCCGCTTTACCTTTTTACGATTATAGACAAGTTAAAGGAAGAGACAAGTAAAAACGGCATTGACATAATAGATCTCGGAATGGGGAATCCCGACCAATCTACCCCGCGTCACATTGTAAATGAACTATGCAAAAGGGCCGCGGGCGGAGAAAACCAAAGATACTCCAGGTCCATAGATGAATCGGAAATAGAATTACGAGAAGCTATAGCAAAGTGGTACCGCGCGAGGTTCGGCGTTACCCTGGATCCGAGCTCTGAGGTTCTCCCTCTCATAGGATCGAAGGAAGGCATCGCGCATCTTTCTCTCGCATTTTTAAATAACGATGATATCGCGTTGGTTCCGAATCCTGCGTACCCTGTCCACTTTAACGGCGTTTTAATAGCGGGCGGCGTATTACATAATATCCCTATCTACGAGAAAGACGGATATCTGCCGGATCTAAAAAGTATCCCGAAAAACATACTGAAAAAATCAAAGCTCCTATTCTTAAGTTACCCTCATAACCCAACTGCTGCTGTAGCAGACGGCGACTTCTTCCAGGATACGGTTAACTGGGCAAAAGGAAAAAACATTATTATCGTACATGACCTGGCTTATTCAGACATTGTGTTCGACAACTTTAAGGCGCCCAGTATACTCCAGGCAAAAGGCGCAAGAGATATGTGTATCGAGTTTCATACTTGCTCCAAGTCCTACAACATGGCCGGATACAGGATAGGCTTTGCCGTTGGTAACAGCGCTATTTTAAAAACGCTTGCGAAGACAAAAAGCTATATCGACTTCGGTATTTTTAAGCCCATACAATATGCTGCCATCAAGGCTCTCACGGGCCCGCAAACCTGCGTAAAAGATACCGTCAGTGAGTATAAAAAAAGACGTGACGTTCTCGTGAAGGGTTTGCGCGAAATCGGTTGGAAAGTGCCCAACCCAAAGGCAACCTTTTACATCTGGGCGCGCATTCCCGACAAGTACAGCGCTCTTACCTCAATGGAATTTGTCGCGCTCCTGATAAAAGAAACGGGTGTCGCCATTGCGCCGGGCACGGGCTTTGGCGAATACGGGGAAGGGTACGTAAGATTTGCGCTTGTGGCTGATACCGGTAGGCTGAGAGAAGCGGTAAAAAGAATAAAACGCGTTTTAGAAATGGAGACATGAAAACCGCGCGCATTCTTCTTATGTACATTTCGGAAAATTCGGGCCATCACAGGGCCTGTCTTGCCATCGAAAAGGCTCTTCACCAGCTTTCTGACGACGTCGAAACCCTCAATGTAAACTCCTTTAATTACACAAATCCGATCCTAGAGAAAATAATCGGAAAAACATACATGAGCGTCATACGAAGAAAACCGGAGGTGTGGGGCTATATTTATGACAACCCTAACGTAGTAAGAAGGACCCAAAAACTAAAAGAAGCGATCCACAGGTATAATTCAAACAAAATGCGCACGCTCCTGGAAAGTTACAAACCCCGGGCCATCATTTGCACACAAGCGTTTCCGTGCGGCATCATCGCCGATTATAAAAAAACCTCCGACATCGGGGCCATGCTATCGGGCGTACTTACGGATTATGCCCCGCATTCCTACTGGCTCTATGATAGCGTTGATGCGTATTTTGTGCCTTCAGAGGAAACAAAAGAGCGCCTTGTAACAAACGGCATCGCAAGAGAGCGCATTAAATTTACCGGAATTCCGATTGACCCCATATTTAAAAAGATTATTGACAAAAAAAAGGTGCTTGCCTCGCTGGGTCTTGACGGGCAGGAACCGGTGGTTCTTATAATGGGCGGAAGCCAGGGCCTTGGCCCGATAAGTGAGACCATAAAAGTCCTCGGTAATTCAAGTGTAAATTTTCAGATAATCGTTGCTGCCGGTGGCAATAAGGGGCTTTACCGCCGCCTTAAAAGGGTGTCCGCACGCTTTAAAAAAAAATGTGTTGTTCTCGGATATGCAAACAATATTGACGAACTCATGGAAATCTCCTCTATAATTATCACTAAGCCCGGCGGTATAACGATAAGTGAGGCCCTTGCCAAGGGCCTGGCCGCGCTAATTATAAAGCCCATACCGGGCCACGAAGAAATGAACACAAGTCACCTTGTAAAACATAGGGTAGCTATCAGGATCGACAAACCGCAGGATGCGGAAATGTTCGTAAAAGAATTACTTGGCAACCCGCGGGCGCTAAAGAATATGCAGGAACGCGCAAGAGCGTTTTCGCGGCCCGATAGCGCGCTTGATATAGCCCGAACGGTTCTCGAGAGGATAATGTAATGCTTTATTACCTATATAAGATCGGAAGGCGCCTGGCATTAAAAGCACGGATAGAAACATGCTACAGGTTAGCGGTAATTTTAGCAGATATTTATTGTTTCTTCGCGTGGAATGACCGACGGAACCTTCGAGCGAACCTTGAAGTCGTACTCGGGGCCAACAATAAAAAGTTGATAGATAGATGCATAAGAGATGTTTTCAGGAACTTTGGCAAATACCTCTTTGATTTCTTTAGATTCTCGAAAATTACCGATGAATACATAAAAAATACCATAACCGTGAAGGGCAGGGAAAACCTGGACGCGGCCCTCGTAAAAGGAAAAGGCGTAATCCTCCTGAGCGCGCACATCGGAAACTGGGAGCTCGGCGCCGCAATTATAGCAAGTTTTGGGCATCCGTTCCACGCCATCGTAATGAGCCATAAGGAAAAGAAAATCAATAATTTTTTCGTTGAGCAGCGCCAGACCGCAAAAATAAATGTAATAGGCCTTGGCGCGCAATTAAAAAAATGTTTCAGCGTATTGAAAAAAAACCACCTTTTAGCGATTGTCGGTGACAGGGATTTTTCCAACCATGGCATAAAAATAAATTTCTTTGGGCGCAGTGCGATAATGCCCAAGGGCCCCGCCATTTTTTCCTTAAGAACCGGCGCCCCTATACTTCCCGTCTTTCTCATAAGAAAAGAAGACGACAAATTTGACCTAACATTCGAGAAACCCTTGGAGCCTAAGCGAACCACCAACGACGCTTCGGAAATCAAAAATACAATGAGTCAATATATTTCGGTAATTGAAAGATACGTAAAGTCTCATCCTGATCAATGGTATGTTTTTAGAAAGCTGTGGAGCTAATGCGGACTTGCGTATTAATACCCTCATATAACGGCGAAAGCACGATCGGCAGCATCGTAAAGGGCATAAAAGAGCTGGGCCTTGATGTCATGGTGATTGACGACGGATCGACTGACGCGACCGAAAAGCACGCCTCTGAAAACGGCGCCATTGTCATGCGGCATCCGGCAAATCTTGGAAAAGGCGCGTCCTTAAAGGAGGGGTTTGACTTCATAGTCCGAAAAACGAATTTTGATGCCGTCGTAATCATGGATGGAGACGGTCAGCACGACCCCCGCGACATACAAAAGTTCCTATCGCGCGCCCGCGAGTGCGGCGACGACATTATAGTCGGCAATCGCATGGCCCTAACAGGCGACATGCCTATTATAAGGGTAGTGACAAATAGACTCATGTCGCTCTTGCTTTCCGTAATCTGCAAGCAACGCATACCGGATACGCAATGCGGATTTCGCCTTATAAGACGAAAAGTTTTAAAATCGATAAAACTTGTCTCCGACAAATATGACATGGAGTCAGAGCTCTTGATCAAGGCATCCCGGGCAAGGTTTAAAATATCGTCCGTACCTATAGCAACTATTTACCGGGATGAGCTAAGCCGCATAAACCCTATGAAGGATACAATTCGCTTTTTTATTCTACTTCTAAAATCGTACTTTTAGCTAAAGGATTACATGGATTACGACGCTTTACGCAACAGAATGGTCGATGAGCAACTTATTCCCAGGGGTATTTCGAATAAAAGGGTCTTAGAAACATTTCGCAAGGTCGAACGTCACAAATTTGTTCCGCAGGACCTAGAGGGTAATGCTTACGAAGACCATCCGCTGCCCATAGCCGGGGGGCAAACCATATCGCAACCATACATGGTAGCGCTTATGACGCAGTGTCTTGACTTAAAAGGCCATGAAAAAATTATGGAGATAGGTACGGGGAGCGGCTATCAGGCTGCAATACTTGCAAATCTCGCAAAAGAGGTCTATTCAGTGGAACGCTTAAAAGAACTTGCAAAAAGTGCAGAGTCCGCCTTAAAAGACACCGGATACGCCAATGTTAAAATCAAACTTGACGATGGAACACTGGGATGGGAGGAATGCGCGCCTTATGACGGCATCATTGTTACGGCAGCAGCGCCAAAAACGCCTGATGCATATATCAAGCAGCTTAAAATCGGAGGAAAGCTCGTCATCCCCATAGGACCAATGTTCAGCCAGGTCTTAACGGTCGTAGAGAAAAAAGCCGACGCCTCATCTGTCAGTGAAGTGTGCGGCTGCGTTTTTGTACCGTTAGTCGGCAAGGACGGATGGAAAAAATAGCGGAGGGACAATGCTACAGCAAATCACGGATTCACTGGTTTCGTTTAATAAAGAAATTGCCGTAATCGCCCTCGGGGCAATGCCTGTTTCAGAATTAAGGGGCGCCATACCCCTTGCGCTTGCGCTCAATTTTTCGCCGCTTAAGGCATATATGCTGGCTGTTTTTGGCAATCTCATTCCGGTTATACCTCTTTTATTTTTATTTCAACCGGTTTCAAATAGGTTACGGCGTATAAAATTTTTTGAAAAATTCTTTGATTGGTTATTTAAAAGAACCAGGCGAAAGGCGGGCCTAATCGAAAAATTTGAAGCACTCGGCCTTATCCTGTTTGTGGCTGTACCTTTACCTATAACAGGGGCATGGACAGGTTGCATAGCTGCTACACTTTTTAAAATAAGGTTCCGCTATGCATTAGCAGCAGTTATCCTGGGCGTCTTAATAGCAGGACTAGTTGTACTGGGACTGGGCCTGATCGGAAAAGAGCTTTTAACGTGAAAAAAGGACTTGTAGAAATCTATACGGGAAACGGAAAAGGTAAAACCACCGCCGCGCTTGGCCTTGCATTAAGGGCGTCGGGGGCGGGACTTAAGGTCTATATAGTACAATTTATTAAAGGCAAGCCCTATAGTGAAATAAAATCCCTTAAAAAAATTAAAAATATTAAGATCGAGCAATGCGGCAGGGGGTGTTTTATAAAGAAGCCCTGCAATAAAGATTTTGAGTGCGCCCAAAACGGCCTTATTTCCGCCGAAAAAAATATTATGTCCAAAAAATACGACTTAGTTATCTTGGATGAGATAAACGTTGCCTTAAAGCTCGGATTAGTTAAAACCGTAGACATCATTAATATTATAAAAAATAGGCCCCGTTCCGTAGAACTGGTCTTAACCGGCAGGTACTGCCCCCGGTCACTTTTTAAATACGCGGATCTTCTTACCGAAATGAAAGAAATAAAGCACCCCTACCAAAAAGGTATAAAAGCGCGCTTAGGTGTTGAGATTTGATTTGACAATTTGAACTACGCGTGTTAGCATCGTTTGTTCTTTAAAAGTACGTTCTATGTAGGTGTCGCAAGACATAATGGGGAAGCTCGTTTAAATCGAGCGCGGTCCCGCCGCTGTAATCTCGTCCTTTTGTAAATCGCAAGAGGGAACCCTTTTGGCAGTTTATAAACCACTATCCACGCCGGATGGGAAGGTCGCCAAAGGGGCGGGAGAGCCAGAAGACCTGCCTATATGGTTAATCGCAAAATTGCGATCTGATGTCGTAGGAGCCATCAGTATAAAAGGGTGAAGTAAATCAGGGTGCAACCCAGCGCTAAAATAGTGCTGGGTTTTTTTTATGAAAAAACTAATTCTTATAAGACACGGCGAAACCGATTACACAACGCAAAGAAAGTATTGCGGCCATGAGAATATTCCGCTAAACGCACAGGGAATAAAGCAAGCTAAGCGTCTTCGTTCTAGACTAAAAAATATACAAATCGACGCAATTTATTCTAGCGACCTTCTGCGTGCCTTTGAAACGGCGAAACTCGTGTTTCCCGATATGCAAGTAACAAGGACCGAGAAATTGCGCGAAATTAATTTTGGAGAATTCTCAGGTCTAACCTTTGCGGACGTAGAGAGTAAATACCCCGGTACCTACAAGGCGTGGATAGAAAATCCCGAAAGTGTAAAAATACCAAACGGTGAGAGCCTTCCGGATCTTGCAAGAAGGGTTGACCGTTTTTTTGAAAGGATCACCAAGGACAATCTAAAAGGCAACGTAGCGATTATAAGTCATGGCGGGCCGATACGCATCTTACTTCTGGGGCTGCAAAGGAGGGGCCTTGATAAATTCTGGGAAATCGAACAGCGTACAACGGCTATCAATATAATAGATTTCGATAAAGGCGTTCCTAAATTTTTAAAAATTAACGATACCTCACATTTGGAGTGTTAAATATGAGTAAATTTATCTTTATAATAGGTGGGGCGCGAAGCGGAAAAAGTCGTTATGGGCAGGATCTCGCCAAATCAATGGGCGGAAAAATAGCTTTTGTCGCCACATGCGTTCCCGGGGATAAAGAGATGAAAAAGCGCGTTGCGCTACACAAGAGTTCCAGGCCCCGTCACTGGACAACAATCGAGGAGCCGAAGAATTTGAAAAGCGTTTTAGGCGCATTAAAAAACAAATTTGATGTTGTAATAATCGATTGCCTGGGGATATTGGTATCCAATCTGCTGGCAAGCGGTTCAAGTGAAAAACAAATACAAAATGAAATAGCGTCTGTTGCGAACGTTTTATCAAAATCTGGCACATCGTCTATAGTGGTTTCAAATGAAGTAGGCGGCGGGATAGTGCCGGATAACGCGCTTGCAAGAAAATTCCGCGATATACTGGGGCTTGCAAATCAGGTAATGGCGGATTCGGCAGATGACGTTATTTTAATGCAATCAGGCATACCTGTCACAATCAAAAGGAGGTTCGGCAGTGGCTAACTTAAAAGAAACGATAAAAAAAATAGACAAAATTGACTACTCTCTCGCTGAAAAGACTCAAAAACGGCTCGATAGCTTAACAAAACCGAAGGGTAGCCTTGGAAAACTTGAGGAGCTTGCCAAACAAATCGTTGAGATTACAAGGCACGAAAATCCACTTATTAAAAATAAGGTCATATTTACCATGGCAGGAGACCACGGCATCACAGAAGAAGGTGTAAGCGCATATCCGAAAGAAGTAACGCCCCAGATGGTCTATAACTTTGTTAGGGGCGGCGCAGGAATTAATGTGTTGGCCCGCCACACGGGAGCAAGGGTTATTGTAGTTGATATGGGTGTTGCTTGTGACTTAGAACCTCATCAGGAGTTGGTGATAAAGAAGGTCAGCTATGGGACTAAAAATATGGTAAAGGGTTCTGCAATGACACGGGAAGAAGCCATTAAGTCCGTAGAAAACGGTATAGAGGCATTTGAGGAAGAATTTTCCTCCAAAGGCATAGATATAGTAGGGACAGGTGACATGGGCATCGCAAACACCACCCCCTCAAGCGCCATAGTTTCTATCATAACCGGCAAACCGGTCGAAGACGTTACGGGAAGAGGCACCGGCATAGACGATAAAACGCTTTTGAATAAAGTCGCTGTTATAAAAAAAGTGATTTCCGTAAACACCCCGGACGCTAATGACGGGATAGATATTTTATCCAAGGTCGGGGGATTTGAAATAGGGGGACTTGCAGGCCTTATACTGGCCGCGGCCGCAAGAAGAGTTCCTGTTATAATTGACGGCTTTATTTCGGGCGCTGCTGCATTAATTGCCTTTAAGCTGGAGCCAAAAGTAAAAGATTATATGATTGCGGCTCACTCATCGGTTGAAAAGGGGCATAAGGTAACCCTTAATTTTTTAGGCCTCAAGCCGCTTCTCTATTTCGGTCTGCGCCTCGGTGAGGGAACCGGCGCGGCTTTAGGGATAAACATAGTGGAAGCCTCGATTAAGATCCTGACCGAGATGGCTACTTTTCAAAGCGCCGGTGTTTCAGAGCAGGCAAATTAATGAGACATTTTCTTATCGCGCTACAATTTTTAACCATTCTACCGATAAAGATTAAATCGGAAATGAAAAAAGAGGATTTTGGCAGGTCTCTTGTTTATTTCCCTGTGATCGGAATGCTGATAGGCCTTGCGTTATGCATGGTCGCCTCTTTGTTTGGTTTTTTACCGAATCTGGTTACGGCCGCGCTTATTATAATATCATCTGTCGCTATAACGGGCGGAATTCATTTAGACGGACTTGCCGATACCTGTGACGGCTTTTACGGTCATAAGCCCAAAGAGAAAATACTGGAGATAATGCGGGATAGCCGGATTGGGGTTATGGGAGTAGCCGGAGTGGTAAGCCTGCTGCTTTTAAAATTTACCTTAATTGTAAGCATGCCGAAGGATGTCCTTCTAAAATCATTGCTTATGATGGCGGTATTTGGAAGATGGTCTCAGGTCCTGGCATGCTTCGTATCCCAATATGCCCGTCAAGAAGGAAGCGGCAAAAATTTTGTAAAATACGCGACGATAAGAGAATTTCTTATCGCAAGCGCTTTTACGGTGGGTCTATCCATATTATTATTAGGGCCAAAAGGCATCCTCTTTTTAGTCCTTTCCTCGCTTTCTGTATTTATTTTTATATGGTACGCAAAGAAAAAAATCGGCGGAATGACCGGAGACACAATCGGCGCGGTAAACGAGATTGCAGAAAGTGCAATGCTTATTTGTTGTATCTTTTAAAAACAAGAGGGGGTGAAAAAAATGAAAAAAGGAAGAGGCGCTGCAACGCTAAAGAAAAAGAAAAAGGGCCAGGCCATAGCCTATCGCATAAAGTGCAAAAGGACGGCCAACGGATTGTCACACTATGTACCATCAGATAAGAAAGCATTGGTCTAATTAAGGAGAGAACATTGTTATGCAAAATCATGCTGGGGCGGAGTTATCTTTAAAAGAAGAGAACATCAAGAAAGCCGGCAAGCTCTTGATCGATCCTGATAATGTCTTTTGGGCTCTTCTGTTTGATCAGGGCCGCAATGAAGCTGCGAGAAAAAAAATACTGTCGCTATACAATAAGCGTAGGAAAGAACTCGATGCCTCGATGAGGGACTTTAGATTTACGACAGAGTTCAACTCGGTTTATATTAACCCTACGGATATATGTAATGCCAACTGCCCTTATTGCTACATCCCACCCTCAAAAAGGCGCAGTGGCAAAAGCCTGGACAATCGCAAGCTTCTGTACATCTTAAGAAAACTAGACAAATTTTTCGCCCCCTATAGAAAGATCCGCAAAACTAAACCCATGATAATATATCACGCCAGTGAACCGCTTCTAATGAAGGGGATGATTTTTTCTTCAATAGAAAAATTCCATAAGAAATTTCATTTCGGGATCCAGACCAACGCCATTTTACTGGAAAAGAAAGACGTAGAATTTTTAAAATCCCACAAGGTAAGCGTAGGCATATCCCTTGATTCTCTTGACCCGAAAATAAACGACCTGACAAGAAAAGCAAAAGGAACTACTAATTATAGTAGGGCTATCCAGGCAATTAAGTGGTTTAACGGCTATCATGGTCTGAATGTAATTACAACCGTTACAAAGCACAATGTTAAAGGGCTGGCGGGGCTCGTTCGTTTTCTACATTCGAATAAAGTGTCCTGCGTCTTGCTTAACCCGGTGCGGGCTACCAGGAAGGCGGTTATTAAGCTGCGCCCGGGCACCGCGGAGCTGACAAAATATTTTATAGAAGCGGTGAACGCGGCGATCGAAGTTTCAAAAAGATCAAAGCGACGGATTATTATAGGTAATTTTTCTAACATAGTCCTGGGCATAAGCGCGCCTAAGGCGCGCAGACTTATGTGTGACATTTCTCCGTGCGGAGGAGGGCGTTGCTTTTTTGCTGTTACGCCTGACGGCAGCATGATCCCATGCGGTGAATTTGTCGGGCTTAAAGAATTTTGCGGCGGAAACATCTTTAAAACGTCCGTTAAAAAGGCCGTTTTTTCGAAAGGTTTTAAAAAAGTGCGGTCAAGGGTTGTAGAGGATATTCCGGAATGCGATGTCTGCATATACAGGAATGTCTGCGGCTCACCCTGCCCGGCAGAGCTTTATTCGCTGTCCAAGGACGTGAAAGGCGTATCACCGTATTGCGAGTTTTATAAAAAAATAATCGAATATGCCTTTGCGCTCATTGCCCAGGGCAAAACCAAATATCTTTTTCGTAAAGACGCTCTTTCGGACATTAAATTTGAGTACAGCTTGAACATATGACACCGACAAATATCATTGTAATTTATTTTATGGATTTAATTTTCGGTGATCCGGAATGGTTTCCGCACCCCGTAAGGGGAATCGGAAAACTAATAAATTTCTTTGAACGCAGATTAAGACCGAAGGGCGACAAGTGGAAAGAGAGACTAAAGGGGGTTTTACTCTTTTTTGCTGTCGTTGGCATTGTGGTTACAATCGCACATTATTTTCTTTGGTTTTTTAAACAAATGAACCCTGTCTTGGGAAATCTCGCATTTGTTTATCTCGGTTATACGTGCCTTTCGATAAAGGATATGCGAGTTAAAGCAGAAGCTGTTTTGGCTAAACTGAAAACCGGCGCCACAGGTGAAGCCCGGAGGGAGCTTTCCAAAATTGTGGGAAGAGACACGGAAAATCTAAATGAAGAAAAAATAATTAAAGCCACGGTAGAAAGCATTGCGGAAGGTGCCAGTGACGGGGTGATAGCGCCTTTATTTTATCTCATTCTGGGAGGGCCAGTACTCGCCCTTTCTTACAAGGCTATAAATACCCTCGATTCAATGGTCGGATATAAGAACAGCAAGTATATTCACTTCGGTTGGTTTTCCGCAAAAATGGACGACATAATGAATTATATCCCTGCGCGCATTACGGCTTTTCTTATCACGGTGTCATCCTGTGTTTTGGGTAAGGGTTTCAAAAATGCCTTCAAGACGATGTTAAGGGATGGCAGGAAGCACCCATCGCCAAATAGTGGCATGCCGGAAGCCGCAATGGCAGGCGCGCTTGGAATAAGACTGGGCGGAACTTCTTCCTATCAGGGAAAAATTTCAAAAAAGCCCTATCTCGGAGAAGAGAAAAGGCCGACAAAGCCTTTTTGCATTAATGAAGCGCTAACGATAAGCTTTGCTGCTTCGGCCTTTATGCTAATGCTTGGAGTAATATTTAAATGGCTAATTTAAGATTTTTACACGGTGGAAATATTTACGAGGCTGAAAGGCAGCACAAAAAAAGGATATTTGATTTCAGCGCAAATATTAACCCCCATGGCCTGCCTCGGCGCATAAAGGCAACCATCCATAAGAATCTTGATAGAATTTTGCACTATCCGGATCCTGAAGCAAAAGAGTTGACGAAAAAAATCGCTCATTATTGGAATATAAGCCCTGAAAATGTCCTTGTCGGTTGCGGTTCGATTGAGCTTATATACCTCTTAATGGCCGAGTATCGGCCTAAAACCGTTCTTATACCCCAGCCTACCTTTTCTGAATATGAGCGAGCGGCAAGGAGCGTAAAGAGTCGAGTGCGATTTTTAAATCTTAAAGAAAAAGAGGGCTTTAAGCTTGATGTTTCGCAAATCTCCGGCACGGATACTCTTTTTCTCTGCAACCCAAATAATCCTACGGGTAATCTCATTATAAATGATCGCAAAAGACTCCGGAAGCTACCCGGTAAATTAATTGTCGTTGATGAGGCCTTTATGGATTTTGTGCCTGAGGAAAAAAGGCATACATTAATTCATGTAGCTAAAACAAATAAAAAAATTATTGTGCTTCGAACTTTTACCAAATTTTTTGCGCTTCCGGGATTGCGGGTCGGCTATCTCATAGCGCACAAAGACGTTATTAAACTTTTGCGTCGGCGCCAAATGCCCTGGAGCGTAAATGCGCTCGCCCAGTTAGCTACAACAATGATGTTAGATGATATCAAATATGCAAAAAAAACACAAAGGTTAATAGAGCATCAAAGGGCTTTTTTATTTGCGGAACTTACCAGGATTAATGGAGTGAGTCCTTATTCTTCAGCAGCAAACTTTCTTTTGATAAAAATACAGAAAAAAAACGTCACCTCTTCCGCATTGCAGAAAAGGCTTCTTAAAAAAGGTGTGCTTGTAAGAGATTGCGCAAACTTTAGGGGGCTAAATAATAAATTTATCCGCATCGCCGTACGTTCCCGCAAAGAGAACTGTAAATTTATCGATGCATTGAGAAAAGCGATATAACATGAAAGCCATTATCGAAAAATTAAAACAGGCTATTCAGGATTCCGCAAAGGCACATACGGCTCCGGGCCTGCTTTTCTCAGGGGGCCTTGATTCGTCTATTCTTGCCGGCCTCAATCCCGACATGAAAGCAATTACCGTAAATCTTGAATCTTACGGCGGCGACATCGGTTATTCCAGCTCTGTCTCAGATTTTCTCGGTTTGGACCGCTTTCACAGGATTGTGGCGATTGATGAAGCCATCGAAGCTATACCGGAAGTAATAAAAATACTGAAAAGCTTCGATCCGGCCATTCCGAACGACCTTGCGGTGTATTTCGGTCTGAAATGCGCGAAAGAAAAGGGTATAAAGGAAATTGCCACAGGTGACGGAAGTGACGAGCTTTTTGGTGGTTACGATTTTATGCAAAAAATCGACAACCTGGATAGCTACATTAGGCGAATATCGCAAAAAATGTGGTTTAGTTCAAATATATTGGGTGAATTTTTCAAGATCGACATAAAGCAGCCCTTTATGGACAAAGGCGTTGTAGGCTTTGCGCTGGACATACCGCAGGAATTTAAGATAAAGCATGAAAACGGTAAAAGGTGGGGTAAGTGGATTTTGCGTAAAGCTTTTGAAGGTACTCTGCCGCCTGAACTTATCTGGCAGAGTAAAAGGCCCCTGGAATACGGCTCCGGTATGACAGAACTACGGAAAATTATTTCTGCTAAAGTAAGCGATGAAGAATTCAGGGAAAATAATTACCCTGCAACATTTTTGAATAAAGAGCATCTCTATTATTACAAGGTTTATGTGAAAACAGTAGGGCAAATCCCGGGACCCAAAGAGGGCCAAAAACCTTGTCCGGGGTGCGCAGCAGGTATGGAGCGCGATGCTTTCCATTGTAAGATTTGCGGTTACGTAAAGGGGATAGTTTAAATGAAGGCGTTTATTTCCTGGAGTGGGGGTAAAGAGACTATGCTTTCTTGCTATAAAGCAATGAAAGACAAAAATATTGAAGTTGCGGGCTTATTAAACATGATTTCGGAGGACGGCATACATTCCCGTTCTCACGGGATACGCGCAAAGATATTGAAATCCCAGGCAGAGGCGATAGGAATACCTATTTTACAAAAAAAGGCTACATGGAATACGTATGAGGCGGAGTTCAAAAGTGCTGTCGCAGAACTTAAAAGCCGGGGGATTGTAGCCGGCGTATTTGGCGACATAGACTTTCAGCCACACCGCGACTGGGTGGAGAGAATCTGTAAGGAAACGCAAATTAGGGCAATAATGCCGCTGTGGGGGCAGACAAGAGAAGAGGTGCTAAGCGACTTTATGACTGCCGGCTTCGAGACGGTGGTTGTGGCTACCCAGTCTGACAAATTAGGTTCCGATTGGTTGGGCAGAAAAATCGATAAAGAATTTATAAAGGATCTAAAGGAGCTGGGTGGAATAGACCTTTGCGGCGAGGCCGGTGAATATCATACATTTGTTACTTCCGGCCCCATATTTAAAAAAAGGGTGATCTTAACAAAAATGAATAAAATCAATAGAGACAAGCATTGGTTTTTAGATATTCTGAATTATGAATTTAGCCAGACAAACTAAACTTCTTTTTTTAAGCTTCTTGGCGTTACTGCAAGCGGTTTTTGCAAACGCTGAATCTGCGGAAAAAATAGTGTCACTGGCTCCGTCAATAACAGAAAGCCTTTATCAACTTCAAAAGGACAAGGCGCTTGTAGGCGTAACTTCTTATTGCAATTATCCCGAGGAGGCAAAAACAAAGGAAGTAATAGGGACTTTAATAAACCCGAATATTGAGAAGATCTACTCGCTTTCTCCGGATCTCGTACTTACGATAAAAGGCTCTAATAGGCCGCAAACGATCGCAAAATTAAAACACCTTGGTTTAAGGGTTGTAGTTTTTGAGGAATGCGACAGTTTTAGTGACATTCGGAAAAATTTTATAAGGCTCGGTAGGATTGTGGGGGAGCCGGAAAAAGCAAAAAAAATCATACAAAACGTAAAAACAAAGAAAGACTCTATCGCCAAAAAAGTAAAAGGCTTGCATCCGGTAAGTACTTTCCTCGAAATAAACGCAAGGCCCCTTGTGAGCGCGAACAATAAAGCCTTTGTTAGCGAATTTATAAAATATGGCGGGGGCGTTAATATCTTTGCTTATGCACCGGTTAAATACCCGCGCATAAGCCGCGAAGAGGTTCTCAGGAAAAACCCCGAAGCGATTATACTGGTTACGATGGGTGATGTAACCGAGAAGGAAAAACAGTATTGGCAAAAATTTACAGATTTAAAAGCCGTAAAAACCGATAGAATCTATATTATCAATGCGGATAAATTTTGTCGACCAACACCGCTTACATTTTTAAACGGACTTCAAAAAGTGGCAAAACTTCTACACCCAGAGGCTTTTAAAAAGAAAAGGGATAATGAATAAAAAGCGTGTTTCTACATTCTTTTTCCTGCTAGCGTTATTGGGTATTAGCTTTGTCCTTGCAAATCTTGCCGGCGGAAGCGAGTTAAAAATCTCAAAGGCCCTGTATTATCTTTTTCATCCGCGCGCAAGCGGCATAGAGAGGGACATCATCTGGCAGATTCGCCTTCCCAGGGTTGTTTTGGGACTGCTTGTGGGCGCGGGCCTTGCTTCTTGCGGCGTGGTATTTCAGGGACTTTTGCGCAACCCCCTGGCCGAACCTTACACTTTGGGAGTCTCAGGTGGCGCGGCCCTGGGGTTAACAATAGGTGTTGTTTTGGCCGCCTCAGGCTTTTATCTCCCTCTTTTTTCTATCGCCGGCGCTCTAATAAGTATTTTTACAGTGTATGTTATCGCTTCAAAACGGCAATTTTCTAACCCGGCGCTCATTTTGGGTGGGGTTATCTTAAGTTTTCTTTTTTCTTCGTTTGTCTTTTTGATTTTCTCGATTTCAAGATCAGAAGATGTTCACGGAATACTCTTATGGCTTATAGGCGATCTTTCTTCAACAGAAACCCAGTTAATAAAAATTATTCCGTTTTTTATACTTCCCGGAATAGCATCCCTCTTAATCTTCTCGCGAGACCTTAACATCCTTACTTTAGGTGAAGAAAAAGCCATGCATCTGGGCGTTAATTCAAAACAAATTAAAAAAATACTTTTTGTCATAGCCTCACTTATAACAGGTGCCTGCGTCGCGGTATCCGGGATAATCGGCTTTGTAGGGCTTTTGATACCGCATTTTATGCGAAGATTTATCGGTGTTGATCATAGATTTTTATTGCCGGCATCATGTATAGCCGGCGCGAGTTTTCTTGTTCTTTGCGATGCCCTGGCGCGTATTATTATTCAGCCGCTGGAATTACCTGTCGGCGTAATAACGGGGGTATTCGGGGGAATATTTTTCCTTGGGTTTCTCCTGAAATCAAAACGATGGGAAATTTTTTAAAATGAATGCGTTAGAAGTTAACAAATTATCGTGCGGATACGGCGCGAAGGAAGTTATAAAGGGCGTGAATTTTTGCGTAAAAGAAGGTGATTTTTTAGGCATAATCGGGCCTAATGGCGCGGGAAAGACAACGCTTTTCCGCGCCATAACCGGTGCGTTAAAACCGTGGAAGGGAAACGTTCTATATAAGGGCAATGACATCTCCGGAATAGAGCCACGTCGGCTTGCGCGTGAGGTAGCGGTTATGCCGCAAATTTTAGAGGTGCCTTTTGCCTTTTCCGTTGAGGAGTTTGTGCTTATGGGGCGCTTTCCGCATGTGGGCAGGTTCGGGACCCTGAAAGAAAAAGATTATAAAATATTGGAAAAATCCTTGCAGCTAACCGATACTGCATCGCTTCGCAACCAGAAATTGCCGGAGCTCTCGGGCGGAGAAAGGCAAAGGGTGATTCTCGCTCAAGGATTCGCCCAGGAGCCGCGCCTCCTTTTGTTGGACGAACCTACGGCGCATCTTGATATAGCCCATCGGGTGCGCATTTTAGATATTGTAAGAAGCTTAAATAAAGAATTCGGGCTTACGGTAATCGTGATTTTACATGACCTTAATTTGGCGAGTGAATACTGTAAGCGCCTGCTCCTTATTAGCGAAGGCCGTATTCACAAAAGCGGCCCACCGGAAGAAATATTAACATATAAGGATATTGAAAAGGTTTATAGAACAATAGTGGTCGTGGAAAAAAATCCCATTTCCGGCAAACCATATATATTACCTGTTTCAGAAGAGGAAAGAAGAAGGAAGCGCGATTGACCGGATAGGTAAAGGAAAAGAGAGTTGAGAAAAATACCGTTAGTTCTACTATTACTTGCAATAAGCCTGGTTTCGGACGGGCCCAGCAGAACGGTTTCGGCCGAAGAGACAAAGGCCAGAGAGCCCGGCGTTATTAGCTTAGAACCTATCGCGGTTACCGCATCCAGAACCGAAAGAAGGCTATCAGAGGTTCCTGCCAGTATAAGCATTATTTCGAGAAAAAGAATCGAAGATTCAAACGCGAAAGATATCTCGGATTTGTTAAAAGACACAGAAGGTGTATATGCGTACGATCCGTCCGGTGTGGGAACGGCAGGCAGGGTCAATATGCGTGGATTTTGGGGTGGGATGTCCTCGCAGCAACTCGTCCTCCTGGACGGCGTTCCACAAAACGCTGCCGAAGACAGACTAGTAGACTGGGACCGGATACCCTTGGAGAACATAGAAAAGATAGAAGTCTTAAGAGGGCCCGCTTCCGCTCTTTACGGTGACAATGCCATGTCCGGCGTTATCAATATTATTACGCGAAAACCGGCCACGGATCCTAAAACAGCTGCTTCTTTATCTTACGGAAGTTTTAATACCCAAAATTACAACACTCATACCTCCGGACACATGGGGAATGCGGGCTATTATTTTACGGCGGGAAGAAAATTAACCGATGGCTTCCGTAGATATTCCGACTATAACAGCGTATATTGTGGTAGTAAACTGAATTTTTCATTTAACAATGCGCCGGATTTTAGTTTTTTCGCAGACTACTATGACAAGGCCTATGGCCCGTATCCATGGGCCATAACAGAAGCCCAGATTGAAGACGACCGGCGCCAGGCAAGGCCCGGATGCGAAGAGGATAAGACTGAGGCAAAGTCCTTCAATGCAGGTACAACTTGCCGCATGACCATTAGCGAGATTTCAGATGCAGCAGCAACGTTTTATTATAGATATGAGGACAGCAAGTCTTTTTATACCCGCGGTTCGACGGGTAGTTCCACAAGGGAACAACTTGAAGAAGAAGATACCTATGGCATTCTTTTTCGGCATAATATAAAACCGGAACTATTTGGGATGCAGCATTCAATTACGTCAGGAGTTGATGTTGAAGCGAACGACTTCGATTACAACCGATATAGCGCGCCTTTTCAGGTAAGGGGCGACAAAAACCAAGACTATACTATCGAAAGACATAAAATCGGGCCGTATATTCAAAGCGAGATCAGTGTCCTCGAGCCGCTTAAAATTGTGGCTGGGGTAAGGTACGACTGGATAAGGTTTGATTTTAATAACCATCTGGACCAGCTAAATTCCAAAAAAACAGAGATGTCCGGTATCAGTCCGAGTTGCGGAATAACCATTAATTACCATATGAATTCGAATTTCTACGCCAATTACGGAAAGGCCTTCCGGAGCCCCGCGATAGGACAGATGTTTACATATGGGAGCGCTTCTAATCCGGACCTGGATCCTGAAGAAGCTGAAAACTATGAGTTCGGAATACGCCACTGGTTTAATAAATACTTAAAAGCAAATGCCCAGGTTTACTGGATGGATCTTGATAATGAAATCTGGTATGATAACGAAGCATTGCAGTATAAAAACTACGGAAAAACCTCTCACAAGGGTCTGGAAACAGGTTTAAGTTTCATGATTACTAAAAAATTAAGCGGCTTTTTTAACTACGCGTACACGCACGCCACAAACTCCAGCGGCGACAATAAGGGGAAATATCTAACCAGCGTGCCGATACATAAATGGGGAGCGGGCTTAAGCGGTCAAACGGATTTCGGGTTAAAGGCCACTGTATTAATTACAGGGATTGGCCGCTCCTATATAGATGCGCCTAATAACGAACGAGTCGCCGGATATGCCACGGTAGATGCAAAACTAAGTTACGAGCGCGAATGGCTGACTTTATCTTTAGCATTTGATAACTTGCTCGATAAAAAATACAACTCCTCCGGCTATAAGTCAGGGAACGGACTCAATTATTTCACTCCGGCGCCCGGAAGAATGTTTACAATTAGCACCAAAGTAAAATTTTAATTTTTGACAAACGCCTGTCTCGTGGTAGAATGATAAGCGATGTTTAGAGAAATATCACTTAAGACAGCCATTTTCGTGTCTCTTTCGCTTCATCTTTTTGCGTTTTCTTCGGGTAGCCTTTTCCATCTGGGAAAAAGTGAACCCGAAGAAAAAGAGATCGAAGTTACCTATATCGTAGAGGAAGCTTCCAAAAAGAAGGTCGAGAAAGTCATAAGAAGCCTGCCGCGAAAATACGACCTTGAGAAAAAACCCATACAGGAGCCGCAGAAAAAGAAGGCAGAAACTGTTACGCCCAAAAAAATCGTGCCCGTCAAGGCGGCCGCGAAAAAAATATTCCCCAAAGAAGAAGAGGAGTCCGTAAAAAAACTCGAGGAATACATCGCCTACTACGATCTCATACGAGAACGAATTAAGGTATATGTGACCCGACACTACAAGAAGCTCGCCGAAGAGGGAAGTGTCGAGGTAATATTTCTTCTTGGCAATGACGGTAAATTAAAAAAGATTCATGTAGACGAAATAAATTCATCCCGTAGCAGATACTTGCATAACGTCGCATTAGAAAGCGTAAAGTCCGCATCGCCGTTTCCATCTTTCCCAAAAATCTTGAACAAGAAAGAGCTCACCTTCAGCATAGCAATCATATTCCAGAAAGAGTAGTAAGGGGCTTGACAAACCAAACCTCATGTGATATACTTAATCATGTGAATAGTCAATAACATGGACTATTTACTTCATTAACAAAAGAGGTTTTATGAAAGTAAAAAAATTCGCAATGGAAGTCGCCGCGGCAATACCGCATATTCATTCAGAACTTGTCCGCAGCCAGCCTGGCGAGCTCATGAGGGGAAAAATAACCTTTACTCAGATGATTATACTGGATATACTGCGCGTCCGCGGCGAATGCAAGATGAGCGACATTTCAAATCTGCTAAAAGTTACAAAAAGCGCCGTTACCGGCATTACTGACCGCCTGATCAAGTTAGAACTTATTTACAGAACGAGGTCGCGGCAAGACCGCAGAGTTGTCCGGATTAAGCTTGCGCCCAGGGGTAGCCATCTTGCGACGCGTCTTTACAGCTACAAGCTAAAAATCATTTCTACGCTTTTTTCAAATATAAGCCAAAGAGAACGCGCACAATACCTTCACATACTAAAAAAACTCCAGCAGAATATACAAGCAAGAAAAAGGACCCGAACCAATGCGTAAGGCACGATTTATTATATTTCTATTATTATCTTTATCCTTAATACTACCGCCGGGCAATGTTTTTGGCGGGGAAACCGCTCCGGAGGAAGCGTCGCTTTCGCTCTCCGATTGCCTTAATTTCAGCCTTGATCACAATCTTGACATAAAAATAGCCAAAATCGAATCCAGATTAAAAGGCCAAGACGTGCTGATAGCCGAGTCCATATTCGATGCGGCTATAGACGGTAAAATATCTTACACCCAGGACGAGCGCTCCTCTTCTAATACCATCGCCGGCACAAGAATACTAACCAACGATTACGAATTAGGCCTTACAAAAATGCTCCCTACGGGTACCGAGATTGAAGTAGGCCTTTCGGACCAGCGGCACTGGACAAACTCGGCCTTCGTCGAGATCAACCCCGCTCACACTGCCGAACTTTCTTTTACGGTGACACAACCGGTATTAAAAAACTTCTTCGGTTATGTTGATCAAAAGATCGTGAAGCTTTCACAGGTTGAGGCCGAACAGGCCGGTTTAACGGCTCTCAACAGGATAGAGCAGAGTGTCGCGGACGTCGAAAAGGCATACTGGCAGCTGGTTTTCGCTTACCAGGATGTCGTTTTAAGAAAGGAGCTTTTGAGCCGCTCAAAAGAGCTCTACGACATATTCGGGGGGCACTTAAAAACCGGGTTTGCTGAAACAACTGAAATTTACGAAACCGAGGCGAATATGCGTATCCGCAAAGCGGACCTCGCGATCGCCAGAAACAATCTCGTGACAGCCAGTAATAATCTCAAGCTTTTACTGAACGCACCCGGCGATTTTATCATAGTGCCCAGAGAGGGCCTTGCGATTATAGAAAAAAAGGCTGTCCTTACGCGGGAATTGAACGAGGCATTTATTTCAAACAGGGATTACCAGATAAAGAAAAAAGAAGTTAAGGCTAAAAAAATAAATTTAAAAATGAAAACAAATTCTCTGTGGCCGGAGATTGACCTGGTAGGAACATTCGCGGTAAACGGCGTTGATAGAAAGATCGGGAAAGCCGGGGGTAAGTTAACCACCGACAAACACCCGTATTATTATGCCGGCGTAGAATTCAACGTCCCGATCGACAATAGCCTGGCACGCGGCGAATACGCAAAGGCCGTGCTCGAAAAGCAAAAAGCTATTTTAGAGCTCGTGCAGGAAGAGAAGGGCATACTTACTGCGATCGACGAAAAAACACGGGACGTTAACCTTCACTTTGAAAATGCGACGCGCTGGACAAAAATAAAAAAGATACAGGCCCTGAAATTTGCCGAAGAGGAAAAGAAGCTAAAGCGCGGCCGCTCCAGCAGCAAAATAGTCATCGACTACCAGAACGACCTTACCAATGCGGCGATAAGCGAGTATAGCGCAATATTGCGTTTTTATTTCGCGCTTATAGATCTCGAAAATGAAAAAGACATGCTGCTCACGAGAACAGGGGTAATAAGTCAATGAAGATTTCTGAGTTCTCAGTAAAAAACTCATTATTTGTCAATCTTCTTTCGATATTTTTCATTATCATAGGCGTTATATCCGTTTTAAACCTAAATAGGGAAGTGTTCCCGAATATCTCTTTTAATATAACCACTGTGACAGTGTTATATCCCGGCGCTACTGCCGAAGACGTCGAAAAGCTCATCACCTCACCCATTGAAAAAGAATTAAAAGAGGTGGATGATGTGGACGAAATACGCTCGGTTTCAAGCGATAATATAGTAACCATGTACTTGAAAATGAGCCCGAACGCAACGGACAAAAAGAAGATAGTAAATGACATACAGAGAGCCGTTGATAAGGTAAAGGACCTGCCTCTACGCGCCGATGACCCCATAGTAAATGAAGTAAACATGAAGGTAATACCCGTTATAGAAGTTGCTTTGAGCGGTGAGGTTAGCGAAGAGGAGCTTCAAGGCTACGCTGAATCGCTCGAAGACCTGGTGCTTAATTTACCCGAGGTCGCCCGCGTTCAGAGAAATGGCTGGCGCGATAAAGAAATATGGGTAGAGATCGATCCCAAAAAGTTGAAGGAATATTATATATCGCTTGAAGAAGTGATGCTCGCTCTCCGTGCAAGGAATCTTAACCTGCCCGCAGGCACCATGAGGGGTGCAGAATCCGAATACATTGTAAGAACAAGCGGGGAATTCCTGACAAAAGAGGACGTGGAGGAGACGATCATACGCGCCAACGATATCGGAAATTGGCTCAAGGTCAAAGACGTGGCGCGCGTCGTGAATGATTTTGAAGATGAAACCGAAATATCAAAATCTTTCGGATCCCGCGCGATAAACCTTGTAATCTCAAAAAAAGAAAAGTCCGACGCCATCGAGCTTGTTGCTAAACTTAAAAAAATCATAGAGAATTATAAAAAGCACGTTCCTGAAACAATCAATATCTACACCCTTGACGACATGTCTTTTTATATACGAAGAAGGCTCAACATTCTGAAGAATAACGCTTTTATCGGGATATTTTTGGTCCTTTTTGTTTTGCGGATTTTCCTGTCAAAACGCGTTGCTTTCCTCACTGCGCTTGGGATACCCATAGCTTTTTCAATAACATTGGGGTTTATGCTAATGACCGGAATTAGCATAAACATGCTAACAATGTTCGGCCTTATTATAGTGCTGGGCATGATCGTTGACGACGGTATAATTATATCCGAAAACACGTATCGCTACATAGAAATGGGAATGCCTCCGAAAGAAGCGGCAATAAAGGGAACCGAAGAGGTCATGCCGGCTGTAACTACTACCATTATCACGACGATTGTCGCTTTTTTGCCTCTCATGTTCATGACCGGCATTATCGGCAAGTTCATAAAGTTTATACCCCTTGTCGTCATAGTTGCTCTTATTGCATCTTTATTTGAGGCCTTTGTCATACTCCCCTCACACCTTGCTGATTTTGCAAAAGAGCCGAAAAGAAAAAAAGATGTGCATGGCAATGAAAAGATGCACTGGTTCAGACACCTGGTAGCGTTCTACACGAAAGTAATTAATAAATCCATCGCGCACAGATACAAGACAATAGGCATTTTTATCCTCACCGTCATAGTCCTGATATTCTGTTTAAAAACGTGGCTCAAGGTTATCGCCTTCCCTCAGCATGGCGTCGAAGAGTTTTATCTAAGGGCGGAGGCGCCGGTGGGAACGAGCCTTGAGAAAACTGCGGAGTTTTCGATGGAACTGGAAGAGATCATAGAGTCGTTACCGGAAAGCGAGCTCGATAGTTACGTCACAAGCGTAGGGAATATTTTTGAAGGCAGAACCCTCGATCCATACACCCGCAGGGGAAGCCACCTCGTGCAGGTTAATACATATCTTACCCCCGACGCAAAGAGAAAAAGAGACGCCTCGGAAATCGTAGATTCCCTGCGGAAAAAGATAGAAAATGTTGAAGGCTTTGAAAAGGTTTATTTTGAACAGGTGGACAGCGGGCCGCCCATAGGAAAAGCTGTCGACGTTAAGATTAAAGGAAATAATTATTCTGTTTTAAATGAAATTTCCGAGGAGTACGTAGTGTATCTGGAATCCGTAAAAGGGGTCGAGAACATTGATACGGACTACAAGTTCGGTAAAGAAGAAATTACGGTGAAGGTAGACGAGGAAGCTGCCGCAAAGGCTTATCTGACGGTACAGGACATAGCCGAAGCCGTAAGGAACGCGGTAGGAGGGGGCCTGGCCACTTCGATAAAGCAGGCAAAGGCCGAAGAGGAGATCGACGTTCTAGTGCGTTTTCCGAAAAAATACAGGGAGAACGTATCCATATTTGAAAATATCGTCATACCGAATAAATTCGGAAAGCTTATCAACCTAAAGGACGTGGCTACTTTTGAAAAGGTAAAGAAACTTGAATCTTACAAGCACCTGGACGGTAAGCGCGCTCTTCGCGTTACCGCTTCCGTTGACCAAAAAACCATGACCTCCGTAAAAGTGAACGCGATGCTTAAGAAAAAATTTGCCGACATTGAGAATAAATATCTGGGATATACGATCACATACGGCGGGGAAGAAAAAGATACGCAGGAATCGTTCATAAACCTCTTTAAGGCTTTCGGGATAGCCTTTCTTTTAATATTTCTTATTCTCGCTACTAAATTTAATTCCCTTGTCCAGCCGTTCATCATCATGCTTGCGATCGTATTCGGTATTTTCGGCGCCTTACTCGCGCTTCTCCTGCACAACATGGCATTTAGTTTCATGTCATTCTTGGGTATGGTCGGACTCGTGGGCGTTGTGGTCAACGACTCGATCGTTTTAGTTGATTTTATAAACAGGCTAAGAATTCAGGGCAAGGGCAGGAAAGAATCAATAATAGAAGCGGGACAGCTAAGATTACGGCCCGTAATACTCACAACCCTTACTACGGTTTTTGGTCTCACGCCTGTTGCCTACGGCATAGGCGGGCTCGATCCGTTCATCCAGCCGGCGGCGCTTACATTGAGCTGGGGACTCATATTCGGCACGCCTCTTACGCTGATATTCATACCATGCGTATATGCCGTCGTAGACGACATAACCCTAAAAATCGCCCACCACACCACTATTGCCCGAAGCAAAAAAGAAAAGAAACAGGCCTAAAATTCCCCCCGTACTTGACTTACCTGATATTTTCAGTATAATATACTTAAATCATATTTTATGCGGGGTAAAAAATTGACTAAAAATTTACGCAAAAGATACGTTTTCATACTTTCTGCCATTCTTTTTCTGCAAATAATATGCGCTGTCTCCGAAGGCAAAGAAGTCCTTTCTAACGGTTTAACGGTTATAATAAAGGAGGAGCATTCGCATCCTGTCGTTACAATCCAGGTAACAATAGGCGCGGGCCTTTCATCGGAAGGTGTTTGGGCCGGATCCGGCATATCGCACTTTGTCGAACACATGCTTTTTAAGGGCACCCAAACGAGAAAACTCGGGCAGATTGAGGAAGAGGTCAAATCCTACGGAGGCGTAATTAATGCCACTACGGGCCTGGATAGCACGAATATCTACATAACTGTCCCCAAGGAACACGTTCGCGAGGCACTCGGCCTTCTCGAAGACATTGTTTTTAACTCCGCGTTTGATTCCCGCGAATTGGAAAAAGAGCGCGAGGTCATTCTAAAGGAGATACGGTTAAATCAAGACGATCCGGCAAGGCGCGTCATGAGACACCTGTGGCGGACATCTTTCTTGTCGCATCCTTACAAGCTGTCTGTAATCGGGCACAAAGAACTTTTAAAAGCATTAAAAAGAAATGACCTCGTAGAATACTATTCATCGCGTTTTGTGCCGAATAACCTGACCGTAACCGTGGTCGGCGACGTTAACGCCGGCGATACGCTTGAACAAATAGAATCTCTTTTCGGAAAATACCAAAGAAAACAAAATCTCCTTGATACGGTGTCCGCGGAGCCCCAGCAAAATTCATTGCGCGAGGTAAAGGAGTTTATCCCGATAAACCTGGCATATCTTGCCATGGGCTACCATACAGTAGGACTTTCCAACAGGGACCTCTACGCCCTGGACGTTTTAAGTATAATTTTAGGGGGTTGGGACGAATCGCGACTTAAGAAAAAATTAGTTAAGGACGATCAGTTGCTTTATGCGGTAAGCGCCTTTAACTATACCCCGAAGTACCCCGGCCTTTTTATCGTCTACGGGGTAGGCGATCCCGCAAAGCTTGAAGAAGCAAAATCTGAAATTATAAAAGAAATTGAGCAAATCGCCCGCGGAGGCGTAAAAACAAACGAACTGGAAGCAGCCAAGGCGCTTGTCTCTTCGGGTTACATAAATTCTTTGGAGACAACCTCCGGCCTGGCAGGCGCCGTTTCGCAGAGCGAATTTTTGGCGGGTGACCCTACTTTTTTCAAAAAATACGTAGGCAACATAAAAAGGGTTGATGGTGACAGCGTACAGACCGCGGCGCAGAAATATTTAAATAACGACAACTTAACGATTTCCTACCTCTATCCCAAATCCCTGCGTTCCGCAGCCGACGCCGTATCCGCCCCGGCGAAAAACATTGCCGAACCCGCGCGTATGGTTGTTTTGCAAAACGGCATACGGCTTATTTTAAAGGAGGAAAAAAGGCTTCCCAAGCTATCGATAGTGTGCGCTTTCCTCGGGGGAACAAGGGTAGAAACCAAGGAGAATAACGGCATTTCAAATCTTACAAGCGCCATGCTTTTAAAGGGCACGCGAGAAAGGCGTGAGAGTGAAATCGCCGCAGCGATGGAGAGTAGGGGAGGGCAAATTTCGCATTTTAGCGGAAAAAATACGCTCGGTATATCTTTAAGTTCTTTGAGCGAACACACTGCTTTAACGCTAGACATGCTGGAAGACATTATAAAGAATTCTACTTTTCCGGAAGAAGAATTAAAAAAAGAAAAAGAAAAATTATACGCTGCTATAAAATCCCAGGATGACGACGTGTATTCTACGGGTTTTCTAAAATTACGAAAAGCTCTTTTCAAGGACTACCCGTACGGCTTAAGGGTCATCGGAGAAGATGACTCGCTTGAGAACATAACAAGCGCGGATATTAAAAATTTTTACAAAAAGTACTGTGTTGCCGGTAATATGGTCATTGCGGTTGTGGGCGATTTTGAATCGGACAAGATGATTCGCGAGATCGAGTCGCGCCTATCCGATATGCGTAAAACTTCCCTGGAGATAAACGTAAATGCACCGCTACCCCTAACCGGCGAGGTGGAAGAGAGCTACAGCATGGATAGGGAGCAGTCTCTGGTCTTGGTCGGTTTCAGAGGCGCCGAGATCGATAGCCCGGATAGGTTCTATCTGGAAGTTTTAAGTTCCGTCCTCTCCGGCGAAAACGGCCGGCTTTACAGGGCGATACGAAACGATCTGGGGTTATCATATTCACTGGGGACAGTTTCTGTGCCGGGCATAGACACCGGCTTCCTGATCTCATACGTGGCAACCGACGCCGAACGTCTGAAAAAGACAAAAGAGATATTATTTAAAGAACTGGAAAAAGTAAAAAGCGGTTCAATAAGCGACCAAGAGGTTCGCCTCGCGAAAAAGGCGCTTACAGGCAGGCAAAAAATATCTCTGCAATCGTATAAGTCGCTTGCCTATCAGATGACGCTCGACGAGATGTACGGCCTTGGTTACGATGCTTACCTCACTTACAGTCAACATGTTTCGAAGATAACGCAAGCTGATATTGTAAATACCGCAAAAAAATACATAGATTTCAAAAGCCTTGCGCTTGTTACAATTTTAGGCGAAGGGGACTAGTGCGCCTGGCCGCTTGATCGCGGCGAGCCCGCATGATATAATGATGAACGAGATGCCGAAAAAGATGACGCGCAAACCTGTGGTCGCAGGCCAGTTTTATACGGCGAGCGAAGCGCTCTTAAAAAAAGAGATCGCCCGTTTCGCCGGCCAAAAGAAAGAAGCCAAAAGCGTCCTGGGTGTTGTATCGCCGCACGCCGGTTACGTCTATTCAGGGTCCGTGGCAGGGGAAGTATTATCCTCGATAAAACCTAAACCCGCCTACATAATTCTCGGGCCGAATCATACCGGCTTCGGAAAACCTTTCGGGATGGACACGGATAGATCCTGGAAGACGCCGTTAGGCGAAATAGCAATTGACTCTATATTTGCAGAGAGCATACTCTCGCACTCTGAATACATAAAAAAAGACTCTGCATGTCATGACCGCGAGCACTCTATCGAGGTCCAGCTTCCGTTTTTGCAGTACTTTAATAAAAATTTTACGTTCGTGCCGATAACTATTTCTTATGCGGATAAACAAACCTATAAGAATATCGGAAAAGAAATCGCGCGCGCGATAAAGGATTCAAAAGAAAACGTTACGATTATCGCCTCCAGCGACATGACGCATTATGAAGGGCAGGAACCGGCGAAAAAAAAGGACATGATGGCCATTGAAAAAATTCTGGCGCTGGATGTGGACGGTTTCCTGGCTACGGTAGAAAAACACAACATCAGCATGTGCGGTTTTGCCCCGACAGCCGTAATGATGGAAGCATGTATCGAGCTCGGGGCAAAGACAGCAGAGCTAATCAAATATAATACGAGCGGGGATACCTCAGGCGATTATTCATCGGTTGTAGGTTACGCGGGAATTGTGATTTATTAAAATACTAAACCACGAAATGCGTTTATTTAAAAAACAAAAAGTTGCTTTAGCTCTCGGCGGGGGTGCTGCGCGCGGTATAGCAAATGTCGGGGTTTTGAAAGTTTTAGAGCAGGAACGCATACCCATAGACCTTATTGTCGGCTCAAGCATAGGCGGCTTAGTCGGCGCGTCCTACTGTCTTGGAGTGCCCACGTACAAGATGGAGAAAGCGGCGCTTAAATTTTCAATGGATAAACTGGCGGATTTCGCAATATCAAGGAAATCTTTAGTCAAAGGCAAAAAGCTCGAAAAACTGGTAAGGGAATTTACGGATAAGAAAGGGTTTGAGGATACGCAAATACCGCTGGCCATAACAACAACAGATATCGAAACAGGCGAGGAGCTTGTTCACACAAAGGGAAACCTGCAAAAAATTATTCTGGCAACTTGCTCGTGGCCCGGAATTTTCCCGCCTGTAGTAATTGACGGCAGAAAGCTCTGTGACGGCGGCATACGAAACAGCATACCCGTGAAAATGGCAAAGCGCCTGGGGGCTACGGTAGTCATCGCGGTTGATATCGGATTTTGCGTCAAAAAAGGAAAAATCGACAATCTATTTCAGATGTTCATACAGTCCATCCAGATCTTAGGCGAAGAACTGGATCACTACCAGTCGATGCAGGCAGACATCGTCATAAAACCTAAGCTGCACAACATCGACCAGTTTGCTTTTAATTTCGCCAAGGAAGCTTTAAAAGACGGAAAAATTGCGGCAAAAAATGCCATTCCTAAAATACGAAAAAAACTAAAACTTAACGGAAACTCATGGAAACGCTAATCATCATACTCCTTTTAGTGCTTATCGGTCTGGTTCTTATGGCAATTCTTAAAGCGCCGCGAAGCGAAAATGTCGATGAAAAATTAAAATCATTAATGAACGACAAATTCATGGATTTTCAGGGTAATATTCAAAAAACAATGGAGACCGCGCGCACCGCCGTGGAGAGGTCAAAAGATGTGATATCTGACCACGCTATCGAAACCCTTAAAACCATAAAGGACATGGGCCAGACCGTGGAAAGAATGATGCAGCACCAGAAGGAGGCGCAGGACCTCGGCAACTCCCTGAAATACCTCCTGCAAACGCCAAAACTAAGAGGCAATTACGGCGAGGAAATCTTGGAAGAAATGCTGGAGCGCGTCGTGCCAAAACTCTGGGAGAGGCAATACACTGTAGCCGGAGGCGAGAGGGTAGACGCTGTCGTAAAATACAAAGATATTGTCATACCTATCGATGCGAAATTTCCGCGCGAGATTTACGAAAAATATCTAAACTCGGAAGGCGGCGAGGAAAAAACCCATAGCTGGAAATCATACGAAGACGGGATGAAACTGCAGATAAATTCCATAAAATCCAAATACATAAAACCACACAAAGGAACATCGGATTTCGCGCTCATGTTTATACCGTCGGAGTCCATATATTACGAAACGATCGCGGAGAAAAACTTCCTGGGCCAACCCTGCGGCATTTACGATTACGCCCGCAAAAACAAAGTCATACCGGTAAGCCCGAACACCTTCTACGCGTTTCTGCAGATAATAATGATGGGCGTGCGAAACATTGATATCATAAAAAGCGCAAAAAAATTGCAGGAAGCCCTCGAGAAAATTGACAGAAATTTCAGGCAATTCTACACCAAATACGAAGAGGTCGGCTCCTCACTCGAAAAAGCCACAAAGTCCTACGAAACAGGAAACACCCACATAAAACGCTTCAAAGCAAGCGTCGAATCCACCCTAAAACTCGACCTCCCCGACACCCCCCCCAAAATCGAAGACATAGATAAATAAGAAGCAAGTCTTCTTTTCTATTTCTGCGAGTCCTGTTCGTCTTTATAAGAAGCCAGAGACGCAATTCCTTTCCCCAAACCTTTATCTATTTTTACGGGTCCAGCACACAAAACCTCCGGAGCGTGTATTCCACAGGCTTGGGCGTCTCATAAAATGTGACATAGTCAAAAGGCCTTGCATCCCTCCCTTTGGTCGGTATACAAGGCCTTTTGACTGAAACTTCGCCTGGGAAACACACGCTCCGGAGGTTTTATGTCAAGGCTTTATCAATGTCACTCGTAACAATAGAAGGAGCCCCTTTATCGCGGAATGAGAGGGTATTGTGTGCGGCTTATTTGTGCCGATTATAGGAGATCCTTTCTTTCCAAAAATATATACATTCAGCTTACTACAATTTTTTGAAGAAGAAAGAGCTCCGTCGCTATTGTGCCAAGCCGCACACAATACCCTCTCATTCCGTACCTCTCTTGCTTCTTATGAAAAAGGTGGCAGGCAGGGGTGAGCGGGGGCGAGGGCCTAAAGTATTGACATTATAATAGTATATATGATAGAATCATAACCTATGAAACACCAGAATTTCAGTAAACTCAAGGGTGTCGTATCGAACTTTCGGGATAAGAAGATCCTCGTTATCGGGGACCTTATTCTCGACGAGTTTGTGTGGGGCAATGTCTCGCGCATATCCCCGGAAGCGCCTGTTCCTGTGGTATGGGTTAAGGACGAGAGCTTTATGCCCGGCGGCGCCTCTAACGTAGCCAACAATATAAGCGCCCTTGGCGGCAAGGCATACATGGTAGGTGTTGTCGGAGACGATGAAAGAGCCGGTATATTAAGGGGTGAGCTCGAGCATAGAGGCGTTAATATTGACGGCGTCTTCAAGGACTCCCAGAGGCCCACGATTCTTAAGACACGTGTTATTGCCCACCAGCAGCAGGTCGTGCGTATTGACAGAGAAAAAATAGACCCTATCAGGGATAATATTGTAAAAAAAGTTACCACGTTTATTGAAGATACTATTGACGAGATGGACGGCATTATCGTGGAGGACTATGGCAAGGGACTGATTACGCCAAAACTCCTGGACAAAATTGTGCCGCTTGCAAAAAAGAAAAAGAAAATCATAGCAGTCGATCCTAAGGAAGAGCACTTTGCGTATTATAAAGGGGTCACGCTACTCACACCGAATAATGCTGAGGCCGCTAAAGCTGCTGGTTTCGCGATAAAAGATAAGACCTCTCTTAAGAAAGCGGGCTTCGAACTCCTTAAAAAACTAAAGGCGCGCATCATTCTCATCACGCTTGGCGAAGACGGAATGATGGTCTTCGAGCAGGGCAAGCCGCCTAAGAAAATAGAAACAATCGCACAGGAAGTATTTGACGTTTCGGGCGCCGGAGATACCGTAGCATCTACCTATACGCTTTCACTTATTTCAGGAGCGAACCCCATTCAGGCCGCACACGTTGCTAACTGCGCGGCAGGAATTGTAGTGGGTAAAATCGGTATAGCCGTTGTCACACAAGACGAAGTTATAAAAAGAATAAAGGAAGAAATAGAAAAAGCAAAGGCTTAATAATGAGAGTAATCGGTGTAATACCCGCAAGATGGAAATCGCAAAGATTCGAAGGAAAGGTACTGGCGGAGCTTTTAGGTAAGCCCATGATACAACATGTATGGGAACGCGCCAAAGAGTCGAAAATTCTGGACGACCTGATTATCGCGGCCGATAACGAAGAAGTCATGAAGGCCGTTAAAGGCTTTGGAGGCAAAGTGGTTTACACATCCAAGGATCAGCCGTCGGGTACAGACCGCATAGCTGAAGTGGTGAATCCGCTTGATGTGGAGGTGATTGTAAACATACAGGGCGACGAGCCGCTTATTCATCACACCATGATCGACGGTCTGGCAAATGCGCTTCTGGAAGACAAACGAGCGCCAATGGCAACAGTGGTAAAAAAAATAAATGACAAAAGGAAACTTTTAAATCCGAACGTTGTTAAATGCGTAATTGATAAAGACGGATACGCGCTTTATTTTTCAAGAAGCCCGATTCCCTACATGCGTAAAGACAACGAATCTCATTCCATGCTGGATATTCACTCCTGGTTTTCCGACGATTCCGGGAATACCACGCCGCAAAATTATTATAAACACATCGGTATTTATGCTTACACAAAAGACTTCCTGTTTACGTACACGAACCTACCGAAGTCTAAATTAGAAGAAACGGAAAAATTGGAACAATTACGGGCCCTTGAAAACGGATTCAAAATAAAAACAATCGAGACAGAGTTTGATACGATAGGTGTTGATACGCCGGATGACCTAAGGCACGCTGAATGGAAAATGAAACAATGACCATGGCCAAAGAAATAACCATTAAAGATATCAAAATAGGCGGAAAAAATCCGATAGTTCTTATCGCCGGCCCATGTGTTATTGAATCAGAAAAAAGCGCCTTGAAGCACGCTAAAATCCTAAAAGAAATAACCGGTAAGCTGGGCGTCCCTTTCGTATATAAATCAAGCTACGACAAGGCAAATCGCTCCTCTATCCGCTCTTTCCGTGGGCCCGGCAAGAAAAAGGGCCTGGCTATTCTGAAAAGAGTGAAAAAACTTTTGAATATACCCATCCTAAGTGATGTGCATTCTTCCGAGGAAGTAAAAGATGCTAAAAAAGTTTTGGACATAATCCAGATCCCGGCTTTCCTCTCTAGGCAGACCGACCTTATCCGGGAGGTTGCAAAAACAAAAATACCGGTAAACATAAAAAAGGGACAATTTCTTTCGCCTTGGGACATGAAAAATGTTATTGAAAAGATTGAGCGCGCGGGAAATAAAAAAATAATCATTACCGAAAGAGGAACAAGCTTTGGATACAACATGCTCGTGAGCGATTTTCGCTCGATTCCCATCATGAAAAAATTCGGTTACCCTATTGCATTTGACGCTTCGCACTCTGTCCAATTGCCGGGAGGGCTCGGCGCAAAAAGCGGAGGGCAAAGCGAATTTATAAAACCACTTGCCTCCTGTGCGGTTGTTTGCGGGGTGGATGTAATTTTCCTTGAGGTGCACGAGAACCCAAAGAAGGCATTAAGCGACGGCCCCAACATGCTAAAGCTCGCCGAACTCGAAGGCTTTTTAAAAAGCATAAAAAAACTGGAGATTGCCAGATGAAATCCTCCGGAACATCAAAAAATATAAAAAGGGCAAAGAAAGTACTCAAAATAGAAGGAACGGCTATTTTAGCGCTTGCGAAAAAACTCGATAAGAATTTTGAAAAGGCAATAGACTTCCTGACAAAGATAAAAGGCCGCGTGATCGTTACGGGAATGGGAAAACCCGGATTTATCGCGCAAAAGATATCGGCCACACTTTCCTCTACGGGAACACCGTCCCTTTACCTTCATCCGGCAGAGGCCCTGCATGGCGATTTGGGAAGGGTCACAAAGAATGACTGCCTTCTCGCTTTTTCAAATAGCGGCGAAACAGAGGAAATCATAAAACTCTTGCCTATTATAAAAAAAATAGGCGCACACTTAATAGCAGTTGTCGGAAACACGAAATCAACACTCGCCAAAAATGCGGATTTTATCTTAAATACCTCCGTGAATAAAGAAGCCTGTTCTCTGGGGCTTGCGCCCACTACTTCAACTACTGCGATGCTTGCTATGGGAGATGCGCTTTGCGTAACGCTTCTTGACAGAAAAGGATTCAAGGAAAAGGATTTTGCATTTTTCCACCCGGGCGGGACGTTAGGCAAAAAATTACTTTTAAAAGTCGAGGACATTATGAGGAGAGGATCCTCGAGTCCTGTTGTTGGAGAAAATGCGAAGGTAAGAGACGTTCTTGTGAAAATAACAAAAGCCAGAGCCGGGAGCGCCAGTGTTGTAGATAAAACGGGTGCGCTTTCCGGGATATTTACAGACGGTGACTTGAGAAGGCACTTGGATGGCAAAGTAAATATAGCCAATAAAAAAATAAAAGAAATTATGACGAAATCCCCCACCACCATAAGAAAAGACAAATTGGCCGCAGAAGCATTTCAAATCCTCCGCTCAAAAAAAATTGACGAAATTCCCGTTGTCGACGAAAAAAGGCGCCCGGTAGGTCTTCTTGACGTTCAAGATATTTTAAAAGCCGGATTAGTTTAATGGAAATAAAAGACCGCGCCAAAAAAATAAAACTCCTCCTTCTTGACGTTGACGGCGTTCTTACCGACGGCAGAGTTATTATAGGAAATTACGGAGACGAACTAAAAAAGTTCGACATAAAAGACGGCCTTGGCGTGGTTTTCATGAGGCGCTGTGGTATAAGATGCGCTATCATAACCGCCCAGAGCTCAAAAATCGTTAAAACACGCGCCAGGCAATTGGGAATAGAAAAAATCTATCAAAACCATTATAAAATAAAATCGCTTAAAGATATAAAAAAAAGATTCGGAGTAGAAGAAGACGAGATTTGCTTTATCGGTGATGATTTAATAGATATTCCCATCCTGAAACGAATCGGACTTGCTGTTTCGGTGCCGAATGCCGTTTCGGAACCGAAAGAAATCGCCCATTATGTCACAGAAAAACCCGGTGGCGCCGGCGCCGTAAGAGAGGTATGCGAATTGATCCTGAAGGCGCAGGGAAAATGGGAAGAATTAACAAAAGAATATTTTAAGTAGAGGCAACGCCTTTTAAGCAATCATGTACGAAGCTAAAATTTTAGACGAATTCTGCGGAGCGCACAACCTCAGGCATTACAAGGGAAAGTGTGAGGCGCTTCACGGCCACAACTGGAAGATAGAGCTTACCGTATATTCAAAGACCCTCGATAAAACAGGCATGATAATCGATTTTAAGGAACTTAAGAGTAAACTAAAAAATATTCTCTCAAAGCTTGATCATAAGCACTTAAACGGCCTGGCGTATTTTAAGAAAAAAAACCCCACCTCGGAAAACATAGCTTACTTTATTCACGGTAAATTATCCAAAGTTTTAAAGAAAAAAGTAAAGGTATCTGTCTGGGAAACCGGGACTTCGTCGGCGAGTTTTTATGCGTAAAAAGGCCGTTGTGCTGCTCTCCGGAGGAATTGATTCGGCAACCACGCTTTATCTGGCGAAGAGCAAAAAATTCTCACCCGTTGCCTTAATATTCGATTACGGCCAGAGGCACGGAAAAGAAGTAGGTTTTGCGAAACGAATCGCAAAACGCGCCGGATGCCCTTACAAAGTAATTAGGCTCCCATTTTCCTGGAAGGGAAGTTCTCTTCTGGACAGGAGTAAGCGCATTCCGTCCGGGGTTGCTCCCGGAAGAAAAACAGGTATCCCTTCTACGTATGTGCCGGCGCGCAATTTGATTTTTCTCAGTATCGCTACGTCTTTTGCCGAAAGCATAAAAGCAGGCGCCTTATTCATAGGCGCGCACACGCAGGATTATTCCGGCTACCCGGATTGCAGGAAGCGATTTTTTGATCTCTTCAAAAAAGTAATTACTTCCGGTACGAAAGATGGGAAACATATCAGAATCTGCGCGCCGCTAGTAAATAAAAACAAAAAAGAAATTATAAAATTAGGCCGACGATTAAAAGTACCTTTTAATCTCACCTGGTCCTGTTACAAGGGCGGCAGGGTGCCTTGCGGGACATGTGATAGCTGCTGCTTCAGGGCGCGGGCATTTAAAGAGCTAGGAATTTCAGATGAATGAAGGTAAGATTACGGAAATATTTTCATCACTACAGGGCGAAGGGCTCTACGTGGGGGTTCCGCAATTTTTTGTGCGATTTCATGGCTGCAACATGAAATGTGGTTTCTGTGACACAAAACAGGATTCCTATGAAAACCACACTTACCGCGCGCTTATTGAGAAAATAGAAGAATGTGAAAAACCATTCCATTCGATTTCTTTAACCGGAGGCGAACCGCTGCTTCAGGCGGACTTCATTGAAGATTTTTTGCGTGAATATAAAGAATATTACAGGAAGCCCATTTATCTTGAAACAAACGGCACGCTTTGGGAAGGGCTTTTAAAGGTCGTGCATTATGTGGATATAATTGCCATGGATTTCAAACTTCCATCCTCGACAGGACAAAGAAGCTACTGGGCCGAACACGAGGAGTTTTTGAGAATCGCAAAAAATAAAGAAACCTTTGTTAAAGCGGTTGTCACTTCTAGCACCCAACCCGAAGACATAGTGCAAATGAATGAAATTATAAAAAGGGTTGCCTGCAATACGCCGGTTGTGCTGCAACCCGTCACTGCTTCGGCCGAAAGCGAAAGAGCCGACGGCAAAAAGCTACGAAATTTTATGCGCATTTTGAGAGAATCAGTGAGGCGCGTAGATATAATTCCACAGGTTCATAAGATGATAGGAGCGAGGTAACCGTGAAAAAGAAACGATCTTCATATGAAGGATTGCAAGAGAACATACGTAAAATAAAATTACCCAAAATCGAAATTTGGAAAAGCAAATACAAAGATAAAGATTACGTTATCCACTTGGAGACAAACGAGTTTACCTGCATATGTCCCAAAACAGGCCTGCCGGATTTCGCCACACTCTTAATCGACTATTGCCCCGATAAGGTTTGCGTAGAACTCAAGTCATTTAAACTATATCTCCATGCCTTCCGCAACGTAGGCGTTTTTCACGAACACGTCATAAACCGCATTCTAGACGACTTTACCCTAGCCGCTAAACCGCGTTGGGCCAAAATCAAAATGGAATTCAATCCCCGCGGCGGCATCAAAACCTCCCTCGACCGCGAATACAAACCCGTTTAAAGCTATTTTATAAGAAGCAAGAGCGCAATTCCTTTCCCAATACCCTCTCATTCCGATAAAAGGGGCTCCGTCTATTTGAATAAGTAAGCGCCAAGCTATTAGTTTATAAGAAAAGAAGGAGCCCCTTAATGGGTAACCGGAGACAGGGTGGCCCCGGCGCAGTTTCAGTCAAAAGGCCTTGTATACCGACCGAAGGGCGGGATGCAAGGCCTTTTGACTATGGCACATTTTATGAGGCGCTGCGCCAGGACTACCCTGTCTCCGGTTACCCCTCTTCAATACACCTTTCTACAATACCCTCTCATTCCGAAGGTTGCTCGCTCGAATTTATCGAATTTATATTGCGTTCGCCCTTATATTATGTTAATATATTACGCTATAAATGAAGATAAAAACAAGACGCTACTACCTATATATTTTCGCCAGGATCGGCATGTTTTTTATTGCTATCCTGCCGCTTAAGCTGGGGCTCTATCTCGGGAGCCTGGCCGGGTGGCTGATTTACACGTTTGCCGTAGATGCGCGCCTGAATGCCATCGAGAACCTAAAAAAATCTTTTCCGGAAAAAACCGACGCTGAAATCGAGCACATAGCAAGAGAAACCTTTTCGAACATTTGCAAAAACGGCATCGAATGGATAAATTCGTATAAACTGAATGAGAAAACCGCCGACAAATGGGTAATCCATGAAGAGGGCTTTGACAAGATAAAACAAGTTCTCGCAAAAGGAAAAGGCGGGATCATTCTCGCCTCGCATTTTGGCAACTGGGAACTTATATCACTTTACTTTCCGATGAAGGGTTACCCCGGCACTGTCATAGCCCGGCGCATTTATTTTGACAAATATAACAAGATAATAAACGACATGCGCACATCCAAAGGTACAGGCGTTATTTACAGAGACGAATCACCCAAGAAGATCTTGCGCCTGCTTAAAAAAGGTAAATTAATAGGGATACTTGCCGATCAGGACGTAGATAGCGTCGACGGTGTTTTCGTGGACTTTTTCGGAAGGCCGGCATATACGCCTAAAGCCCCTGTAATTTTATCAGCAGCTACCGGAGCGCCGCTTATTCCCTGTTTTGTGATAAGAGAAAAAAACGGGCACAGGCTTATCGTAGAGGATCCGTTAGAAGTAATCGACAAAGGTGATAAGGAAAAAACCATTAAATTCAATACCCAGAGATGGTCAGATCTCATAGAGTCGTACATAAAAAAATATCCCGAGCAGTGGGTCTGGATGCATAAAAGATGGAAGACTAGACCTGGGGAAACCAAAAAATGCGATTCGCAAATGGCAAAAAAGGCGTGAGGTAAAAATGCATTTACTGGAAACTAAGGGACTCGTCAAGGGCTACGGTGGACGGCGCGTTGTAGACGGAGTGGATATAAACGTAAGGCCCGGTGAAATAGTCGGGCTCCTCGGACCGAACGGCGCGGGTAAAACGACCACTTTTTACATGATAACGGGGATCATCGCTCCCGACAAAGGAAAGATAACCTTTAATAAAAAAAATATTACAAAAATGTCAATGCACAAGAGGTCTAGGAGCGGCATTGGCTATCTTTCGCAGGAGCCTTCTATTTTCAGGAAACTTTCGGTTGAAGACAACATAATGGCGATTCTCGAGACGCTTGATTTTCCCAGGAAGGAACGAAAGCGCCGCTTAGACGAACTTTTAAACGAGCTTAAGATATCGCACCTTCGAAAAAGCAAAGCCTACACGCTTTCCGGTGGCGAACGGCGCAGGCTTGAAATCACGCGAGCGCTTGTAACCAATCCAATGTTCATACTATTGGACGAGCCTTTTAGCGGAATCGATCCCATAGCTGTTTATGATTGCCAGGAGGTTATGAGAGAGCTGAGAAGCAAGAATATAGGAATACTTTTAACAGACCATAACGTAAGAGAAACGCTTACCATTACGGACCGCTCGTATCTTATGTGCGAGGGCAAGATTTTGATTTCGGGCACTAAGGATGAGCTTATTACCAATCCGAAGGCGCGTGAGATATATCTTGGCGAAAAGTTTACGATGTGATAAGATGGGAGAAAAATGAAAACACGAATAAAAAATAAAGAAGAATGCACAAAATTATTTCAAATCGAAATACCGCATGAAGAAGTCTTGCGTATTACAGAAGAGGTTTACCGGGAGATAAAAAAAATTGCCAAAATACCCGGGTTTCGCCCTGGCTTTGCGCCACAGGATCTTTTGGTAAAACACTATTCCAAGGACGCCAAAGAAGAAGTCTTAAAAAGGCTTATTCCCGAAGGATATAAAAAGGCCATAGAAAATCACAAGGTTATTCCGGTCAGCCCTCCGCGCGTTTTTAATATAAGCCTAGAAGACGGAAAACCGCTTACCTTCGAAGCCCAGGTGGACACGAGGCCCCACGTCAAGCTAAGAAATTATAAAAAAATCAAAATCACGAAAAATAGAATATCGGTCACGCAGGAAGAAAAGGAAGAATCTATTTCCAGGCTACGTAACGCCTACGCCAAGTTCAACGATGTTGCCCGCCCGGTCAAGAAAGGGGACTACGCTGTTTGCAGCGTGGAGGCATTTGCGGAAGGCAAACCCATAAGCAAGAAAAATGATAATATGTGGATCACTGCAGATAAGGAAGCATCCCTTTTGGGCCTGGGAGAACAATTAATCGGGCTTGAAAAAGGCCAGACGAAGGAAATTGACGCAAAACTCCCTGATAATTACCCGGATAAAAAGTTTGCCGGAAAAATGGCCAAATTCAAGGTTCTCGTAAACGAGGTCAAGGAAAAAGGGCTTCCCGAAGTCGATGACGCGTTTGCGAAAACTTTGAAAATGGAGAACGTCGAAACCCTGAAAAAAGAGATAGAGGACGGGCTTTTCGCGCGCAAGGAAAACGCTCTTAAAGTAAATATGCAGAATCAGATTCTGGAAAGGCTTCTCAAGGATTACAAGTTCGGCGTACCCACGAATATGGCCAACCGCCAGAAAGAGGTTCTGGCCAAGCGCGTAGAAAATGAGCTTTTGCAAAAAGGGATACAAAAAGAAGAAGCGGAAACAAAGGTCAAAGAGCTGGACGCGAAACTGGCCGAGGACGCCAGGGATAAGATACGGATCTATTTTATCCTGGACGATATCGCGGAAAAAGAAAAAATCGAAGTAAACGAAGATGACATAGATGCAAGAATTAAAATGATTGCTTCTCAAGCAGGGCAAACACCGGAGGACGTAAAAAAATATTATGAAAAGGAAAATCTCTTAGGCGGGTTGGCCGAGGAGATAAAGGAAAGTAAGACACTGGAGTTTCTGCTTGGGGAAGCGGAAATTACCGAACAAAAATAGGAAAATTGCCCCTCGAATGCTTCCATAGGGCGCATTCTCGGGACGATTTTTCTAACGAAAAATCGGAGGTGTGAAATGAGCATTTTAGTGCCGATGGTAATAGAGCAAACAGGTAGAAGTGAGCGCGCGTATGACATTTACTCGAGGCTTCTTAAAGACAGAATAATTTTTATCGGTACGGCAATCGATGATATGGTTGCGAATATTATAATCGCGGAGCTTCTTTTTCTGCAAATGGAAGATCCGGAAAAAGACATAAACGTGTACATAAATACCCCCGGCGGACACGTTACGAGCGGCCTTGCGATTTATGATACGATGCAGTTTGTAAAGCCGGATGTGAATACCTATTGCGTCGGCCAGGCAGCAAGCATGGGCGCGCTTCTTTTAGCCGCAGGCACCAAGGGAAAGCGTTTTGCCCTTCCTCACGCGCGCATCATGATACATCAACCGTGGGGTGGAGTGCAGGGACAGGCAAGCGATATAAGCATACAGGCAAAGGAAATCCTGAGGCTGAAAGATAGGATTGAGCAAATCCTCTCCAAACATACCGGAAAACCCATTGATAAAATAAAAAAAGATACGGATAGAGATAATTTCATGGCGGCCGAAGAAGCCAAGGAATACGGCTTAGTGGACTCAGTAGTTGAGTCGATGAAAAATAAGAAGAAGTAATACGGAGCTCGATTATGAAAAAACACTATCTACTAACGCCCGGCCCTGCGCTTATCCCGGAAGAGGTTACGGATGCGATGGCCAAACCCATAATTCACCACAGGACCCAAGGATACAGGGACATAGTGAAAACCGCGAACGAAAACCTTAAGAAAATTTTTAAAACAGAAAACAACGTCTTAACCTTTACCTCAAGCGGAACCGGCGCCATGGAAGCAAGCATTGCCAACACCCTTTCTGCGGGTGACACGGCGATAATAGTAAGGGGCGGCAAATTCGGAGAAAGATTTGCTGAAATCTGTGAATCTTACGGTGTTACCGCTGTGCCTCTTGACATAGAATGGGGAACGGCCCCTGACCCGGCTAAGGTAGGAAGGGCACTTGAAGAAAACCCCACAGCAAAGGCCGTATTTATGCAGCTTTGTGAAACATCCACAGCTACCGTATACGACATAAAAGCTGTGGCGGAAGTTGTAGGAAAAACTAATGCCATTTTAGTGGTTGACGCGATAAGCGGCCTTGGCGCTGACGAATTTGAAATGGATAAATGGAATGTGGATATAGCTATCGGCGGTTCTCAGAAAGCATTTATGCTGCCGCCCGGCCTTTCATTTTGCGCCGTAAGCAAAAAAGCGTGGGATTTAATTAAAAAATCCACGCTTCCGAAATACTACTACGACTTCAATAAATACGAAAAGCTCGCAGGGAAATCAGATAGCCCCTGGACGCCGGCAATAACGCTTGTTATAGGCCTCGCGAAAGCGCTTTCTATGATCACCGAAAAAGGCGTTGATAATTTTATAAAATCACATGTAAGCGATGCGGAATTTTTGCGCGGGTCCGTCAAAAAATTAGGACTTGAACTTTTTTCCAAATCTCCGTCAAACGCAGTTACGGCCATAAAGGTTCCCGAAGGGCTTGACGGGGCGAAGCTCACGAGCTCTCTTAAAACAAAAGGCGTAACGGTTGCCGGCGGGCAAGCGCACCTAAAGGGTAAGATTATCAGAATCGCGCACATGGGCGCAATAACGCAAAAAGACCTGGAATTTGCGCTTGGAAAATTAAAAGAAGCACTTAAAGAGCAAAACCTAAAAGTATAACCGGAGGCGACACATGGCGGTCAAAATACTGGTAAGCGATCCGTTGGCACAGGAAGGCATAGATATCCTGAATAAGGAAAAAAGTTTTAAAGTAGACGTTAAAACTAAACTTTCCCCGGACGAGCTTAAAAAAATTATTTCGGACTACGACGCCATTATCGTGCGCAGCCAGACAAAGGTTACAAAAGATATCATAAAGCATGCCAAGAAACTTAAATTTATCGGAAGAGCCGGCGTGGGACTGGACAACATAGACATAACCGCCGCTTCCAAAAAAGGAATTGTTGTCATGAACGCCCCGGGCGGCAACACGATTTCAACCGCAGAACATACTTTTTCAATGATACTTTCGCTTTCGCGAAACATAGCGCAGGCAAACGCATCCATTAAAAAAGGCGAATGGAACAGGAAAAAGTTCATGGGCGTGGAGCTCTACGGTAAAACGCTTGGAATAATAGGCCTGGGTAGGATCGGCGCTGAAGTAACGCGCCGGGCACAAAGCTTCAAGATGAAAGTGATTGCCTATGACCCGTTTTTAATTCCCGAGAGGGCCAAATCTTTAGGTATTGAGTCGGTAGATTTGGACACACTCTTCAAGAACTCGGACTTCATAACGGTGCATACCCCGCTTACGGACGATACCCATCACATTATCGGCGAGAAGGCTTTTAAGAAAATGAAAAAGGGCGTGCGAATTATAAATTGCGCAAGAGGCGGTATCGTTGACGAGAAGGCGCTTGGCATTGCGATAGAAAAAGGCATAGTCGCGGGCGCGGCGCTTGACGTATATGAAAAAGAACCGCCCGGCTCTACCGGCCTTGTCGGAATGGACAGTGTCGTGACAACGCCGCATTTGGGCGCATCAACGGAAGAAGCGCAGGTTAACGTCGCGATCGATGTCGCCAAGGCAATAAGTGATGCCCTTACGAACAAAGGCGTAAGAAACGCCGTCAACGCCCCTTCCATAGATCCGGAGGTTTTGGGCATCATGGCGCCGTATCTGGGCCTTGCCGAAAAAATAGGAAACATGCATGCCCAGCTTGCGGAAGGCAGTATAAAAAGTATAAAGATAAAATACATAGGCGACATAGTCAAGTACGACCTAAACCACATTACGCGCTCAATAATGAAGGGCATATTAACGCCCGTCTTAGAAGAAACGGTAAATTATGTAAACGCGCTTGTTATAGCGCGTGAGAGAGGTATCAAGGTTAACGAAGAAAAAACAGATGAGATCCAAGATTTTGCGAACCTCATAATTGTAGACATAGAAACCGACAGGATGAAAAACTCCATAGTGGGGACGCTCTTTACAAGAATCGATCCCCGAATCGTAAAAATCAATCAGTTCTACGTTGACGTTGTGCCGGAAGGCCACATGATTATCATATACAATCAAGACAAGCCCGGTATCGTCGGTCAGATCGGCAGCATTCTGGGCAGAAACAGCATAAACATAGCAGGAATGACGTTCGGACGCGTAAAACGCGGCGGATCCGCTATTACTATTTTAAACGTGGATAGCGAAATTTCCACAAGCGTTTTGTCTAAGATAAGGAAGGCAGAGCATATCAAGGAAGCAAAGGCCATAAAACTATAAATAGGGGTGTGAATATGAAAAAGAAAAAAGAAAACGTAATTCGGATTATCGACGTCACAAATAGAGACGGCGTACAGACATCGCGTCTGGGCCTGGCGAAACTGCAGAAAACCATGATAAACATGTACCTTAATGACATGGGTATATTCCAGAGCGAGTTCGGGTTCCCGACAACGCGCCACGAAACTAATTATTTGAACGCGAACTTGGAGCTTGCGAAAAGAGGTGCTTTAAAACCCATGATTCTCGAAGGCTGGGTAAGGGCCATTAAGGAAGATGTTTTGAGAGCCCGGAAAATAACAAATGTTAAACACCTTAACCTGTCCATTTCCACCTCAGACCAGATGATTGCCGGAAAATTCAAAGGCAAATTCACAAAAGACGATGTCATAAAAAATATGGTGGAAGCCGCGAAAACCGCGAAGAAAAAAGGCATAAAAACAGTAGGCGTAAATGCCGAAGATGCCTCAAGAAGCGACATGGGTTACTTGGTAGAATTTGCGCTCGCGGCAAAAGACGCAGGCGCCGATAGGATCCGGTACTGCGACACCTTAGGCTTTGATGATCCCTTCACCATATATGACAGAGTATCCTTCCTTGCCTCAAGTGTCAAATTACCGATAGAGTTGCATTGTCACAACGACCTGGGCATGGTTGTTGCCTGTAGCATTGCCGGCGCGAAGGCCGCTATAGATTCGGGTGTAGATGCTTATATAAACACGACCGTAAACGGTATGGGTGAGAGGGCCGGTAATGCCGACCTCGTAAGCGTAATTCTGGCTATTAAATATTCAAGCGGTTTCAGCGGGAAATACAAAATAGACGAAAAACTTAATCTTAAGAAAGCGTGGAAAATTGCTAAATACGCCTCTTATGCGTTCGGAATACCGATCCCGGTAAATCAGGTAGCAGTCGGTGAAAACGCTTTCGCGCACGAATCCGGCATACACGCCGACGGCGCTCTTAAGGACAGGCGAAATTACGAACTTTACGATTATGAAGAACTTGGCCGCGGCGAGCCCGAAATTGTAGAGACGGGAAGAAGTATTACCGCCGGCGAATATAGCGGTATCAAGGGTTTTAGAAACGTCTACGAAAGGCTGGAGATTAAATTCAAGAGCCAGAAGGAAGCGAATAAAATACTGGAGCTGGTGCGATACGCTAATGTGCACACGCAGCGACCTTTAACAGAAGGCGAGCTTGGTTTTATCGCAAAATATCCTGATATAGCGCAGAAGATTTTTACGATGGAGCCGCCTGAATAAACGAGATAAACCTCTTTCGGGTCCGGCATATACGGACTCGACAGGGAACTAGCGAGGAAGGGAAGATGAAAAAAATTAGTGTATTTTTTATTTTATTTCTAATAACAGCTTTTTTAATTAGCGATATATCTTTTGCAGAAGAAAACGTAGGTTTTGTAAAGAGAACGTGGCGGAGATTTTTTAGTACCTTTCGTAGGCCGCCGGAAAAGGAAGCGCAGAAGTCTAGCGAACCTTCGCCCGGGCTCATGCCGCAACCCGCGCCTGAAAAACCCCCGACTGAAGAAAAATCCGCAAAAGACATGCCACAACAACCCGCGCTTAAGCAATTTTCCTTTGATGAGGTACCCGAAGAAGACATGCCGCAGCCCTTACCTGACGAATCCCCGATAAAGGATGCATCCGCAGAAGACATACGCGAAAGAATAACACATATACTAGGGGTCATGCCTCAAGCTGCAAACCTCATTAAAGAACTCACGCTAGCTACGGATGAAGAAGGGAAGGTTGTGGGGATTGAATACGAAGTCGACGGTATTTTTAGACCACTCGAAGAAATATCAGACAAAGACACGCTTATAAAACTTTATAGTCGCGTAAATAATGAGCGAGCAAGAATACAAACTGAAAGGATCCAGAAGCAAGTGCAGGCAGCAGCAAGGGCAGCGCAAAACATTCCCCGACCGCCGCAAATTTATACTCCGCCCACCATACCAATGCCACCCCCTACTCCGCCCCGAGTGCATCAACCCCCGCCAATGCCCCCTTCACAGCCGCCTTCGCCACCGAGGCGATAGAAAGGAAAATACGTTATGTCGAATATAGTTGTTGTCGGAGCCCAGTGGGGAGATGAAGGCAAGGGTAAGGTCATTGACATACTGGCCGAGAACTTTGATTACGTCGTAAGATACCAAGGCGGTAATAATGCCGGGCATACGGTTGTTATCGGCGATGAAAAATTCATCCTGCATTTAATACCCTCCGGCATACTTCACAAGAAAAAGATTTGTGTTATCGGAAACGGCGTTGTCATAAACCCGAAGGCACTGATCGAAGAGATAGATAAGCTGGAGTCAGAGGGGATAAGCATTAAAGGCAGGTTATTTATAAGTGAGAATGCGCATCTTATATTCCCATATCACAAAACAATCGACGAATTAAAAGAAATAAAAAAAGGAAAATCTAAAATCGGTACAACAAAAAAAGGCATAGGCCCCTGCTACGCCGACAAGGTGTCGCGCTCGGGAATACGCGTCATGGATCTTTTAAATGACAAAATTTTCGAAGAAAAACTCAAAAACAACATAGAAGAAAAAAATAAAATTCTTAAAACACTCTATAATTTTGAAGGATTTTCCTTCGATAAAATACGCGACGAATATCTGGGACTCAGGCAGAGAATAAAAGGCTTCGCCTGTAACACTGCGCTACTTTTAAACAAAGCCATGAAAGAAAAAAAATCAATTCTTTTTGAAGGTGCGCAGGGCACGCTACTCGATCTTGAGTACGGAACGTATCCTTTTGTAACATCGAGTAACGTAACTGCCGGCGGTGCCTGCACGGGCACAGGAATAGGCCCGACCAAGCTCGATAAAATTATAGGCGTTGTAAAAGCGTACACGACAAGGGTCGGAGAGGGGCCGTTTCCTACGGAATTTTCTAAAGACATGATGGAAAGGATAAGGACCAAGGGATGCGAGTTCGGCGCGACGACAGGCCGGCCCCGCCGATGCGGATGGTTTGACGCCTGCGTAGTCCGGCAATCGGTCATGATTAACGGCATGTCCGAAATAGTCGTTACAAAGCTTGACGTTCTGGATGAGCTTAAACGTATCAAGATATGTACCGCGTATAAATATAAAGGTAAGCTATACGAACATCTTACCGGCGATATTGAAATGCTTAACAACTGCGAGCCCGTTTATGAAGAGGTGGACGGTTGGGTCGAAGATACCACCGGAATAACTTCATTTCAGAAGCTCCCCAAAAACGCGAAAAACTATTTAAAGAAAATTCAAAAAATAGTTGATACGAAAATAATCCTCATTTCAGTCGGATCTAAGAGAAAGCAAACAATAACGGTAGAATAAAGTAAAGGAGAGGTAATGCTGGTACTTGCACCCATAAGTTCGGTCATAGCGCTTCTTTTCGCGACTTACTTAATTTACAGGATAATGAAAACTTCGCCCGGAGACGAGAGCATGGTGAAAATTCAAAGGGCAATCCAGGAGGGCGCGGCTTCCTATATAAAAAGGCAATACTCCGTTATATCCATTTTTTTTGCAATAATATTTGTTTTATTATTTTTCTTATCCAAGCAAGGATATCTTCCCATATTTGTACCCTTCGCGTTTCTTACCGGCGGATTTTTCAGCGGCCTTGCCGGTTTTATCGGCATGAAGGTGGCCACTCAGGCTAACGCCAGGACAACTAACGCTGCAAAGACGAGTCTCAACAAGGGGTTAAAGGTTGCCTTCTCAAGCGGCACCGTAATGGGCCTTACAGTTGTAGGGCTTGGGCTTTTAGATCTTTCCATATGGTACTATGTGCTCGATTACTACTACACACATATAAATATTGTAGCTGACCAGGGAACACGCATTCAATACATAACAAGCACGATGCTTACCTTTGAGATGGGCGCTAGCCTCATGGCACTTTTTGCGCGCGTCGGAGGCGGTATTTACACGAAAGCCGCGGATGTCGGTGCTGATCTTGTCGGCAAGGTTGAGATCGGTATTCCCGAAGACGATCCCAGAAATCCGGCCGTTATCGCTGATAACGTAGGCGATAACGTAGGAGATGTTGCCGGCATGGGTGCTGACCTCTATGAATCCTACGTTGGCTCCATTGTTGCAACCATGGTTTTGGCGGTAGCCGGAGGGTTCGGCGTTAATGGCGTAATGGTCCCGCTTCTCATGGCTTCGGTGGGTGTCATAGCAAGCATCATCGGCACATTTTTTGTGAAAACGAAGGAGAAGGCCGAACAGGGAGAGCTTTTACTTGCCTTAAGAAGAGGGATTTTCTTAAGTGCTGCTTTGGTGGCGGTGTTCTCATTTTTTATAATAAAAAATTTATTACCTTCACATATAGGCGTTTACTGGGCTGTTATCTCAGGGCTTCTGGCCGGATTGATTATCGGCTTGTCAACGGAGTTCTTTACTTCTGACAGATATGCTCCGACGCGTTCCATCGCAGCTTCATCACTCTCGGGCGGTGGGCCTGTCATTATCACCGGGCTTTCGGTCGGCATGTTTTCGACGGCAATTCCCGTATTGACTATAGGCGCAGCCATCATGGCCAGCTATTATCTGGCCGGTAGCAATGTCGCGGCAGCTTTTAAATTTAACGCCGGACTTTACGGTGTAGGCGTTGCGGCTGTCGGTATGCTGAGCACACTCGGAATCACTCTTGCCACTGACGCCTACGGGCCGGTAGCGGATAATGCAGGCGGCATTGCGGAAATGTCGCACCAGGATCCAAAGGTGAGAGAACGTACCGACGCGCTGGATTCTTTAGGAAATACAACAGCTGCTACGGGAAAAGGTTTTGCGATAGGCAGCGCGGCATTGACGGCTCTTGCGTTAATAGCTGCATTTAAAGACGAAATCCACTTATTAGGAAAGGAAGTTACGCTTAGCCTTTTGGACCCTCGCGTAATAGTCGGACTTTTTGTGGGTGCGATGTTGCCATTTTTCTTCGGGTCTCTTACAATGAAAGCAGTAAGCAGGGCCGCTCAAAGCATTGTCGAAGAGGTAAGGCGGCAGTTTAAAGAAATAAAAGGTCTCATGGAAGGTAAGGCCGAAGCTGACTATGGGCGCTGTGTTTCGATTTGCACGATCGCTGCGCAGAAAGAAATGATATTGCCCAGCCTATTAGCTGTAGCCAGCCCAATTTTAATGGGCCTTCTTTTAGGCGTTGAGGCGGTTATCGGGCTTTTGGCAGGGGCTCTTGCAAGCGGTTTTGTCTTAGCTATATTCATGGCAAATTCCGGCGGCGCCTGGGATAACGCTAAAAAATATGTTGAAAAAGGTGCGTACGGAGGTAAGGGGTCAGCTTCGCACAAAGCGCTTGTCGTAGGAGATACGGTAGGGGATCCTTTTAAGGACACATCCGGACCGAGTCTTAACATTTTGATAAAACTTATGTCAATGGTCTCAGTGGTGTTTGCGTCCTTTATTCTGGCGCATTCACTGATGAAATAATAAAAAAAAGGGAGGTTTTTATGAAAAAAATAGTGGTACTGTTGCTTTTGATTTCAGTTTTTATGACCACAGGCTGCGCGATCAGTTTTTACAAGAAAAGCCCTAAGGATAAGGCAAAAATCGAAGAGCTTTCAAGCGAATTGGAACGTCTCGCACAATTAAGAGAAGAAGAAAAAAATCAGTTTGAAGAAATGAAACGTGAACTCCAGAAGAAGTTAAGGGGCCAGGCCAGTGTTGATGTTGATGAGAGAGGCCTTGTCATAACACTTGCAGATAACATACTTTTTGATTCCGGCAAAGCCAGGGTGAAGGAAGATGCATACCCGGTGCTTAATAAAATCATAACAGTCATCAACGAAAAAGCGTCCGATAAAAATATAGGCATAGAAGGGCATACGGATAATATGCCGATTACCCATTCGTCCTGGAAATCAAATAGAGAGCTTTCAACTGCCAGGGCCAATAATGTCTATCATTATCTTGTTGACGAGGGCCGCCTAAGCCCGTCGAGGCTTACAACGATCGGATATAGCGAATTTAAACCCGTTGCCACTAATGACACAAAAGAAGGCCGCGCCAAGAACAGGCGCGTTGAGATAGTGATTCTCCCCCAATACCCCAAGAAATCTATTGACGAACTTGAGAAAATGGGCGAGGACCGGTTAAAATAGGTAAAAATGCAAATTGACCACTCGAAACTACCAAGACACGTCGCCATCATAATGGATGGAAACGGCAGGTGGGCGAAGAAACGCGGCAGGCCGAAGATAATGGGGCACATCGCGGGCGGTAAAAACGTTGACGAAATTACCGAAGCCTGCCGAAGACTGGGCATAGAGGCCCTTACCCTTTACGCTTTCTCCACGGAAAACTGGAAGCGTCCGAAAAAAGAAGTAGGCGCTCTTATGAATCTCCTCTGTGATCGGCTTAAAAAAAAATATGAAAAACTAAAAAAGAACAATATCAGGCTAAACGCAATAGGCAGATTAAGCGAACTTCCGGACAAAGTCAAAAAAAGCCTTTTCGATGTGATGCAAAAAACCGCTGCCAATGACGGCATGATTCTTACGCTTGCCTTAAATTACGGCGGAAGAAGTGAAATAACCGATGCAGCCAAAGCAATTGCCGTGAAAGTTAAAGAGGGCGAGATCGCCCCGGAAGATATCACGGAAAATACTTTCGCCGAATTTTTATACACAAAAGGCCTACCGGAGGTGGACCTTATGATAAGAACAAGCGGTGAGATGCGGGTAAGTAACTTTCTCCTGTGGCAAATCTCATACGCCGAACTTTGCGTAACTAAAAAGCTTTGGCCGGATTTTCAAAAAAAAGATTTAGAAGAAGCAATTCTCGATTTTCAAAAAAGACAAAGAAGATATGGCGGATAATATATTAAAAAGAATCGTTACCTCGTTTCTAATCGTTCTTGGCTCATGGATTATAACATTTTTTCTGCCTAATTGGGCATTTTGCCTTTTGACAGTTTCATTTATAGGCATCGCGCTTTATGAATTTTTCTCAATTGTAGAAGAGAAAAAAATATTTGTCTACAAGCACTTCGGGGTAATCGCAGGTATAATAATTCCGATAGCGGCGTACCTACATCTTGGTGAAGGCTACGCAGATCTGGAAGCTTTCTTAATCGTGATGGCCTGTCTTTTTACCTTTGTCCTTCAATTTATAAGGAAAGACAACAGTAAAGACCACCTCACGAGTATAGCCGTTACACTTTTTGCGTTATTTTACATAAGCTGGTTTTTTTCATTTTTTATAAAGATAAAATTCTTACCCGAAGGCGCCAGGCTCGTGAGCTTTCTTATCGTTGTAACAAAGACAGGCGATATAGGCGCCTACTTTATAGGTAAGAGATTCGGCAAGAGCTCTTTAATCCCCCGCATAAGCCCGCGTAAGACAAAAGAAGGCGCCCTGGGCGGGCTCTTTTGTAGCGTAGCAAGCGCTTTTATTTGCAAACTGTTCTTACCGGATTTTTCTTATTTCCATATCATTTTATTGGGATTTCTCTTAGGGATAATCGGGCAGGTCGGTGACCTTGCCGAGAGCCTCTTTAAGCGTGATTTCGATGTAAAAGATTCAGGCCAAAGGCTTCCCGGGCTTGGCGGCATGCTCGATGTAATAGATAGCCTTCTTTTCACAGCTCCCATTTTTTATTTCTACGTAAAACTTTTACTACCCATAATATGAAAAAAGTCGTTATATTGGGTTCAACCGGTTCCGTAGGTACAAGCGCTCTCCGCGTCATAGAGCGTCATAAAAATGCCTTCAAAGTCGTCGGCCTTACCTCGCGCGGTAATGTGAAGCTACTCGCCGAGCAGGCAAACCATTTCAAGCCTCGCCTCCTTGCGCTAGACGATGTTTCGCGCTATAACGAATTGAAGCGCGCTTTAAAAAGCTCAAAGAAAGTTTTAAAAGGAGAAAGCGGCGCTTCCGAGGTCGCACGAATGCCGGAAGCGGATATAGTTCTTGTCGCAATAAGCGGGACGCCCGCAATATTGCCCCTCATATCAGCTATCAGGGCCGGAAAAAAAATTGCACTTGCCAATAAAGAATCCATAGTAAGCGCGGGAAAAATAATCATGAGCATGGCCAGAACCCGTAAGGCCGAAATTATCCCCGTAGACAGTGAACACAATTCCATTTTTCAGTGCATAAACGGAAACGACAAGCGCGACATAAGTAAAATTTTTCTAATGGGAACAGGCGGGCCGTTAAAAGACGTTTCGAAAAGTATTTTTGACAAGCTTAAAACTTCCAGGATTCTCAACCATCCCGTATGGAAAATGGGCAAAAAAATATCCGTGGATTCGGCTACCATGATGAACAAAGGCCTCGAGGCCATAGAGGCGAGCCATCTTTTTGACATGGATGTTTCTAAAATCGAAGTGCTTCTTCATCCCGAAGCCTTAATACATTCAATGATAGAATTTGCCGACGGCAACCTAATAGCCAATCTTTTTTATCCTGATATGAAATATCCGATTTTTTACGCCCTAAATTATCCCAAAAGGACGCCTTCTGGGCTACCCAGGATAGATTTTTCGAAAACAAAAAATATTTCATTCCAGGCTCCAAATTACCACAAATTTCCGGCCTTGAGGCTTTGCTACCACGCCGCAAAAAAAGGCGGCACATATCCGGCCTGCTTAAATAGCGCCAACGAAGAGGCCGTTAAGCTTTATCTTGAGGGAAAGATTCGTTTTACCGGCATAGTAGAATCAGTCAAAAAAGTTCTCACCCGCCACAAAAATATTAAAGAACCGTCGCTGGACGAAATTCTCTATATTGATAAGTGGGCAAAAGAGGAGGTAAGAAGCTTGTGTTAACATTTTTCATCGTCTTAATAGTATTCAGTATTCTTATTATTGTCCACGAATTGGGTCACTTGTTCATGGCGAAAAAAGTGGGCGTAAGGGTTGAAAGGTTTTCTCTTGGTTTCGGGAAAAAGATCTTCGGCATAAAAAAAGGCGATACAGAGTACGTCCTGTCCCTTTTTCCTTTGGGCGGATATGTTAAGCTTGCTGGCGATGACCCTACCAATTTAAAAGGTACGCCTGAGGAATTCTTCTCAAAAAGCCCGCTCAAGCGTTTTTTAATCATAGTCGGGGGACCCCTTACAAATTACATTTTTGCCATTATACTATTTTCACTTATTTTCATGGTAGGCACCCCTTCGCTTACGTCCCGGGTCGGAAGGCTTCTAGAGGGTTATCCTGCCGTATCAAGCGGCGTAAAAGTCGGGGACTTAATCGTTGAAATAGATGAAAAGAAAATAGAATATTGGGACGATTTAGTGGAAATCGTGAAAAAAGATACAGGCGGGGTTCCTCTTAAATTTAAAATTAAAAGGGGTAAAAGAATTTTAAATTTAAGAATAACCCCAAAAATGGTAGAGGCAAAAAATGTTTTTGGCCAAAAAACAAGTATCGGAATGATAGGCGTTTCCCCGGAACAGGATATAGTATTCGTAAAACACAATCCATTTCAGGCGGCGGCACTCGGCGGCAAAAAAGTTATTACTTTAACAATTGCGACGTATAAAGGGATATGGCTTCTTATAACAGGGGGCCTTCCCATAAAGGAATCCGTCTCAGGGCCCATAGGCATAGCGGTTCTTATTGGTGAGGCCGCAAAGATGGGTTTCATATACCTTTTAATCATAATGGCCCACATAAATATTGCACTCGCTGTTTTTAATCTTTTGCCTTTTCCGATACTTGACGGTGGACATGTCCTGTTTTTAGGCATTGAAAAACTACGCGGGAAACCCGTGAGCCCGCGCACGCAGGAAATGATCGGCAATGTCGCACTTTACGTTTTAATAGCGTTCGCACTTTTTGTAAGTTGGAACGATATTATGAAATTCTTACCATTTATGAAAAAATGATTAAACGCAGGAAAACAAGAACGATAAATGTCGGTAGCGTTAAGATAGGCTCGGGGCAGCCTATCCGCATCCAGTCAATGACAAAGACCGACACCCGTGACACGAAAAAGACAATCAGGCAATGCCTGGAATTAGAGGCTGCCGGCTGTGAAATCGTAAGGGTCGCCATTAAAGACATGAAAGCAGCCGAGGCTTTAAAAGCGATAAAAAGAAAAATCAATATCCCCCTTGTTGCCGACATTCATTTTGACTGGCGACTTGCGGTCCTTTCAATAAAAAGCGGTGCCGACAAAATAAGAATAAATCCCGGCAATATCAAAAATCCGGCCCACATAAAAGAAGTAATTAAAACCGCTAAAGATGCAAAAATTCCGATAAGGATAGGTTTGAATTCCGGATCGCTGCCCCGGGCCGGGTTTATCGCCTCAGCCCTTAAATATATTAAACTTTTTGAAAAAGAAAACTTCCGTGATATAATAATTTCGTTAAAATCCTCGGATGTAACCGAAACTGTAAACGCGTATAGAAAATTAGCCGCTCTTTGCAATTACCCTTTTCATCTGGGGGTTACCGCAGCAGGCGCATATGATGCGGGAATCGTTAAGTCGAGCATCGGGATAGGCGCACTGCTTTTAGACGGTATAGGTGATACGGTAAGGGTTTCCCTTACCGGGGATCCCGTGCAGGAAGTGATTGCCGCAAAAAGAATATTACAGGCACTTCGCTTAAGAAGTTTTGTTCCGGAGGTAATATCCTGCCCCACCTGCGGCCGTTGCCAGGTCAATCTCGGGGCAATAGTTAACGAACTGGAAGTAAGGCTATCGGCTATGAAACACAGGCACTCCTCCGACGGGATCTCCATCGCCGTAATGGGATGCGAAGTAAACGGCCCCGGAGAAGCCAAGGTAGCTGATATAGGGATAGCGTTCGGAAAGAATGCAGGTATTTTATTTAAAAAAGGAAAAATTGTAAAAAAAGTAAAAACTAAAAACGCGACAAAGGAGCTGCTTAAATTATTATGCGCTGGACACAAACCCTAATACCGACATTACGCGAAGACCCGCAAGACGCCGAGGCCATAAGCCACAAGCTCATGGTTCGGGGAGGATTTATTCGTAAATTATCCGCCGGCACCTATTCCTATCTTCCGCTGGGTCTCAAGGTCTTGAGAAAAGTTGAAAACATCATAAGAGATGAAATGCTAAAGTGCGGCGCCGAGGAAATTCTTCTGCCGGCCCTCCAACCCATGGAATTATGGAAAAAAACCGGCCGCGATAAAGACTTAAAAGAGGTGATGATCACCTTTAAGGACAGGCACGGAAAGATGGTATGTCTCGGGCCCACCCACGAGGAAGTTATAACCTCGCTTGTCGCCGGTAATATTTCCTCATACAAGGGCTTGCCCAGGATATTTTTTCAGATACAGACAAAATTCAGAGATGAGATCCGTCCGCGATTCGGTGTCATAAGAAGCTGCGAATTTATCATGAAGGACGCATATAGTTTTGACATGGACGGGAAAGGTTTGGAAAAAAACTACAAGAAAATGTATGAGGCTTACCGTAGGATATTCGACAGATGCGGCTTACCGTATAAAGCGCTTAAGGCCGATTCCGGTTTTATGGGCGGAGGGGAATCTCACGAATTTGTAGTTTCGTCTAAAGCAGGTGAGGACATAGAATTAGGGCATACATTTAAATTAGGCACCAAATATTCAAAAACACTAGGCGCAACGTATCTTGATAATTCCGGCAACACACATGACATTATAATGGGTTGTTACGGTATAGGCGTAAACAGAATCCTGGCAGCAAGTATCGAGGTAAGTCACGATAAAGACGGCATGATCTGGCCCAAATCCATAGCACCGTATGAAATTGTTATAATGCCGCTCAACGTGGGTAATGAAAAAGTACGGAAATTTTCAGAAGACCTTTATGAGAACGCTAAAAAATGCGGTTTAGACGTTATAATTGACGACCGCAATGAACGCGCAGGGGTCAAATTCAAGGACGCGGACCTGATCGGTTTCCCGATTCAGCTCATAATAGGCGATAAAAATTTCGAAAAAGGCAAACTAGAGCTAAAGAAGCGTAAGGATAAAAGTTCGCAACTGGTTGACAAGAAAGACATTATAGAAATATTAAAAATCACTTGACACAATAGTGTCAATATAGTAATATAAGCGCTAGATAACGCTCAACTAGGAGGGAGAGTTATCGTTAAGAGTGGGAAGGAACCCACTCTTTTTATATGTTTATGGAAATAGCTAATAGGATAAAAGAAATTCTGGAGCCCATAGCAAACGAACGCAAGTACTGCGTTGTTGACATTATGTACAAGCGCGAAGGCGGGAAGCTTGTTTTGCGGATCCTGCTCGATAAGGAAGGCGGCATCGCCATGGATGAATGCGCGGGCTTAAATAGCGAATTGAGCGAACTCCTGGATAAAGAAAACGCGATTGAAGACCAGTATACATTAGAGATATCCTCCCCGGGTCTGGACAGGAAGCTTGAAAAGGACAAGGACTTTGTGTGGGCTGTGGGTAAAAAGGTAAAGGTAACTACATACGCACCCTTAGACGGAAAAAATACCTTTCGGGGCACGCTTATAGGGTTAGGAGAAGACACGGCCGTTATCGATGAAAACGGTATATCAACAGAGATCCCCAGAGAAAAAATAGCAAGCGCACGATTGGAATCAGATATAGATTGGAGTAAAAAATGAACTCAGAAATTCTAACTATTGTAGACTCACTTGAACGGGAAAAGGGCATCCCCAAGGAAGTGCTTTTTTCGGCTATTGAATCAGCGCTTCTCAGTGCCGCCAGAAAAATTTTGGGAAAAGACAGAACCGATATCACTGTTACCATTGACAGGGAAACCGGTGAAATAAAAGTTGAAGGCGGCGGGAAAGAAATCGATTCAGGAGACTTCGGTAGGATAGCTGCTCAAACCGCAAAACAGGTAATTATACAGAAGATAAGAGAGGCGGAAAGAGATGTTATTTTCGAGGATTACAATAAACGGGTAGGGACACTTGTTTCAGGTTCCGTGCATAGATTCGAAAGAGGAAATATTATCGTTGATCTTGGTAAAACAGAAGGCATTTTGCCGAGATCGCAGCAGTGCCCCAACGAAAGATATAAACAAGGTGACTCGATACGGGCTTATCTTTTAGAAGTTGCCAAAACAAGCCATGGCCCGCAGATCATCTTATCCAGGTCTGATACCGCATTTGTTAGGAAACTCTTCGAGCTTGAAGTGCCGGAGATTTCGGAAGGCATAGTGCAAATAAAAACCATATCGCGCGAAGCAGGCGAAAGAACGAAAATTGCGGTTTCCTCAAAAGAAGAAAAGGTGGACGCTGTAGGCGCGTGCGTCGGCATGAGAGGAACGCGCGTTAAGGATATAGTCAAAGAACTTCACGGCGAGAAGATCGACATAGTACGCTGGAACTCAGATATAGGAGAATACCTTAAAGCAGCGCTTTCTCCCGCAGAAATTTCTGAAATTAGCGCAGATGAAGAAAGAAAATCTATTACGGTCATGGTAAAAGAGGACCAGTTATCAATAGCGATAGGAAAGCACGGCCAAAACGTAAGGCTTGCTTCGAAACTTATCGGCTGGGAACTGGATATACGGCCGTTAGGGGAAGATAAAAAAGGTGAAAAAGGCATCAAATCGAAGAAGCCACCGCAAGAAACCGAAAAAAAGAAAAGGGCAAGGGAGATACTATCCGGTACGCCGCCGAAACCAAAGAAAAAAACGCCGTCCATAAAAACCCTTGACGGCGTAGGCAAAAAAGCAGAGACAATATTAATCGCAGCCGGCTTGGATACAATTGCTAAGATAGCAGAGGCAACCATCGAAGGCTTAACGAAACTAGAAGGCATAGGTAAGAAAACTGCGGAAAAAATTATAGTTTCCGCGAAGACAAAAACCGAAGGTGAGGCAACCGAAAAATGAGCACAAGGGTACATAAGCTTGCAAAAGAGCTTAACATAACAAGTAAAGACCTCGTAGAGAGGCTTAAAAAACTCGGCGTAAAAGTAAAAGGACACATGAGCGCTCTTGACGAGGAAACCGCAGAGATTATGCGCCATGAAATAAAAGACAAAGCAAAAAAAGATAAGCCCGCTCTTAAAGCAAAACCTGCGGTTTCCGCGAAGACTGCCATTCCGCCAAAGCCGGCACCCGAAGTCAAAAAGGAAATTAAAGCCGAGCCGGCAAAAGAACCCGAGGTAAAAACGCAAAAGAAAATACTGGAAGCTACGCTGCCTCTTACCGTAAAACAGCTTGCGGCTAAGTTAAACACAAGGCCAAATGACCTTATAAAATCACTCATGAAAAAAGGCGTTTTCGCTACCGTAAACCAGAATCTGGCAGACGAACTTATTTCTGAGATAGTAGGACAGCACGGGTTTGAGCTAAAGAAGCCTCCGACCTTGGAAGAGGAATTAATGGAGGATCATAAGGAAGGCCTCCGGCACGGGGAAAAGCATGGGCATGCTATAAGGGCGCCAATAGTTACGTTAATGGGGCACGTTGATCACGGGAAGACCTCACTTCTCGATTATATCAGAAAAACCAAAGTAACGGCCAAAGAAAAAGGCGGCATAACCCAGCACATAGGGGCTTATGAGGTAACAACAGGAAAGGGCCAGGTTACGTTTTTAGATACGCCGGGCCACCAGGCTTTTACAGCCATGAGGGCAAGGGGCGCAAATGCTACGGATATCGTTGTTCTGGTTGTTGCGGCAAACGACGGCATAATGCCCCAGACCATAGAGGCGATAGACCACGCCAGGGCAGCAGAGGTACCGATCGTTGTCGCTATTAATAAATGCGATTTACCCAATATAAGCATGGATAAAATTAAGAAACAGCTTTCAGGGCGCGACCTGATGCCTGAGGACTGGGGTGGTAAGACCATTACCGTGCCGGTTTCAGCCAAAACAGGAGAAGGTATTGATAAGCTTCTCGAGATGCTTCTTTTAGAGGCAGAAGTTTTAGAATTAAAAGCAAATCCCAATGTCCACGCGCGCGGCGTTATAGTAGAAGGCAAGCTCTCGCCGGGACAAGGGGCCGTTGCTACGGTGCTTATTAAAAACGGAACACTCAAGGTCGGCGACGTTATCTTGAGCGGATTTCACTACGGCCGCGTGAAAGCGATGATTAACGACAGGGGCAAGCGTCTTACCGAAGCCCCGCCTTCGACGCCTGTGGAAATTCTCGGACTTTCGGGCGTACCTGAGGCAGGGGATGAATTCTTTTCCGTAAAAGACGAGAAAAAAGCTCGCACGCTTTCTTTGTTAAAGCAAGAGGAGCGAAGGGTGGGCAAGCTCCGGGGCTCGCAGAGAATGAGCCTCGAAGAACTTTACAAGCACATAAAAGACGGTACGATAAAGGAACTAAAGGTTGTTATAAAAGGCGACGTGCAAGGCTCGCTAGAGGCGCTTAAGAAATCACTCGAAGAACTTTCGACAAAAGAAGTAAAGCTTGGTGTCATCCATATGGGCACCGGCAACATAAACGAATCCGATATCATGCTCGCGCTTGTTTCCAACGCCATTGTTATAGGTTTCCACGTAAAAGTGGAACCGAAAGCCGATGAGATAGCCAAGAAGGAAAACGTAGATGTAAAATTGTATAATATTATTTACGAAGCGGTCGAGGATCTCAAGGCAGCGATGGAAGGGCTTCTGGAGCCCATAATAAAAGAAATGTTTCAGGGCAGGGCCGCAGTGAGGCAGGTCTTCCAGGTTTCAAAGGTCGGTGTCGTGGCAGGCTGTTCCGTTACGAAGGGATCCATAACCCGCTCCGGTGGTGTTAAACTTATAAGAAATAAAGAAGTAATTTTTAAAGGAAAGATAAAGTCGCTAAAACACCTAAAAGACGACATAAAGGAAGCCAGGGAAGGCCTTGAATGCGGCATATCTTTGGAAAAGCATAAAGACATAAAATCCGGCGATATTATTGAAAACTTCAAAATAGAGAAGATAATAAGGAGGCTGGACGGTAAGCAATGAAGAAATTGTTGAGTGGCATGAGGCCTACGGGAAGCCTGCATCTCGGGCACCTGGTAGGCGCCCTGGATAACTGGGTGAAGCTTCAAAAGAAATTCGAATGTTTTTTTATGATTGCTGACTGGCATGCCTTCATGAGCGAATATGAAAATCCCAAGACACTTGAGAAAAATTCAATCGAAATCCTGGCAGATTGGGTGGCTTGCGGAATTGATCCTAATAAAAGTACGATTTTTGTGCAATCTCATGTTAGGGAGCACCTGGATCTTTCGATGGTTCTGGGTTGTATTACCCAGTTACCTTTACTGGAAAGAAACCCGACGTATAAAGAACAACTGAGAGAATTAAAGGGCAGAAATCTCATGACATATGGCTTTCTGGGTTACCCGGTGCTTCAGACAGCCGACATACTAGTTTACAAGGCTTCGGTAGTGCCCGTAGGGATCGACCAGCAGGCGCACCTTGAGCTGGCCAGAGAAATCGTGAGAAAGTTTAATAATTTATACGGTAAAGTATTCCCCGAACCCGAAACAGTGCTTACCGAAGCACCGAAACTTCTCGGGCTTGACAACAGGAAGATGTCAAAGTCGTTCGGTAATTTTATCGCGCTTTCGGATAATCCCGCGGTCGTTAAAAATAAGGTCATGCAAATGATAACTGATCCCAAGAAGATTCACTTGAATGACCCGGGACATCCCAAAGTTTGCAATGTTTGTTCTTACTATAAAGTTTTTGCGCCGGATAAAGAAGTAGAAGTTCAAGAGGTCTGTAAAAGCGGCAAAAGGGGATGCATAAAATGCAAACAGGAGCTAACCGGCGTCCTGACGGAAAAAATAGATCCGATACGCAAAAAAAGAGAAAAGCTCTTAAATTCAAAAGATGAATTATTAAATATACTGAAAAACGGGAATAAAAAAGCAAAAGACGTTGCTTCGGAAACCATGAAGGAAGTCCGGAAAAAGGTTGGTGTATTCCATGACCTATAAAGTGCAGCTTCCGGTATTCGAAGGTCCGCTTGACCTCTTGCTTTATTTGATAAAAAAAGACGAGGTCAACATATACGATATACCTATTGCCAAGATAACGAATGAATACCTCGACTATCTGGAAATGCTGAAGCTTTTGGACCTGGATATCGCCGGTGAATTTGTTTTAGTGGCTGCGACTCTCATGCATATAAAAAGTAAAATGCTACTTCCGCCTGAGGAAAATGATGAAGAGTTGGTTGAAGAAATTGACCCGAGGGAGGAACTTGTAAGCAAATTGCTAGAGTATAAAAAATTTAAAGAAGCCGCCGGCGACCTGAAAGAGTTACGGCTACGACACAGGGACAGTTTTACAAGGACGCCGGAGAAAGAAAATATACCCGTAGAAGAAGATGAGCAGGGTTTTGAGGCTAGCCTGTTTGACCTTATAACGGCGTTTAGCAAGGTCTTAAAGGAAATACCAAGAGAAATGTTTCACCAGGTAATTAGAGACGAGTATACCGTAAGCGATAAGATACACGACGTTCTTCATATTCTCGTTGAAAAACAGGTAGTTTATTTCAAAGAACTTTTTAAAGGCGTAAAAAGTAGGGGTGAAATTGTGGCGATTTTTCTCGCCATTTTGGAATTAACGAAGATCAAGGAAATAGCGATAACGCAGGATGTTCATTGTGGAGAAATAAAAATAATGAGGCACGCAGAATGGCAGAAAAAATGATCAAAAAAGTAATAGAAGCGCTTCTTTTTGTAAGCGCAAAACCGCTCACGATAGAAAATTTACGGCAGGCACTTGACGGAATAGAAGAAGGCGAGATTAAAGGGGCCATAGAAGAACTTCGCGAAGATTATGCGAAGCAGGAGAGAAGCTTTACGATAGCGGAGCTCGCGGGAGGCTATCAAATAATAACAAATCCGGAATTTGCGCCGTGGATAGGAAAATTATTCAAACGCGAGGAAGCCAGGCTAACATCACCCTCGCTTGAAACCCTGGCAATTATCGCATATAAGCAACCGCTTACGCGAAGCGAGATGGAGAAGATAAGAGGCGTTAATGTTGACGGAGTTTTAAAAACGCTTTTAGACAAAAATTTAATAAGAATAAGGGGAAGAAAAGATGCCCCGGGAAGGCCGATTACATACGGAACGACCGAAGAATTTTTAAAACGTTTTGGCTTAAGAGGATTAGATGGTTTACCGAAACTTCGCGATTTTACCGAACACGACCTGGATTTTGAAAAAGAAGACGAGAAAGTGGAAGTAGCAGTACCGAGTCCCGGAGAGGGTGCGGAAGAGCCAAAAGAAGTCCCGAGCAAAAGCGAGGGAGAGCCGAAAGGGGTTGATAAAGATGAGTCTTGAGAAAAACAGGCGTAAAATAGACCAAATTGATGGAAAGATAGTAAAGCTTTTAAACGAACGCGCTCTAGAATCTCTTAAAATAGGAAAAACTAAACAAAAGCTGAATAAGCCTACCTTTGCACCAAGCAGAGAAAAAGAAGTCTACAAAAAAGTATTGGATAAAAATAAAGGACCACTTTCAGAGGAATCAATGAAAGCGGTTTACAGGGAGATTATGTCCGGTTCGCGTGCGCTAAATAGCCGACTTTGCATAGCTTACCTTGGTCCTGAAACAACCTTCACGCACATTGCAGCGCTTGGTAGGTTCGGAGGATCATCGGATTACTCTAAATGTGAGACTATAACAGATGTTTTTACTGAAGTCGAACGTGGCAGAGCGAATTATGGTGTGGTTCCTATTGAGAATTCCACCGAAGGTGCAGTAAACCACACACTCGATATGTTCATAAATTCCGAGCTTAAGATCTATTCGGAGATATATTTGCCTATAGAGCACAATCTCTTAAGCAAACACAAGGAAATATCTTCAATAAAAAGAGTTTATTCACATGAGCAGGTTTTCGCGCAGTGCCGTATGTGGCTTGAGAAAAAACTACCTAACGCAAAACTGATGGCATATCCGAGTACAGCTACGGCAGCCTTTTATTGTAGCGCAAGAAAGGGAGGCGCTGCTATTGCAAGTAAATTAGCGGCAAAAAAATACGGATTAAAAACATTGGCTCGTTCTATCCAAGATTCAGCGCATAATACTACGCGCTTTTTAATTATAGCCAGAGAAGAAGCAGAACAAAGCAGAAACGATAAAACATCTATTGTTTTCTCTCTTAAGGACAAGGTAGGCGTTTTACATGATGCGCTTGTTCCTTTCAAGAAGAATAGGATTAATCTTACTAAGATAGAATCCAGACCTTCGCAACTAAAGGCGTGGGAATATTATTTCTATGTAGATTTAGAAGGTCACTACAAAGATAAGGAAGTTAGAAAGGCTATTACCGAGCTTGAGAAAAACTGCACGTATTTCAAGATTCTCGGGTCGTATCCGGTAGGAAAATAAATGAAACTAGCGAGAAAACACATATTAAAGGTAAAACCGTACATACCCGGAAAGCCTATTGAGGAAGTAAAAAGGGAATTGGGTTTAAAGGAAGTGATTAAAATTGCTTCAAACGAGAACGCGCTTCCACCGCCCAGAAGGTGCATTCTTGCGGCAAAAAGATCACTCTCTTCCTTGAACCGCTATCCTGACGGGGGATCTTTTTACCTTAAAAGGGCTCTCGCTAAACGTTTTAAGTTAAAACCCGCAAATATCATAGTGGGTAACGGCTCCGATGAGATCATTATATTGGCGCTTAGGGCATTTTTAAAAAAAGACGAAGAGGTAATAATCGCCAAGCAGACGTTCCTTATCTACGAAGTCGCATCACAGGTTGCGGGCGCCAGAATAAAATATGCCCCGCTTGCAAATTTTAAATACGACATCCGGAAAATCGCAAGCCTTATAACAAATAAGACGAAGTTGGTTTTTATCGCAAATCCCGATAACCCGACGGGCACGTACATTACAAAAGAAGAAGTCGCATATCTCGCATCCAAAATGCCTAAAAATGCGATACTCTTTTTTGACGAAGCCTATTACGAATTCGCAAAATCCGTAAAGGATTATCCGGATACGCTTAAGTATCTCAAACGAAAAAATGTTATCATAACGCGAAGTTTTTCAAAAGCATACGGCTTGGCCGGGCTTAGAGTGGGCTATGGGCTTGCAAAAGAAGGCATAATTGACTGCTTAAACCGTGTAAGAGAGCCATTTAACGTAAATTCCGTGGCCCAGGCCGCAGCGCTTGCGGCGCTCGGAGATAAAAAGTATGTAAACAAGACGACCAAGCTCGTAGAAAGTGGCAAGTCTTTTTTGTATAAGGAATTCAAGCTCCTGGGGCTTCGGTATATCCCCAGCGTTACGAATTTTATATTAGTTGAGGTAGGCAAAAATTCAAAAGTCATTTATAAGAAACTTTTAAAAAAGGGTATTATCGTAAGAGAAATGAGCCCCTGGAAGCTTAATAGCTTTATAAGGGTAACAATCGGCACTAGAATAGAAAATCGCAAATTCATCCGCGCGCTGAAAAATATTTTATAAAGATTTTTATCAGGAGAAGATTATGATTATAATACTGAGACCGGAAGCGACAAAAGAACAAATAAAGCACATTGTAGAGAAAGTAAAGAAAATGGGCTTAAAGCCCTGGATTTCCAAGGGCGAGGAAAGAAGCATAATAGGGGTAATCGGCGCAGAAGACGCCATTCGCCTGGAACCGCTTGAGGTTTTTCCCGGAGTAGAGAGGGTACTTGCGATCCTAAAGCCATACAAGCTTGTTTCGCGCGATTTCAAGAAAGAAAACACGATAGTAGATTTAGGTAACGGTGTTAAGATAGGCGGCCAGGAGGTTGTAGTAATGGCAGGGCCATGCTCTGTGGAAAAAGAAGACCTCTTGATTAAAATCGCCAAAGACGTAAAAAAAGCAGGCGCTAAAGTTCTACGCGGAGGAGCATTTAAACCCAGGACCAGCCCCTACAGTTTTCAAGGATTGGGCGAAGAAGGGCTTAAATTCCTTAAGAATGCCAAAGACGAGACAGGCCTTTTGGTTGTTACCGAGCTCATGGATGTAAGGGACCTGGAACTTGTAGAAAAATACGCGGATATCATCCAGATTGGCGCCAGAAACATGCAGAATTTCGATCTACTAAAAGAAGTCGGGCGTTCAAAAAAACCTGTTCTTCTCAAAAGAGGCATGTCAAACACCATAAAAGAGTTTCTCATGTCGGCTGAATATATCCTTTCCGAAGGGAATTTTAACGTGATCTTGTGTGAACGCGGAATCAGGACATTCGAAGAAGCGACGAGGTTTACCCTTGATATAAGCGCTATCCCGGTTATAAAGAATTTAAGCCATCTACCGTGTATTGTTGACCCGTCTCACGCTACGGGTAAGTGGGGGCTTGTTTCGCCGTGCGCAAAAGCCGCGGTCGCTTGTGGGTGCGACGGTCTTATCATTGAGGTGCACCCGAATCCGGAGGATGCGTTTTCAGACGGTGTACAGTCTCTGTATCCTGAAAACTTCGCCGAGATGATGATTGATTTACAAAAAATCGCAAAGGCAGTCGGAAGAACCATATAAATGTTTAAAAAAATTGCTATAATCGGTGTGGGCCTGATAGGAGGCTCTATCGGCCTGGCAGCGAAAAAAAAGAAGCTGGCAAAGGAAATCGTAGGTGTTTGCCGCAGGGAATCGTCCAGAAAGAAAGCATTGAAATTTAAAGCCGTGGGCAAAGCCACGCTTAACCTGAAAGAGGCTGTTCGCGACGCCGATATTGTTATCATTGCAAGCCCGATAGGAAAGATCGTCCGTTTGGCGGGGGCGTGCATAAAGTCCATGAAAAAGGGAGCAATTCTTACCGATGTGGGAAGCAGTAAGGATCACATAGTAGGGAAAATAGAAAAATTGGCAAAAGGAAAAATACACTTCATAGGTTCCCATCCTATGGCCGGCTCCGATAAGGCAGGCGTACAAAATGCAACTTCGGATCTTTTTGACAACGCGATGGTTATTGTAACAAAAACAAAAAATACAAATTCGGTTTCTTTAACACGCTTAAATAAATTTTGGAAGGCCTTAAAGTGCCATACATTGATGCTCTCACCGGCCAAGCATGACGCTCTTGCGTCACTGGCCAGTTACCTTCCTCACGTTGTTTCATATGCGCTTTCGGCTTCGCAGACAAATGATTCATCGCGAATTTCAGCAGGTAGCCTGAGAGACACAACAAGGGTAGCCTCTTCTGACCCGGAACTCTGGAGCGACATATTCTTGTCTTCGAGAAAAGAGACGTTAAAGGCGATCAATGTCTTTCTGAAGAATATCAGAATGCTGGAAAAGGCAATACGAAGAAGAGACAGAGTTGCGATAAAGACCTTTTTGGCCAGGGCAAACAGAATCCGTAACCGGATAAAATAATGCCTAAGACAAGCATTATAGCGATAGACGGCCCGGCGGGCAGTGGTAAAAGCACCGTCGCCAAAGAAGTAGCTAAAAGGCTAAATTTTTTATATATCGATACGGGCGCCATGTATAGGGCTCTTACGCTAAAGGCCCTGAACAAAAAAATAGATTTTAGTGACACAGAAACACTCGTCAAGCTCTCCGGAAATACAGACATTGAGCTTGTTGACGAGGGCGGCTCTTTGAAAGTTTTTTTGGACAAAAAGGATGTAAGCGAAGCAATACGCACTATAGAAGTTACAAAAGAAGTAAAGCGTCTTTCACCGTTAAAAGAAGTAAGGGCTAACATGGTGGAGCTCCAGCGTAAACTTGCCAGGGTTGCTTCTTCCGGAGTCGTCCTGGAGGGCCGTGACATCGGAACAGTGGTGTTTCCCGATGCGCCGCATAAGTTTTATCTGGACGCAAGCTGCGAAACAAGGATAAAAAGGCGCTTCGAAGAGCTAAAAGAAAAAGGTTTTTCGATTTCCTTTAAGGAAATCGCCGAAGATGTAAAAGAAAGAGATGCCTCGGACATGACAAGAAAAATAGGCCCTTTAAAAAAGGCCGAAGACGCTACCGTGATCGATACGACCGACATGACAGTAGCCGGGGTTGTAGACGGGATACTGAAAATAATTAAAAGCGGCAGATGATGTATTACATTTCTTGCTTTATTTTTGAAGTTCTTTTAAAAATTTTATGCAGGCTTGAAGTAAAAGGCAGAGAAAATTTACCGAAAAAGGGCCCTTTTATAGTAGCCTCTAATCACGCCAGTTTTGCTGATCCGGCTGTTATGGGTGCGGCGTGCAACACAACTCGTATTTCTTTCATGGCAAAAAGAGAGCTTTTCGAAAGGCCCATATTTGGAGCGTGGTGTAAGGCCGTCGGCTGCATACCGGTCGAGCGGCGCTCGGGAAGCTCCGGGGCCTTAAAAAAAGCCATACAGATACTGAAAAGAGGTCAAGTGCTAGGAATATTTCCCGAAGGGACAAGATCCCTTGATGGAAAACTGCAAAAAGCAGAGCCCGGCATCGGTTTATTAGTGGCAAAAGCGGGAGTACCGGTTATTCCCGTTTATCTATCGGGTACTGCCGGGGCCCTGCCGAGAGGGGCAAGAGTCCCAAGATTGCACAAGGTAACAGCGAAAATTGGAAAGAAAATCGATTTGAATGAAATTTTACAGATTCACGAAAAAAAGAAAATGTACGGGGCCATCGGCGAAAAAGTAATGGACGCCATTTCCCGCTTAAAAATATGAGTAAAACAAAAATAGTAGTTTCCTCTAATTCCGGCTTTTGTTTCGGCGTAAAAAGAGCCCTTGATATTGCAAAAGGGGCCTTGAAAAAGCGAAAAACAATTTATTCGCTGGGCCCTATCATACATAACCCCCAGGTTGTGAGGCAATTTTCCGAGATGGGGCTTGTGGTTGCCGGTGATATCGAAAAACTATGTAAGGACTGCACGCTTCTTATACCGTCTCACGGCATTAGCCCGGATGTTTTGAAGGAAAAAGCGTTTACTTGTATCGATACGACATGCCCGCTTGTAGGGCGGGTGCAAAAAATCGTAAGGGAGCTAAGAGAGAAAGATTATTTTATTATCATCGTAGGAAATAGAAAACATCCCGAGGTGAAAGGATTAAAAGGTATAGCCGGCAGAAACTCGCGCGTGCTTAAAAATAAAAAAGAAGCAAAAACTTTTAATCTTTCGTCAAAATCGAGAAAGGTTGCCTTGATTTCACAGACTACGGCGTCTCTTACAAACTTTAAAGAGGTCCTCTCTGAAATGACGAAAAAAGATTTCGCAGAATTCATTCATTTCAATACCGTGTGCAAGAATACTATAGACCGGCAGAAGGAAGCTGCCGCGCTCGCCAAGAAGGTTGACGCTATGATAGTTATCGGCGGAAAAAATAGCGCAAATACTTCAAAGCTTGCAAAGGCATGTAAAAATATTAATAAAAACACGTGTCATATCGAGTCTTTTAAGGATTTAAGGATGAATTTTTTAAAAGGCCGAAAAACGATCGGAATAGTTACGGGGGCATCTACTCCCCCTTACGCTATTCGGGAAGTAGTAAAAAAGATAAGGAGGATTGATAGTTAATGGTAGCGAAAGAAAAAAAAGAACAAGGAGGAAATCCCGAACGCCCCGATGGCGTCCCTAGCGAAAGCGAGGGCAGGGATAAAAACGAAATGGAAATGTCACGTATTTACGAGGATTCGATAGCGCATTTTGAAGAAGGTCAGATTGTAAAGGGGAAGATAATACACCTTACCCCAAAAGAGGTGGTCGTCGATATAGGTTATAAGTCGGAAGGCATAATTTCTATGGACGAATTTCGCTCTGCGAAGGATATTAAAGTAGGTGACGAGATCGACGTACTACTTGAATCCAAGGAAAATGAAGATGGCATAGTGGTTCTTTCTAAAGAGAAGGTGGAACGCGCACGCGGCTGGGACCGTATTGTAAAAGGTTTTAAGGAGGGCGATGCCATCGAAGGAAAGATTCTCAAAAAAGTAAGGGGCGGTTTCATGGTTGACGTCGGTATTGAAGCATTCTTGCCGGCCAGCCAGGCAGTGTTTCGGGAATCTGAGGCCACCCAGCAATTACTTGAATTCAAGATTTTAAAGATCAATAAAATCCGTAAAAACGTCGTATTATCGAGAAAAGCAGCGCTTTTCGGTAAAAGAGAAGAAGAGAAGAAGAAGCTTTTCTCCTCAATTGAAAAAGGCATGCGTATAAAAGGTGTTGTCAAAAATATCACCGACTTCGGTGCTTTTATAGACGTGGGAGGCGGGATAATCGGACTTCTGCACATAGCCGATATGAGCTGGGGAAGGGTTAACCACCCCAGTGAGATCGTAGCTGTTGGCGATGAAATTGAGGTGGTTATTCTTGATTTTAAGAAAGACGAAATGAGAATTTCTCTCGGTATCAGACAAAAAACCAAGGATCCTTGGGAGGATGTTGAAACAAAATATCCCGTCGGAAACAAGATTACGGGCAAGGTCGTAAACATAGCCCCTTACGGTGCTTTTGTAGAATTGGAAAAAGGCATCGAAGGGTTGGTTCATATTTCCGAATTTTCCTGGACCAAGAAATACGGCTCCCCGAACGAGCTTCTTGCTATTGGCGACAGGGTACCGATCATGGTTTTGGACATCAAGAAAGAAGCGAGGAAAATCTCTCTCGGCATAAAACAACTCGAACAGGACCCGTGGCAAGGCATAGAAGATAGATTCAAGGTCGGAGATAAAATAAAAGGCAAGGTGAGGCACATAACTGATTACGGTGCATTTGTACAGCTGGAAGAAGGGATAGACGGCCTCGTGCACGTTTCTGATTTATCCTGGACGAAAAAAATAGCTCATCCGGGGGATATACTAAAAAAAGGCGATAAAGCAGAAACAGTGATTTTATCCGTGGATGGTTTAAACAGAAGAATCGCTCTTGGCGTAAAACAGCTTCTTCCGGACCCATGGGATGATATACAGGCCAAATACGCTTCCGGCACTGTTATAAAGGGTAAGATAGTGAAGATTACGAACTTTGGAATGTTTGTAGAGATGGAAAAGGATCTTGAAGGGCTTCTTCACATATCAGAGGCTGGGCTTGGACCCGACCAAAACCTGGAGGAGAAATTCAAGGTCGGCGACGAGCTGGAAGTGAAAATATTACGCGTTGACGGCGTACAGAAAAAAATCGCTTTAAGCATAAAAGCTTAAAGGAGATACGTTGTCGGAGTGCATTGGCGTGAGGCTTGGCACTTTCGACGGAGCTCTTTCTTCTTCAAAAAAACCTGCCTGCCGGCAGGCCTGCCTATCGGGCAGGCAGGAGTTCAGATTCTGAAACGG
>JABMQJ010000007.1 GCA_013203315.1 Candidatus Omnitrophota bacterium | reverse complement strand
CTCCTCACTCGAAAAAGCCAAAAAGTCCTACGACACAGGAAGCACCCACATAGAGCGTTTTAAAAAAAGCGTCGAATCCACCCTCAAGCTCGACCTCCCCAGCCCTCCCAAAATCGAAGACCGAAATAAATAACCCTCAAAAAAAATTAAAACTAACGGAATGAGAGGGTGTTGGTGTGCGGCTATTTGGGCCGATTATAGGAGATCCTTTCTTTCCAAAATTATAAATATAAATATATAGCTTACTACAATTTTTTGAAGAAAAAAGGGCTCCGTCGTTAAATGCCAAGCCTCACGCCATTACCCTCTCATTCCGTCAATAAGAGGTTTATGAAAGGAATTCCACTTGACAGAGTGAGGATTTGTGTTAAAATAACACATTAGCACTCCCGTAGTGAGAGTGCTAAATTGTTCTATAGCGTATGAATTAACGCGAATTTGTGTTTAGATAGGTAGACAATATATGACAATAGATAAAGAAGCAAGGCAAAATAGGGTATTAGAGGCGATTGTGAGAACCCACATAGCAAGCGCTATGCCGGTAGGGTCGAAACACATATCGAAAATCCTAGGCCTCTCAAGCGCGACCATCAGGAATGTAATGTTTGAGTTGGAAAAAGACGGTTACATTAGACAGCCTTATACTTCGGCGGGTAGAATTCCTACTGATTTAGGGTACAGACGATATGTGGATAGTCTTATGGAGATTACACTATTGCCGCAGGATGACATTTTTTCTGAAATGCGTCGATATGTAAATGAAAAAAGATTGCTTGAAGATGTGATTGAGGCAGCATCTCACGTTGTTTCAAAAATAACGAACTATACAGGGATTGCCTTGTCGCCCAACAATAGAGTCTATTTTGAGGGCACATATCATATGCTTGAACAGCCTGAGTTTAAGGCCTCATCAATGGTGCTGGATTTTTTAAAAATTGTCGAAGAGAAGAATGAACTTGCGCAAATCATGAATCAGGACTTGGGAGAAGAGGGAACCGTTATCCACATAGGCCGCGAAAATATGTTCAATGGATTGCGGGAATGTACCATCATAACCGCTACGTACAAATTTAAAAATCATGTTTCCGGAAATGTGGGTATTATCGGCCCTATGCGAATGAGATACGAGGAGATTGTGCCGGTCGTAGGAGAGCTCGCCCGCATGACGACAGAAGTATTGGAGGAGATGTCCGAATGATCAAAGATGAAAAGCCGAAAGAGCCGTCGGAAACCCCGGTAGATAAAATCGAGGTCGTAGACTACAAAGATAAGTGGTTGAGGGCTTTGGCCGAATACGACAACCTAAAAAAACGCGCTGAACGCGAAAAATCCGAGTTTGTAAAGTTCTCGAATCAATTCTTGATAGCTGAGCTATTTCCCATAATGGATAGCTTTGACAGCGCCATAAATTCCATTGAAAAATCCAATGATAAAGAGTCGTTTTTGAAGGGTTTGCATATGCTTCAGAAAGAATTCCACAGAGTACTAGAGGTTAACGGCTTAAAAAAGATTAAAAGTGTAGGGGAAAAGTTTAACCCGAGCCTCCATCAGGCAGAGGAAGAAGTTTGTAGTGATAAGTTTCCGGCCGGCGTTATCGCAGAAGAGATAAGAGGCGGTTACACGCTTAACGATAGTCTCTTGCGGCCGGCAGTGGTTAAGGTTTCTAAGGGAAAAGAAGAGAAAGAAGACAAAAAAAAGGAGAAATAAGCCCCTTGAATGCTTCCATAGGTCGCATTCTCGGGACGAATTTTTCTTAAAGCAAAAAATTCGGAGGACAAAAAGATGGGTAAAGTAATAGGAATTGATTTAGGAACTTCAAATTCGGCAGCCGCTTTCATGGAGAAAGAAAGACCGGCTATTATTCCTAGCGCAGAAGGCGCCGGAATAGCAAGTGGTAAGGCCTTTCCTTCATATGTGGCATTTACAAAGGACGGCCAGAAGCTCGTAGGCGAGCCTGCAAAGCGCCAGGCGTCCATAAATCCGGAAGGCACCATAATGGCTGCCAAAAGGAAAATGGGACAGGATTATAAATTTAAGGCGTACGGCAAGGAATATACACCGCAGCAGATATCAGCCTTTATATTGCAGAAAATAAAACAGGATGCGAGCGCTTATCTTGGCAGTAGCGTTACGGAGGCTGTCATAACGTGCCCCGCTTATTTTGACGACAACCAGAGAACGGCCACCAAGGACGCGGGCGAAATAGCCGGCCTTAAAGTTCTCCGAATTATAAACGAACCGACTGCCGCATGTTTGGCTTACGGACTAAACAAAGTCGGTAAGGAATTAAAGATCATGGTTTTTGATTTCGGAGGTGGAACACTTGACGTTACCATAATGGAAATGTGGGCCGAGGGTGGATTTAAAGTTCTTGCCACAAGCGGGGATACGCAATTAGGCGGCACGGACATGGACGCTGTTCTTATCGATTATATTGCCACGGAATTCAAAAAGGAAAATGGCGTTGATTTGAAAAATGACAAGATGGCAATGCAAAGATTGCGCGAAGCCGCTGAAAAGGCCAAGGTCGAACTCTCCAGCTCTATCACAACCGAGATTAACCTTCCTTATATAACAGCTGACCAGACAGGCCCAAAGCACCTTGCAATGTCGATAAACCGCGCAAAACTGGAAGACCTCGTCGTTTCTATTATAGACAGATGTAAACATCCCATGGAGCAGGCCTTGCAGGATGCGAAACTCGAAAAGAAAGATATAGATAAGGTTATCATGGTAGGCGGCCCTACGAGAATGCCTGTTATGCAAAAGTTCGTAGAGGATTACGTAGGAAAAAAGATAGAGCGCGGCATAGATCCGATGGAATGCGTAGCGATGGGCGCGGCTGTGCAGGGTTCTATCATAAAAGGCGACACTAAAGACGTTTTGCTTTTGGACGTAACACCGCTGTCTCTCGGCATAGAAACGCTGGGTAGCGTGTGTACGAAGCTGATCGAACGAAATACCACCATTCCTACGAAAAAAAGTCAGACTTTTTCAACAGCCGCTGATAGTCAACCCGCTGTTACGATAAGGGTTCTGCAGGGAGAGCGTCAGATGGCCAATGACAATGTAGAACTTGGAAAATTTGATCTGGTAGGAATTCCGCCTGCACCCCGTGGCGTACCTCAGATCGAAGTAACATTTGATATTGACGCAAATGGTATAGTTCATGTGCACGCCAAAGATTTGGGCACGAAAAAAGAGCAATCGATAAAAATTACGGCGCCCAAAAAACTTTCCGAAGAGGAAATAAACAAAATGGTTAAAGACGCAGAAAAATTTGCGGAAACCGATAAGAAAAAGAAGGAAGAAGTGGATACGGTAAACCAAGCGGACACGCTTGTTTATTCGATTGAAAAATCACTTAAGGATTACGGTGCAAAGATTCCGGCAACTGATAAGGAAAATATTGAGAAAAAAGTAAAAGAGGCAAAAGAGGCCATTACCTCAAAAGACGTAGAAAAAATAAAAAAAGCAACCGAAGAGCTCGCGAAAGCTTCCCAGAAACTCGGCGAAGAAATATACAAGGACGCGCAAAAGAAACAAGCTGGCGAGACAAAGCAGGGGAAACCTGAAACCGGTGAAGCAAAACCGGAGGAAAAGAAAAAAGACGACGTTGTTGACGCGGACTTCAAAGTAGAGGACGACGATAAGAAGAAGAAATGAGCAAAAAAGACTATTACGAAACATTAGGTATTGAGAAAAATGCGAGCGCCGAAGAAATAAAGCGTGCGTATAGAAAGCTGGCTATACAACACCATCCGGATAAGCATAAAGGCGATAAAGCTGCGGAGGAAAAGTTTAAGGAGATTTCCGAGGCCTACGAAATCTTAAGCGACCCCAACAAGCGCTCAACATACGATCAGTTCGGTCACGAAGGGCTGAAGGGCGCATTTACCGGTGGTGGCTTTAACTGGCAGGACTTTACGCATTTCGGAGACCTTGAAGATATATTCGGTGGCTTGGGGGACATTTTCAGCTCCTTTGGCGTAGATTCGAGTAGTTTTGGCGGAGGTTCGGGCGGTCGCAGGAGAAGCAGGGGGCCGCGTCGTGGAAGAGATATCCAGCAGGAATTAGACATAGAGTTTACCGAAGCAGCGCTCGGTACGGAAAAAACCATAGAAGTTTCCCGCAATGATACGTGCAATCTGTGTAAGGGTAGCGGTGCAAGACCCGGCACAAAGGAGGCAGTATGCCCGACCTGTAACGGAAGAGGCCAGGTAAACATGGCCAGCGGATTTTTCAGCATATCCCGGACTTGTAACGGGTGCGGCGGCGCAGGCAGGGTTATTACGAACCCATGCAAGGAATGTAACGGCCGGGGGAAAACAATGGTATCCAAAAATATCAAGGTTAAGGTTCCCGCCGGCGTTGATAGTGGTGTGAGGCTAAGGGTTACGCGCGAAGGAGATGTCGGAGAAAAAGGAGGACCGCGCGGTGACCTCTATGTCGTAATATATGTAAAGAAACACAAATTTTTCAAACGTCACGAAAATGATATATATTGTGAAATCAAAGTGAGTTTTCCGCAAGCGGTATTTGGGGCTGAGGTAGAGGTGCCCACAGTAGATGGAAAAGTTAAAATGAAAATACCCTATGGCACTCAAAGCGGAAAGGTTTTCAGGTTACGCGGAAAGGGCGTCCCCAATCTATTTTCAGGTTCCGGAAAAGGGGATCAGTTGGTCAAGGTAAGCGTAGACGTTCCCGAACGCCTTACCGATGAGCAAAAAAGAATATTGAAAGAGTTTTCCAGAACACTAGGGGAAAGCTCATCTTCCAAGGGTTTCATTGACAAAGTTAAGAAGGTTTTTAAATAAACGAGGAAACATATGCCAACCTACGAATACGTTTGCAAAAAATGCAAAGAGCGCTTTGAACTATTTCAAAGCATGACCGCAGAACCGGTTAAAGTTTGCCCAAAGTGCAAAGGTGCGGTAAAACGCCTCATAGGCGCCGGCGCGGGAATTATTTTTAAGGGCAAAGGTTTTTACGCCACTGATTACAAGAAAGAAAAAAAACCGGCAGAAGGCTCCTGTCCGGCTAATGGAAAAAGTGAGTCCTGCAAATCCTGTCCGGCAAACAAATAGATTCGAGGATCTAAATGACTAAAAAAGAGCGCATATTACGTTATTGGTTAGTTTTCTACTTTTACATGCTTTGCATTTTTATCGGTTCCTCTATTCCCGGAGAGAACTTGATCCCTCTCAAGAGGGGCATGTCAGACATCGTACTACATTTTTTTGAATACCTCGTGTTTGGCATATTATGCATGAGGGCCTTGAAAGCTTCCTATCCGGCCTTCAAACCAAGCAGCCTTTTTATTTTAGCGGTTTTATTTTCTTCTACCTTTGCTTTCTCCGACGAAATACATCAACATTTTGTCTTCGGCAGATTCCTGGAGGTAAAGGATTTGATAAGTGACGGGGTAGGATTCGTTTTCGGAATTTTACTCTATAAAAGGATGAAAAAATTCTCATGGGTAAAATAAAACCCTTCAGGGGTATTTTGTATAACAGAAAAAAGGTTAACATTGCGAAGGTTGTTACCCCGCCATACGACGTTATTTCCGCGACCATGCAGGACAGTTTTTACCGGAGGGATCAGTTCAATATTATAAGGCTCGCGTTAGGAAAAGAAGACAAAAAGGATACCCCGAAGAGCAATAGATACACGCGCGCGGGAAAAACACTCGATAATTGGATGCGAAATAATATTTTTGTTAAGGACGAAAATCCGTCAATTTATATTTACACACAGGAATATTTGCACAAAGGCAAAAAAAGGACACGCATCGGATTTATTGCCCTTATGAAGATCGAAGGTCCTAAAAAAAGCGGCGTTTTACCGCATGAATACACACTCGCCAAGCCGAAAGAAGACAGGCTAAACCTCATATCAAAAACAGAAGCAAACTTGAGCCCTATTTTTACACTGTTTAAAGACAGACAAAATAAAGTCAATAAAATTCTAAAGCATTTTATGAAATCCAGGGACCCTTTATTTACGCTGGAAGCCGAAGGTGTTATACATAAACTCTGGCAAATGGACGAGAAGAATGCCATAAAAAAGATTCAATCCCACATGCGTGATAAGAAAATATTTATCGCTGACGGCCATCACAGGTACGAGGTTGCGGTCGCTTATAAAAAAATGATGTTAAACCGGAAACAATTTAAAAAATCCTACGGGGACATCATGATGTATTTCTCAAGCCTTGGAGAAAGCGAAAATCTCACCATACTTTCTACGCACAGGGCCATAAACAATATAGAGCAATTTGATGAAACGAAAATACTCAATAAACTGAAAAAATACTTTTATATAACAAGCGTAAAGAGCGTAGAACGCTGCATAGAGTATTTGGAAAAGACGCCGAAGAACAAACACGCCTTTGGCATGTATGCAGGCAAAAACAAATTCCGCATCTTAACCCTAAAAGGCATGTACTCCGTTCGTAAGCTCGTAGATTCTCCGAAAACCTATTCCTTGAAAAAGCTCGATGTTACTATTTTGCACGATTTGATAGTGGATAAAGTATTAGGTATAAAAAAGTACGAAAACAGTGTAAAATATATAATGAACGAGAAGGACGCAGTCTCGATTGTGGAGAAGGGCGATTATCAGGTGGCCTTTTTTCTGCGGCCCACAAGGGTAGCGGATATGAGGGCTATTGCGGAAAAAGGTGAAATGATGCCCCAGAAGTCGACTTATTTTTATCCCAAGCTTCTGACGGGGCTTGTTATTAACAAGTTTTAGAGAAGTGCTGACATGGTGTTATTCAGAAAGCCTAAATACATAAAAGTTACTCTTTCAAAAAAGAAAGATATACCCGGTGGCCTTTGGACAAAGTGCTCAGGCTGCGGTGAAATAATATACAACAAAAAGCTGGAAGAGAACCTGCGCATATGCCCAAAGTGCGATTTTCATTTTATAATAGGAATAGAAAAGAGAATAGAATATCTGTTAGATAAAGGGACATTCGAGGAATACTACGATAACTTAGAGACAGTAGATATTTTGAAATTCAAAGGGCCCAAGTCTTATGCATCAAAAATTAAGGACGCGCAAAAACTTACAGGCTTAAATGAGGCAGCGGTTGTAGGTATCGGCCGCATCAACAAGAAAAAAGTCGCATTCGGGTTTACGGACTCAAGATTTATAATGGGCTCAATGGGATCGGTAGTAGGTGAAAAAATTACGAGAATTACCGAGCTCGCAACAGAGAAGAAATTACCGCTTATCATTGTTTCCGGGTCAGGTGGAGGCGCCAGAATGTACGAAGGCGTGTTTTCGCTGATGCAGATGGCTAAAACAAGCGCAGCCCTGGCGCGCCATTCCGAGAAAAATTTACTTTATATATCCGTAGTTACGAATCCTACGATGGGTGGCGTGCTGGCAAGCTTTTCATCCCTTGGTGATGTAATCGTTGCAGAGCCGAAGGCGCTTATAGGCTTTACCGGGCCGCGCGTAATAGAGCAAACCATAAGACAAAAATTACCTGAGGGTTTTCAAAGATCGGAATTTTTACAGGAGCATGGCCTTGTGGATATGATAGTGCACCGCAAAAATTTGCGAGAGTCACTATACAACTTACTGGACTATCTTGCGAATAAGGCGTAATATAATCGATATCTACGAAATATAGTATCTAATAAACCACTATTATGGCAGAAGTTAGCTTAAGAAATGTATCTAAGGTTTTTTCCGGCAACGTAGTAGCTGTTAATAACGTCTCGCTTGGCGTTGAAAACAAGGAATTTATGGTGCTCCTGGGGCCATCAGGCTGCGGGAAGTCAACAACGCTTAGAATCATAGCAGGCCTTGAGGACGCTACAAGCGGGGATGTTTTTATCGGTAACAAAATGGTTAACGAGCTCCCTCCTAAAGACAGGGACATCGCGATGGTGTTCCAGAGCTACGCGCTTTATCCGCACATGAATGTTTATAACAACATGGCCTTCGGCCTTAAACTGCGAAAATACCCGAAATCGGAAATCGATAAAAGAGTCAATGAAGCGGCCGGTATCCTCGGCCTTGGCAAGCTTTTAAATAGAAAACCACAGGCACTATCCGGAGGACAGAGGCAGAGGGTGGCAGTGGGCAGGGCTATCGTGCGAAAACCACTTGCCTTTTTATTTGACGAGCCCTTGAGTAATCTGGATGCCAAGATGAGAGTGCAGATGAGGACCGAGATAAACAGGCTCCACATCAGGTTGCAATCTACGATGATTTATGTCACACATGACCAGACCGAGGCAATGACCCTGGGGGACAGGATCGTTGTCATGAACGACGGCGCAATTCAGCAAATCGATACCCCTACAGTCATTTATGATAAACCGGTTAACAAGTTTGTCGCCGGTTTTATAGGAAGCCCACCAATGAATTTTGTCGAAGGCAGAATAGTAAAGAAAGATTCAAAGTTTTTCTTTATCGAACCCGGTGGCAGGGTAAAGGTAAAGGTTGTCGATGAAATGATGCCAAAGCTTGAATCTTACGTAAATAAAGAGATCACATTCGGTATCCGGAGCGAAGACATATATGATAAGCTTTTTGCCTCAGAGGCCGCTCCTGAAAACACTGTAACACTGGCGTGCGAAGTAGTGGAACCCACGGGTAGCGAGGTATTCTTGTACCTTTCCACGGGAAAACGGACGATTATAGCGAAAGTAGGCGGACACGATAACCCCCCCTTGAACCAGGATATGAGCCTTGTTTTTGATATGAGTAAAGTCCACTTCTTCGATAAAGATACAGGCCAGGCTATTATTTAACAAGCCACAATTTTTATGGGCCACGCGAAACTTAAAACTTCGATAAGTGTTGCTTCGCTCTTCACATGGATCTTTCTTCTCTTTCTTGTCAAATACCTAAAAACAACGTTTAACTTAGACGAGCTTCGCTTCCAGGAGACCATTAGAATTTTACTTCTCTATTTTAATATTCCTATTCTTTTTATCTGGCTTTTATCGAGCGCTGCTTTCGCGTTTCCGGCCACACTTTTGACCAGCCTTTTTATAGCAATCTCCTTTAAAAACGGCATTTTTATTTTTCCGGTTATTTCTTTTACCGTAACAAGCTTTGTAGGTTACCGGCTAAACGCCTCACTTGCGGTCGAAAAAAAGCGCCTGGAGGTTGATATGGAAAAGTCCTACATGGAATTCAACGTGCTGAAAGATGCGATTGTATCCGCAGAAAAAGATAATTTGAGGATGAGGGACAGCTTAAAGAAAATCACATACTTAAAGAACGTAATCGAAGACTACGGTCAGACTCTTTCCGAAGAAGAAATTTTAGATTCTATAACAAAAGATACTTTCGAGCTGTTTAGTGAGGCGGATCGGGTGTTGCTTTACCTGGTTGATACTGAGAAGCAGGAGCTAGCGCTTGCGCGGTCAAAAAAGAAAACGGGCGGCGCTGTAAAAGCAAAAAAAGGTGACATATTCGATCGCTGGATTCTGAAACACAGAATGCCGCTTTTGGTAGGAGATACCCAGAATGACTTCAGATTTTCCGTAAAAGAAAAACTTGACGAAGGTTCCGCCTCGATAATCAGCATGCCACTTACAAGTGAACAAAAAATTATCGGTGTATTGCGTATCGGAAGTGCTGTGCGCAGAAAATTTACACAATCAGATCTCCGGCTTCTGAATATTGTAGCGGATCTTTCAAGTATCTCTCTCCAAAACGCCGCCCTTTATAAGAAAGTGCAAAACCTTGCTCTCCATGACGGCCTGACAGGGCTTTATGTGCATAATTATTTTGTTGAAAGGCTTACCCAGGAGTCAAAAAGGTCCGAGCAATCCGGTAAAGATTTTTCTGTGTTAACGCTGGACTTGGACCACTTCAAGGCTTATAACGATGCCTATGGCCACAATGCGGGGGACCTTGCGCTGAAACGCGTTTCCTCGATACTTGAATCCTTTGCCCGTCCTGACGACATCCTTTGCCGGTATGGCGGGGAAGAATTCGCGCTTCTTTTGTTAGATAGCAAAAAAGATGCCGCCTACGAAATCGCAGAAAACATAAGAAAGAAAGTGAACCAGACACCGCTTGTTTTGAGACAAGAAAAAACAAAAATAACCGTTTCCATCGGAATCGCAGCTTGCCCGTCGGAAAAGAAAACACATGAAGAACTTTTGACCTTGGCCGATTCGCGACTTTATAGGGCAAAGCAAAAAGGAAGAAACAGGGTATGCGCGAAATAAGATATCTTTTAATACTTGTGTTAGCAACGGCAGCAACGATTGCGACCTCGCATTTTTACAAAGTAAGCACAAACAATATAATTTTTTTCATAGGCCTCATATGGCTTTTACCGATTTTTATCCGGCTTGGAAGTGATGTGGGAAGAGAAGAAATAACGGCACTCGAAGATAAATTAGATAAAAGAAATGGGGAGCGTAGTCTTTTAACAGGTAACCTGGAAAACGTAAAACGCGAGAGGGCATATTTAGAAAAAAAACTTACGAACCTTTCAAGGCTCTACACCGTGACAAAGGAGATGTCTTCTGATATAAGATTGAGTGAGCTATTTGGCTCGTTAAAAAACTTTCTAGAAGATAACTTCCGATTTAAAAAATTTACTACCGTTTTATTGACACGCAAAGATAATCAAGCATCGATTGATAAGGCTTATGAAATAGGGGCGAAGTCATCCGGTTTTGTAGCGCCGGATAAAACAATTAGCGCTTTAACCGGGGTTGTTGCAAAATCAAGAAAACCTTTGTTCCTTGAAGAAAAAGACAGTCTTTTAAAATACGGATTCGACTTAAAGATAAATAATATATTAGCCCTGCCGCTAGTCGTGCAGAAAAATGTAATTTCTGTAATTTTAGCCGAGGATATTCAAAAAGAAGAATATGACAAATTTTTAATACTTGCCCCGCAGATTGCTTTAGAGATGGAGAGGGTGCGCCTTTTCGACGAAGTGGAAAGACTCTCCGTAACCGACGGGCTTACCGGTTGCTTCTTGCGCAGATCCTTTCTAAAAAGGCTCAAAGAAGAAATGGAAAGGGCAAGCCATTCGAAGACAAATCTCTCTTTTATCATGGCGGACCTGGATTATTTCAAGAAGTGCAATGATAATTTCGGGCATCTCACCGGAGACGTCGTTCTAAAAAATGTGGCAGCTATTTTAAAAAAAGGTGTGAGAGAAATAGATCTTGTGGCCAGATATGGCGGAGAAGAATTTTGCATACTTCTTCCGGAAACTAGTAAACAGGGCGCGTATGCCGTAGGAGAAAGAATCAGAAAAGCGGTTGAGGATCACGCCATAAAGGCTTATGACGAATCCGTAACAATAACCATAAGTTTAGGTATAAGTTCTTTCCCGGAGGATTCTAAGGAATTAGCAGGGCTCATCGAAAAAGCCGACCTTGCGCTTTACGAGGCAAAGAAAACCGGAAGAGATAAGACTTGTCTTGCCGGGTAACGTATGTTATACTGTCGCATAATTAACCGGTGAATATGTTCAAAATTAGAAAATATATAATCCTCTCCATTGTATTATCCCTTATATTGACGCAGGTTCCTGCGTCGCAGACATACGCTATCCAGAAAGATATTCTCGATAGCGTTAAAAAATCCAAAGAGCCCATTATTGTTAAAGGGAATAAGGTCGAATATTTCCATGAGGAGAAAAAAGTTACGGGCCACGGAGGCGTTTCCGTTGATTACGGCGAAACAGAACTTCGCTGCGACAAAATCGTTGTTTACATGGATACCAAAGAAGCCATATGCGAAGGGAATGTCAAAATCAGCCAGGAAGGCATGTCGATGGAGGGCGAGAAGATTCATTATAATTTTGCGACAAAGAGAGGATATGCCATAGATAGCAAGATAAAAGCGAAACCTTTATACGGCCAGGCCGAACGGGTGGAGCAAAAAGGTGACAAGGAATTCGAGCTAGAAAAAGGCTACGTAACGACTTGCGATTTAGAAAAACCCCATTACAGGGTCCAGGCAAAAGAAGTTCGGATTTTTCTTGATGATAAAGTAGTTGCCAGGAACATTCGCCTTTACGTAGGAAATTTGCCCGTTCTTTTTATGCCGTATTATGTTCAGCCGCTTTGGGAAGAGAGGCCGGAAGTTACCATAGTGCCCGGACGGACCAGCGACTGGGGATATTACGCTCTTACGGCGTGGAGATATTATCTTAACGAAAATGCAAAAGGAAATATACATATTGATTACAGGGAAAAGAAAGGATTTGGCGAAGGCTTCGACTACAAGTATAACACCAAGGAGCTGGGAACGGGTGTAGCAAGATTTTATTATGCCCACGAAAACGATGACTTTGCTATTGATCCCAGCGGATCAAAAGACGATCGTTGGAGAATACAGTTCATGCATAACCTCGAGCTCCCGGAAGATACCTACCTAACCATGGAGTATAACCAGCTAAGCGATAGAAACATTATCAAGGATTATTTTTACCGCGAGTATGAAGAAGACCCCAATCCCGACAACTATATTCTTGTGGAAACAAGAAAACCGAATTATATAATAAACGTTCTCACGCGTAAGAGGATGAACAACTTTTTTACCGTCGTAGAAAGGCTTCCGGAGCTGAACCTGGAGATAAACAATCAAAGGCTTTGGGATACCAATTTTTATTATTTTAGTAAAAATTCCATGACAAACTTTGTTAAACGATACGACAATGACACCAATCAATCGCGCGAAGAAAGCGTGAGAATGGATAATTACTACAAGCTTTCTTATGCAGCGAAGCTTTTTAACTTTTTATATGCGACACCCTTTATGGCGACGCGACAGACATTTTATTCCCAAAATAGATGGAAAGTGAAATCGCAACTTCGGAGCCTTTACGAAGAAGGCATTGATTTAAGCACGAAATTCTACAACATTTTTGACGTGAACTCGAATATCTTAGGGCTGGACTTAAACCGCTTGCGCCACGTCGTAACCCCGACAGTCGGGTACCTTTTCAGGCATCAGCCGACCATATCGCCGGATAACCTATATCAGTTTGACGAGATAGACGACATTGAATACCACAACGGTTTCGATTTTTCACTGGAAAACAAACTCCAGACCAAAAGATCCGAGAATGGTGACATGAAAACAGTGGATCTTGCAACTTTTATCGTGAGCACGAATTATGACTTCAGGCTGAAAAAGGGGGGCTTCAGGCCTAAGGGGGTAGGTAAATTCGGCGACATAAGATTCGACCTGGAAGTTAACCCGTATCCTGGGCTTTCAATAGATTCCAACATGACCCTGGACAGCAAGGACAATGACCTCAATTCCGCTAACATAGACGTGTATATCGACATGAGCAAGGATTTTTCGCTCGGTTTGGGACAACGGTATGAAGCTACTGATGCAGGCAAGACAAACCAGCTTACCGGAGAATTGTTCTACAGGATTAACGATGAGTGGAAAGTCAAAGTTTACCAGCGTTTTGATTTTTCAAATGAGAAATGGGAAGAGCAGGAATACACCGTATTTAAAGATCTTCACTGCTGGGAAGCCGAAGTCACCTTTAATAAGCGAGGCGACGAATATACCACATGGCTCGTATTTAGGTTGAAGGCATTCCCAAAGATACCTATAGGGCTTTTCAGAACAACCTACCAAAGGGCCCGACCTGGCATTCAACGCTAAGGTTTTTCCTCTATTTTTCGTTGTCAAAGACCCCCTTTATTGGTATAATAATAATCTTATCAAGCCATATAAAGGGAGAGAAAATGAAGATTACTATAATCGGTACAGGATATGTTGGCCTTGTAACAGGGGCTTGTTTTGCGAACTTGGGTAATCGTGTTTACTGCGTAGACAGCGACCCTAAAAAGGTCATTTCCCTTAAAAAAGGAAAGATTACCATATACGAGCCCGGCCTCGCGGAAATGGTCAAGCGCAACATAAAAGAAGGCAGGATTTCTTTTTCAACAAATATTAAAGACAGCATTAAAAAATCCGAGATAATCTTTATTTGCGTGGGAACACCGGCCCGAAAAAACGGCGAAGCCGACCTTTCGAATATCGAGAAAGTCTGCCACGAAATAGCACGCCATATGCAGTCATATAAGCTTATAGTCGAAAAAAGCACTGTTCCGGTAAAAACCGGTGAATGGGTAAAGGATACAATCAGATTTTTAAAGAAAAAACGCGTGGACTTTGATATTGCCTGTAATCCGGAATTTTTACGGGAAGGCTCCGCAATAAAGGATTTCATGCATCCTGACAGGATTGTGGTCGGCGTTGAAACGGAAAAAGCGAAAAGATTGATGACAAAACTTTATAAACCACTTAATGCCCCCATCATCATAACCGATATTAAGGGTGCGGAAATAGTAAAACATGCCTCAAACGCATTTCTTGCCACAAAAATCTCATTTATCAACGAAATCAGTAATATCTGCGAACGCACAGGGGCAGATGTGGTTGAGGTAGCCAAAGGCATTGGGATGGATAAGAGAATAAATGAGAGTTTTTTTAATGCCGGTATTGGCTTTGGCGGATCATGTTTTCCGAAAGATGTCGCCGCTTTTATACATATCTGTAAGAAATTGGGCTATGACTTTAAATTGTTGAAGAATGTGGGGGATATCAACGAACAGCAGAAGGTAGTATTTTTCAACAAAATCCATGCATCACTTGGTGGAGTCAAGGGTAAGACAATCGGTGTGCTTGGCCTTTCATTTAAACCTGATACGGATGATATAAGGAGCGCTCCTTCGCTTGGTATAATAAAAAGATTACTGGACGAAAAAGCTTTTGTAAAGGTATATGATCCGCAGGCAATGGAAAACACGAAAAAAGAAATTAAAAATAAGAAACTGAGATTTTGCAGCGATCCATACGCTGTTGCAAAGGGAAGTGATTGTTTAGCCGTTGTTACAGAATGGGATGAGTTTAAAAAGCTCAATTTTAAGAAGTTAAAAAGACTATTAAAACGATCGATTATAGTTGATGGCCGGAATATGTATGACCCGAGAAGGATGAAAAAGATGGGATTTGTTTATATTGGAATGGGGAGGAGGATTTAAGTGATAGAGGGTGTAAAGATAAAAAAATTAAAGATTATTCCTGATGAGCGCGGAAGACTCATGGAAATATTGCGCTCCGACGATGAACTTTTTGAAAAATTCGGACAGGTTTATATGACAACAGTGAAACCGGGCGTTGTAAAAGCCTGGCACTATCACAAACTCCAGAGGGATAATTTCTGTTGTGTTAAAGGAAAAATCCGTTTAGGGCTGTATGACGCAAGAGAAGGCTCTCCTACTTTTAAGAAAACAATGGATATCGCACTTAGCCTCGAGGATCCGAAGCTCGTCTCTATTCCGAATAACGTGTATCACGGGTTCAAAGGGGTAGCGGATGAGGAGTCAGTTGTAATAAACACACCGACAGAGATATATAATCACAAGAGTCCGGATGAACACAGGTTAGATCCTTATAAAAACGATATACCGTTCGATTGGAGGAAATAAACATGAAAGGCGTAATCTTAGCAGGTGGTTTAGGTAAAAGACTGTATCCCTTGACAAAAATTACAAATAAGCATTTATTGCCGATTTACAATAAGCCCATGATCTATTATCCCATAGAAACCCTTGTCGAGGCAGGCATAAAAGATATTTTGATCGTTACAGGCGGCAATCACGCGGGCGAATTCCTGCGCCTTTTGGGTGACGGGCATCAGTTCGGGCTAAAACACATAAATTATACTTATCAGGAGGGAGAAGGCGGTATCGCCGAGGCATTAGGGCTGGCGGAACATTTTGCAGACAACGACAAAATAGTTGTTATTCTCGGAGACAACATTATAGAAAAAAGCATAAAAAAGGCAGTGGAAGATTTCAGGGAACAACCTAGAGGGGCGAAGGTCATGGTGCAGAAGGTTCCAGATCCTGAGCGTTTCGGTGTCGTTGAATTCGATGATAAAATGCGCATATCTGGGATCGTAGAGAAACCAAAAAAAACGAAATCAAATTATATTGTTACAGGTATTTATATGTACGACAATCAGGTTTTCGACATTGTAAAGACGCTAAAGCCCTCCGGGAGAGGGGAGCTCGAAATTACCGATGTAAATAACGCGTATTTAAAAAAAGGCGAACTTACGTACAGTATTCTAAAAGGGTGGTGGACCGATAGCGGAACCTTTGATTCGCTTCATCGCGCCAATATCCTGGTGACGAAAAAAATCAAAAAAAAGTAGCTACAAGATATGTTTCCGATTAGCAATATTAAAAGGCCGATTTTCTTCGTAAGTTTAGCGATAATTTTAATTTTTTCTTTTGTGCTATTTAGCCAACTGGTAAAGGAAAAAAATTATAATTCAATTCTTATGGAATACATATCAGGTGAGGTTGCAGGCCGAAGCGATGTATTCGAGGAAAAGGTGCGCCTCTTAAGAAACTTTACGCATGAAAACGTGCATCCGGTGTACGGCGAAAAGAATAGACTGGATACCGTTGGAATTGACAAGCTTGTTTCGGGTATAGGGTGGTGCGACCAGGTAAGCAGGGTCTTTATACAGCTTGCGAAAAAACAAGGTATAACCACAAGGCTACTTTTTTTATCCAATGCGAAAGGGTCTTCGCCGCATAGCATTGCGGAAGCCTGGGACGGCAAGAGGTGGGTTTTAGTGGATGCGGCTTATGATATCGAATTTCTTAACAAAAACGGAAAAATGGCTTCGATGTCCGATATCACCGAAGACTTTGATATAGTGCTCAAAAATGAAAGGGTTCGGGAATTCGCCCGTTATAACCCATGGTGGGAAAACGAAGAAAATCTTACTATGTATTATAGGACGCCGGGCTACATAGTTACAAAGGAGGGGTCGCGTATCAGACCACTCGGATTTTTTCCAGAGTTTTTACGAAAATTATTTGTTTATGCCGTACAGGAAGCATATATTCTGAGTAATAAAAGAAAATTCTCCGAGCCTAACGAATTTTTGTATTTCAAGGCCAGGAATTACCATTTAGCAGGAAGAAAAGAAGCGGCGGAAGAACTATATCTGGAAATATTGGATAAAAGCGCCTCTTCGGCTCTAAGGGATAAGACGCGTTTTTTTCTGGCTCTTTTGCTGCGGGATGAAAAAAGGCCTGATGAAAGTGTAGAGGTTTTAACAGAAATTATAGGGAGTCGCGATAAGAGCTCCTGGCTACCTTATGCGTATGGATTGCGCTCCAGCATTTATGCAAACTTAGGTGACAGAGAAAGGGCGCTTGAAGATTTCAGTAAAGTCGCCGGATCTCCCGACGCGTATTTTTAAATTAAAGGTGTAGAATGCCAAAATTCAAAAAAATACTAATAACAGGCGGAGCAGGGTTCATAGGCTCGAACTTTGTCAGGTACTTGCTGCGGAAGACAAAAGGCGAGAAACAAAAAATAAAGATAGTGAACCTGGATAAGCTTACATATTCGGGTAATCTCGCGAACCTTAAGGATATCGAAAAAGATGAGCGTTATAAATTCGTGAAAGGGGATATATGCGACAGGAGGTGCGTTTCCGAGTTAGCTAAAGGTATCGACGCAATTATAAACTTTGCCGCCGAATCGCACGTTGACCGTTCTATTAGGGATTCAAGGGAATTTATAAGGACCAATGTCAGCGGGACGCAGGTTTTGCTTGATGCGGCAAAAGAAAACGGTATACGCCGCTTTATTCACATAAGCACTGATGAAGTATACGGCAGTATTGTGAAAGGGCATTTTAACGAAGATTCGATGCTGGCCCCGAATTCCCCTTACGCGGCAAGCAAGGCAGCCGCGGACCTTCTTGTACGCTCTTATTTTGTAACGCATAATCTCCCCGCGATTATTACAAGAAGCTCAAATAATTTTGGGCCATACCAATATCCGGAAAAAGTTATCCCGCTTTTCGTTACAAACGCGCTTGAAAATAAAAAAGTTCCGCTTTATGCGGACGGAAGCAACGTAAGAGAGTGGCTCTATGTGGAAGACAACTGTTCCGCGATAGATTTTATACTTAATTTCGGAAAAGTCGGCGAAATATACAATATCAGCAGCAAAAACGAGATGAGAAACATAGATCTTACAAAGATGGTGCTAAAAATATTGGGAAAAGACGAAAAGCTCATAAAATTTGTTAAAGACAGGCCCGGACATGATAAACGATACGCTTTAACTTTTAGGAAGCTAAAGGAACTCGGTTGGGAACCTCAGCATAAATTCAAAGACGCGTTAGAAGCTACCGTTCTTTGGTATAAAGAAAATGTGAAATGGTGGAAAAGGCTAAAAAAAAGACAAGAAAAATTCTGGTAACCGGCTCGCACGGCATGCTCGGTGTAGACCTCTCGAAGGTGCTATCGCGCAATTATGATGTCTTGGGTTTAGATATTTCAAAATCCGACATTCAATGCGATATCACCGATATAGATAAAACCATAAAGTCTATCGTAGATGAAAAACCGGACCTTGTAATCCATACAGCTGCCTGGACAGATGTGGACGGGTGTGAAAAAGATCCGGATAAAGCAAAAAAAATAAACGAGGGCGGAACCGAAAATATTGCGCTTGCCGCGTCGAAATTAGATATTCCGCTTATTTACATAAGTACAGACTTCGTGTTCGACGGAGAAAAGAAAAACCCTTATACAGAAGAGGATACGCCTAATCCTTTAAGCGTTTATGGCAAAACCAAGCTTGTTGCAGAGCAAAAAGTCGTGGCATTACGTAAATATGTGATACTTAGAACAGGCTGGCTTTACGGCGCAAACGGGAAAAACTTTGTTGATACGATAATAGATAACGCAAAGACAAGAAACGAATTAAAGGTTGTAGACGATCAGGCGGGGTGCCCCACATATACGAAAGATTTTGCCGAAGCGATTGGTAGGCTTCTGGACAGGCTGAACTGGGAATCTAAAACGATCCAAGAAGTATACCACGTCTCCAATAAAGGTGCGGTTTCGTGGTTTGATTACGCGAGGGAAATAGTAAAATTAGCAAAACTTGAGAACGTGAAGGTGTTGCCTATAAAAAGCAAGGATCTGGCCAGGCCCGCTAAAAGGCCCGCGTTTTCGGTACTGGACAATAGTAAATTCGAAAAGGTAACAAATTTTAAAATGCGCTCCTGGAAAGAAACGTTAAAGGAGTATGTCGGGAGGGAAAAATGTCGATTAAAAACTTAAAAAAAAGAATAAAGAGTAAAAAAGCCAAAGTAGGCGTAATCGGCCTTGGCTATGTCGGGCTTCCGCTTGCATTGTCATTTGCCAAAAAAGGTTTCAATGTCATAGGGATAGACATAGATAAAGACAGGATAGAGCAGCTTAAAAAGCGCGTCTCTTACATTACAGACGTCTCTAACGCAGAGCTTAAGAGCACTTTAAACGGTAGAAATTTTAAGGCAACAACGGATGCATCGTTTATAAAGAAACTGGACGCCGTAATTATCTGTGTCCCGACGCCGCTTGGCAAAAACAGGGAACCGGATATTTCCTACATAAGAGAGGCTGTTACCAAGGTGAGGGATAACATACGTAAAGGGCAAATAGTCGTTCTGGAGTCTACCACATATCCGGGCACTACAAGGGAAATACTTTTACCCGTCCTGCAATCCACGGGACTCAAAGAGGGAAGGGATTTCTACCTCGCGTTTTCTCCGGAGAGGATAGACCCGGGCAACGAGGTTTATAAAACGGAAAATACACCGAAAATAATAGGCGGTATTTCCGCAAAATCAACAGCCGTTGCCAAGGTTCTTTATGACCAGGTAATAGACGAGGTTATCCCCGTAACTTCCGCGAGTGCTGCGGAAATGGTGAAGCTTTTAGAGAACACCTTTCGCATAGTAAACATAGCCCTTGTTAACGAGATAACGGTACTGTGCGACAAGTTGGGCCTCGACATATGGGAAATCATTGATTCCGCCAAAAGTAAACCATACGGTTACATGCCGTTTTACCCGGGCCCAGGTTGCGGAGGACACTGCATACCGGTGGATCCGTTATATCTCTCATGGAAGGCAAAGGAACACGGATTTGAAACCAAGTTCATCAATCTTGCCTCATCCGTAAACGAACTAATGCCGCAATATACGATAGATAAATTGGAAAGGATATTAGCGAAACAAAAAAAGACGCTTAATAAAGCAAAAATTCTCGTTTTGGGCGTTGCCTATAAGAAGGATGTGAAAGATTTGAGAGAATCTCCGGCCATAGATGTAATTAAAATACTCCAGGCGCAAAATGCCAAAATATCATACCACGATTCTTTCTTTCCGTTTTTGAAAATTAGCGGGATAAATCTTAAACGCTCGCCGTTCACAAAGGCATTTTTAAGAAGCCAGGATTGCGTTGTGATAACCGCTGCCCACTCTTCTCTGGACTACAGGTTCCTGATTGATAACGCAAAGGTAATACTGGATACGAGAGGCATCTTGCGAAAAATCGTAAACACGAAGAGCAGGAAACTTAAAGGAAAGATAATTACGTTATGAATAAAACCACTTTTTTAGTTACGGGCGGAGCCGGATTTATCGGTTCTAACATTGTCGAAAAACTTGTTGGGAATGGTTGCCGGGTTCGCGTCCTGGATAACCTCTATGCGGGGAAAATGGAGAATTTGTCGCTGGTAAAAGACAAAATCACGTTTATAAAAGGTGATATAAGAAACGAAAAAGATCTCGACGGCGCTCTAAAAGGCACCGATTTCGTATTACACCAGGCGGCTTTAAGGTCGGTTCCGAAATCCATGGAATATCCGCTTGAATACAATGACGTGAACGTAAACGGGACTCTGAAGCTTCTAATGAAAGCAAAAGAACATAAGATAAAAAGAGTCGTTTTCGCTTCTTCAAGCTCGGTTTACGGAGAAAGGAATACGTTCCCGGAAAGGGAAGAAGATTCAACAAATCCCATATCTCCTTACGCGACCACAAAATTGATAGACGAATATTACTGCAAACTCTTTTCAAATAGTTTCGGCCTTGAAACAGTGTCTTTAAGATATTTCAACGTATTTGGCCCGAGGCAATCCCTGGATAATCAATACGCCGTTGTTATACCCAAATTCATTACCTGCATTCTAAAAAACGAATCCCCACCCATACACGGAGACGGTTTACAGGAGAGGGATTTTACGTATGTTGATAACGTCGTAGAGGCCAACATAAAGGCCGCAACCGTAAGTGGTGTATCGGGCCAAGTTTTCAATATTGCTTGCGGCTCTGCGAACACTGTTTTAAGCATAGTAGAAAAGGTTAACAAGATTCTCGGTAAAGACATTAAACCTAAGCTCGGGCCCAGTAGGGCTGGGGATGTCAGAAAAACTCTTGCCGACGTCACCAAGCTTAAGGATAAGCTGGGAATAACAAGTTTCATCCAATTCGACGAAGGCCTTAAGCGCGCCGTCGAATGGTTTAAGAATAAGCCGTAAGCAATAAATGAAAAATATGCAGATACTACGGAATACCAAAGTTAAGATCTTCTTAACGGTATTGCTTGTCTACCTGTTCTATATTGCTCCCGGCTACGTAACTGCCGGTACCAATCGTTATATAATATTGACGAAATCTATTGTTGAAGACAGAACTTTTGTTATAGATAAGTATTCTGATCATACCCGCGATAAGGCATTCTTTAAAGGACACTACTACATAGGCGCTGCTCCCGGCTTAAGTTTGCTGGCTGCACCGCTTTATGTTATTCTCAAACCATTATTGAGCGCTATTCCGCAAGCAATCTACCAGAATTTCGAATTTAGTATTTTAAACCTCTTTTTCGCTTTTTTTCTTTCAGTTCTACCGGGCGCGGTAATCGCGGTTTTGCTGTACGATTTGCTGCAAAAATTTGATATGAAGGAGAAAGAAAGGATTCTTACCGTTTTCATATGCGCGTTCGGAACTATTTTATTTTATTGCTCAACAAGATTTTTGTCCCAAACATTAGGGGCTTTTGCGTTGTTTAGCGCTTTTTATTTACTATTTAGATCTAAGAGTACACCATCAGGAAACCTTTCATTTTTCTTAACGGGGATATGTCTTGGGCTAGCAGTACTTACGGATTATATGCTGGCCATAGGATCTTTCCTTATCTTTGCATATGGTATCTTGAGCTTCAGGAAGGATAAAATATTAAATTATGTTTTTCTTATTCTGGGCGCTTTATCAATCGGCGCCATATATGCATATTATCACTACCGATGTTTCGATAATCCGTTCGCGATGGCTACTACTTACAGCGCTATGGTAGGGCGCGTACCGCTATCTTTCCCGCGGCCGAGAATGATATTCGAGCTTACTTTTGGCACTTATCGCGGTATGTTTATGTATATGCCGGTGCTGCTTTTTTCAGTCTACGGAATAGCTCTTTTTTTTAAGAAACCGGAAAAAAAATATATGGCCGAGATACTTTTAATATCCGCATTCTCACTTTCTGTTTTTATCGTCATCGCCATGTTCGCCAATTGGATATGGCCGTGGGGAGGAGATTTCGGACCAAGGTATCTTTTGTGTTTTGTACCCTTTCTAATGATACCGCTTGTATTTGTCTATAGAAAAGTTAAATACAAAATAATACTTTGGGTAGCCGCACTGTCTATGCTTATTAACTGGTGCGGGGTTCAATACGGTGACGCGGACAGTTCCTTTATAAACATTGGGCTATTTGCATTTAAAGGCCTAAATTCGAATCTTGCCCAATGGCTGCATAACATAACCACACACCATATACGAAATCTTAATGTTATAACCCATTTTTCTCCGCTTATACCGCTTCTTATACTACTGTTTCCGTTGTATGCAATGTGGAAAACGGAAATTAACGGATTGATTCAATCCTATTTATGCAATGAAAATAGTATTAGTTGAACGAACCTCGGATAGCGCTGTAAATAAGGACCAAATGGGGGGTTACGGAATTAACACCCAGGTCGGAGAATCTTTTTTTGCCAGATGGATTATGCGGCAGAAAAAAGTTTTACGAAACATTCCGATATTAAGCCTGGGGTATATGGCAAGCATATTTTCGAAAGGTGGGCATGAAATTGAAGTTATGCACGGCGATAAAATACCACAGGGGGATTTATTTATTCTGGCTTCTTCAATAGTAGATTATAAGTCAGAATTGCGCAGGGCCTCGGAAATAAAAAAGAAATACCCGGAGGCTAAAATAGGTTTCATAGGGCCATTTGCGGGGTACTTAACCGATGAATACCTTAAATTCGGGGATTTTATCATAAAAGGCGAACCCGAACATGCGGCGATGGAAATTTCAAAAGGCTTTATTCCAAAAGGTGTGGTAGATAGCCCTTCTTTGCAGGAGCTGGATAAGTTACCTTTTCCGAAATGGGATTTTTTTGATATTAGTAACTACTATTATTCCCCTTCGATAAGAAAGAAGCCGTTCCTTTCCATGCAATCAAGCAGGGGTTGCGCATTTGCCTGTAATTATTGCCCATATCTCACGTACCAGAAAAACTGGAGGGCGAGAAGCCCGGAGAACGTAATTGAAGAAATAAAATATTTGAAAGATCGATTTAAAATAAAAGGCCTTTTATTCCGGGATCCGCTATTCACGTTGGATAAAGAGCGATCCAGGCAAATTGCTGAAGGCATGATCAAAAATAAATTTAATCTTGAATGGGCCTGCGAGACGAGAACCGATTTGCTTGACGAAAGCTTGATTGATAGCATGTACAAGGCGGGCTTAAAAGCCATTAATCTCGGAATCGAGTCGGCCAGGCAGGATCTCCTGGACAAAGCCAGCAGAAAAGCCGTGGACATAAAACGCCAGGAAAGGATCATCAGATACTGCGAAAAAAAAGGCATTAAAATAATAGCGTTTTATCTCCTGGGGCTTCCGGACGATACGGTCCAGACTATAAAAGAAACCGTTAGTTACGCAAAGAAATTAAATACTTTTTTGGCGCAATTTCACATTCTCACGCCTTTTCCGGGAACAGAATTTTATAGACGGATCAAGAAACTTATAACAGAGCCCGATTGGGAGAAGTTTAATTCTTTTACCCCGGTCGTACGCAACAAAAATATGTCGAAAGAGACCCTGAAGAACCTTAAGGAATGGGCTTTTCTTAACTATTATTTCAGATTTTCATACATAAGAAAACAATTTAAACATCTGGTACAGCTATGGAGGAAATTTTTACCTTTTTAAAAGAAGCGCGGCTTGTATTTTTTTATCAAAGAAAGAGACGATGAATAACATAACGTTGATTAATCCCCCGCATTTCGAGTTAAAATTAAATTACTCATCTATTTTCCATCCACCGCTGGGACTATGTTACATAGCTTCATATATGCGCGAGAAGGGCCATAATGTGCACGTTATAGATGCTGTGGGGCAGGCCATGGACAAACGGTCAGGTCACTCGCTTAACAGAGATATCGTCGTGCAGGGATTAGCTACAGATGAAATAGTCAATAATATTCCGGCGGAATCGGACGTAATCGGTATTACCTGCATGTTTACACCCGTTTGGCCGTATGTGCGCGAATTGGTAAAAGCAATAAAGAAGCGTTTTCCGGACATACCCCTTGTCATGGGAGGCGAACATGCTACCGGTATGTGGGAAGCAGTTTTGTCGAGTTCCCCCGTGGATTTCTGTGTTTTGGGCGAGGGCGAAATTACATTTGAGGAATTAACCGATTCAATAAAGAAAGGCGATCGTTTAAATGACATAAGCGGCATTGCTTATATGGACGGGCAAAAACCTATTGCAAATAAGCCGCGTCCGCGCATAAGAAATTTAGATTCTATCCCGCCCCCTGCGTGGGATTTGATAGATGTGGAAAAGTATATCGAAAGAGGACTTTTTATGGGTGCGAGCAAAGGGCGCACGATGCCCATAATCGCAACCCGCGGATGCCCCTATAGATGCCGTTTTTGCACGGCCCGGAACATGTGGGGTTCCGTCTGGGTGCCGAGGAGCGTTGAAAAAGTTGTCGACGAAATCGAATTTTATATGAATAAATATAAAACCAATGATTTTCACCTTATGGATCTGACAGCCATTATACGCAAGGACTGGATAGTGCGTTTTGCGAACGAAATATTACGCCGTAATCTTGGAATACGCTGGCAGCTGCCGGTGGGTACTAGGACCGTTGTTATCGACAAGGAGGTTACCGAGCTGCTTGTGAAATCCGGCTGCAGGGATATCACATTTGCGCCGGAGAGCGGCAGTAAAGATGTATTAGATAAAATGGGTAAAACGATTGACCTTCGTCAATTAGAAAATTCGATAAAGGCCGCCATAAGTTCCAAAATGACCGTCTGCCTTTTCTTTCTAATCGGTTTCCCGGGCGAAACCGTCGAGGATATTAAAAAGACATTTAAACTAATAAGAAAGATGGCCCTTATAGGGGTACACGAGATTGCCATCTCGACTTTTATCCCGATTCCGGGTACTTCCGTATTTGATGAGCTCAAGGAAAAAGATCCAAAACGTTTTGAATTAACCAATGAATTTTATTTTGCGCTATTTTCTTCGTTGTCATTGAATAAAACAGATTCCTGGAATTCCAGCTTGAGCAAAAGTGAGCTTTTAGGCTTTAAGATACGCGGATTGATTATGTTTTATGCTATTTCCTTTGCTATTAGACCCTGGAGGTTCGTAAGACTTTTGGTTAACCTATTTACCGGAAAACAGGAAACGAAAGTAGACCGGGTATTGCAGGAGATGCTTTATAAGCATAGGCGGCATGAAAAAAAATAATATCTACTTTGTAACCGGAGCCGGCGGTTTTATCGGGAGGCATTTGGTAGACAAGCTCGCAAAAGAGGGCTCTCACGTTCGATGCCTTGTTCGCCGTGACAGACATAAGGATTTGTGGAAGTCAAAGAACATAACCACAGTTCTGGGCGATCTGCAGGATAGAGACTCACTGGAAAATGCAATCGGCAATGCAAATTTTTGCATACACCTGGCCTCTGTAATAAATTCTAAGAATAAGGCTGAATTCGAAGACGTAAATGTTCGCGGCATGTCAAACATGATAGATGTATCGTTGGGCGCGAATATAGAAAAGTTTGTTTATGTAAGCTCAATTGATGCAGAACTGGTACCGCATTCTTTGTATGGCGGTACCAAATTGGCCGCCGAAAAAAAACTAAAGGAAAGCTCTTTAAATTATACGATCTTAAGGTCAACCGTTGTATACGGCCAGTCCGACGACAAACACATATCTTCTCTCATAAAGTTTATAGGACATTCACCTTTAGTGCCCATATTCGGAGACGGGTATTACAAGCGGCAACCCGTATATGTAGGCGATTTAATCTATGCCATAAAAAAATGTATAGAGCTTGAAGGAACTACCGGAAAGATTTATGACATAGCCGGACCTTCTGCATTGACCATGAACGAGATTGTACAGACTATCCTAAGGGTATTGGGTAAAAAAAGGATGATAGTTCATTTACCCATAGCCCCGGTTAAAAGGCTGTGCCTGGTTTTAGGGAAAATTAACCGTTTTCTGCGAACTCATAGTCAGCAAATTTTAAGCATAGACCAGGATAAACTGGCGGACATCGGCTCTGCCCAGGGTGAATTGAGTTTCAAGCCCATTGGTTTTGAACATGGATTAAGAACAATGTTAAAGGGGGATCAATAAAAATGAAAAAAAGAATATTAATAACCGGCGGAGCGGGTTTCATCGGTTCGCATTTATGTGATTTTTTTATAAAAGAAGGCTACTCTGTTATCTGCATGGATAATTTGATAACCGGTTCCAAGGGCAACATTGAACACCTCCTGAAACACAAGAATTTTAGATTCGTAAAGCACGATGTATCGAAGCGCATCGAGATAAAAGGCGGCATAAATTATGTTTTACATTTCGCTTCTCCGGCGAGCCCCATTGACTATCTGAAGTATCCCATAAAAACTTTAAAAGTGGGTTCTCTCGGTACACATAATGCCCTGGGAGTAGCCAAAGCAAAAAAGGCCAAATTCATGCTTGCCTCTACGAGTGAAATCTATGGAGACCCTCTTGTTCACCCGCAGAAAGAGTCGTATTGGGGCAACGTTAATCCTGTTGGCCCGCGCGGTGTCTATGACGAAGCGAAAAGATTCGCCGAAGCGATAACAATGGCATATCATAACGCTCACAATGTAGATACGAGAATAATCCGTATTTTTAACACTTACGGTGAAAGGATGCGAAAGCGTGACGGCAGGGCAATACCGAATTTCCTGGATCAAGCCCTTAAGGGTAGTCCCATAACCGTATACGGAAACGGCACTCAAACCAGGAGCTTTTGTTATGTAAGCGATTTGATAGAAGGAATTTACAAATTGCTGAAATCAAATATAAATTATCCAGTTAACATAGGAAATCCCCGCGAATTCTCTATCATGCAGTTGGCACGCCTTATAATCAAACTCACAAAAAGTAAAAGCAAAATTATTCATAAACCACTGCCTATAGACGACCCTAAAGTAAGAAGGCCGAATATAACGCTCGCTAAATCTAAACTTAAATGGAAGCCAAAGATAGACTTGAAAAAAGGATTAACAAAAACCATTGAACATATTGGAGAACTATGAAAATACCTATACTTGACTTAAAGAAACAGTACAAGGGGCTAAAAAAAGAAATAGAAGCACGTATATCAAAGATATGCGACAATCAGTCATTTGTGTTAGGGGAAGAGGTTTCCCTGATCGAAAAAAATATTTCCGAATATTGTAACACACAATATGCGATAGGTGTAAATTCCGGCACAGACGCACTGATATTGGCTTTAAATGCTATGGGCATTTGCAAGGGTGACGAAGTAATTACTACGCCTTTTACGTTTGTAGCTACAGTGGAAGCTATTTCCCTGGTGGGAGGGAAACCGGTTTTTGTCGATATAGACCCTAAAACTTACAATATAGATCCGGGCCTCGTAGAAGCAAAGATAACCGAGAAGACCAAGGCCATAGTGCCGGTCCACTTGTATGGTTTATGCGCGGACATGGACCCTATTTCAAGCATTGCGAAGAAACACAAGCTCCCGGTGCTCGAAGACTGCGCGCAGGCAATAGGCTCTACGTATAAAGGGAAAAAGGCCGGTAGTTTAGGAGTAGCAGGAGCTATAAGCTTCTATCCGGGCAAAAACCTGGGTTGCTTCGGTGACGGCGGTATGGTGGTAACCAACGAGGAGGCTCTGTACAAGAAAGTCAAGCTACTTAGAAACCACGGCTCGGAAAAAAGTTATTATCACAAAATTGTAGGATACAATAGCCGTCTCGACAATCTTCAGGCAGCCGTTCTGAACATAAAACTTACTTATTTGGATAAATGGATAGATCAAAGGATCGAGAATGCCGCATTCTTTAACAAGAATCTTGCAGGATGTTCTATTACAACGCCCCACGTTCCCGAGGGCTATCGACATTCCTATCATCAGTACGTTCTAAGAAGCAAAGATGCGGGAAAAATCGTTAAGCATCTCCTTGATAGCGGAATAGAATCGCGAACGTATTATCCTCTGCCGTTACACTTGCAGGAATGCTTCAAATCCTTGGGACACAAACCGGGTGATTTTCCGGAATCGGAGAAACTATCCAAAGAAAGTTTCGCAATTCCCGTTTACCCCGAATTGACAAAAGAAGAAAAAGATTATATCGTAGCCACGATTAAAAAAGTTTAGCCGAAGATAAAAATGTATGAACGGCAAGTTAAGCGATTACGGAAAAGAGACGCTATCTGATTACTGCCCCTCACCCCGCTGATACTACTTTTCTGTTGACTTAGAACACGTCAGAGTATACAATGATGTTCAATGAATGAACATAGCTTTTCTAAAGAAGAGACACTCCGCCTTATAAGGGAACTGGAGGATGATCCATCCTTAAACCAGCGCCTCCTTTCCCAGAAGCTCAACATTTCCCTGGGAAAAACCAATTATCTTTTAAAAGAGCTTGTCAAAAAGGGCATGATCATGATGGGTGCGTTTTCCAAGAATCCCGAAAAAAGCAAAAAACTAAAGTATATTCTTACTCAAAAAGGTATTGAGGAGAAGATGACGCTCACATTCTATTTTTTGAAAGCAAAGGAAAAAGAGTATAGAAGATTAAAAGAAGAGTATGAGAAGTACACGGCGAAAACACAAGAAAACAAAAAGACAGAGAACATAGTCTAGGAGGATACAATGTTAAATAACGAGACAATTCTTGTTACGGGCGGAACCGGTTCATTCGGAAAGAAATTTATCGAGATCATGTTAAAAAAGTATAAGCCTAAGGTTATAAGGGTGTATAGCCGGGATGAGCTCAAGCAGTCCGAAATGGAACACCGTTACGGGAATAAAGGGCCCGTAAGATTTTTTATAGGCGATGTTCGCGATAAAGAGAGGCTCGAAAGGGCCATGCAGGGTGTGGACCTGGTAGTTCATGCCGCCGCGCTAAAGCAGGTTCCAGCCTGTGAGTACAATCCCTTCGAAGCCGTAAAGACAAATATTTTAGGCGCGCAAAACATAATAGATACTGCAATAAATGCCGGCGTCAAAAAGGTAATGGCGATCAGTACCGACAAAGCCGTAAACCCAATTAATCTGTACGGGGCGACGAAATTGTGCGCGGAGAAAATATTCATCCAGGGCAATTCCTATTCCGGCAAAAGCGGTACAAGATTTAGTTGCGCCCGATATGGGAACGTAATAGGAAGCCGTGGGAGCGTCGTGCATAAGTTTAAAGAGCAGGAAAAAAAAGGCACCGTTACGGTTACTGACAAGCGCATGACAAGATTCTGGATCACTCTGGAAAAAGGCGTTGAATTTGTAGTAAAGTCCGTAGATCTCATGCAGGGAGGAGAGATATTTGTGCCTAAAATTCCTAGCATGAAGGTCGTAGATTTGGCGAAATTAATGGTTAAGGGTTGCAGGATTAAAGAGATAGGCATAAGGCCCGGCGAAAAAATAGACGAGGTTCTGGTTACCGAAGATGAGGCAAGACACGCGAAAGAATTTAGCGATTTCTTTGTAATTGAACCGGAATTTCACTGGTGGTCAGATGATAACTTTAAGGGCGGCAAGAAGCTAAAGGACGGTTTTCGATACGCGAGCAACAATAATCCCGAATGGTTAACAGGAAAAGAGATGGAAGCATTAATTAAAAAAAGTTTACAAATTAACAAAAAAGAAACACGAACGGAAAAGGAGAGTTGTACTGTATGACGGAGAAAAGCATAAAATATTGCAAACGCTGTGTTATGCCTGAAACGAGACCGGATCTTTATATTGATGAAGAAGGGGTTTGTAACGCATGCCGCTCATTCACAGAGAGAAAAAGCATAGACTGGAACAAGCGGAAAGAGGAGTTGGTAAAAATACTCGATCGCTACCGCTCAAAAAATAACAGTAACTATGATTGCATTATTCCGGTTAGCGGAGGTAAGGATAGCCACTTTCAGACCCTAAAAATGTTGGAATTAGGAATGAATCCTTTATGTGTTACGGCTACAACCTGTAAGCTATCTGACATAGGGCGGCGCAATATCGAGAATTTAAAAAAACTAGGCGTCGACTATATCGAAGTTACCACAAATCGTGTGGTCAGGAGAAAGATCAACCGCTTCGCCATGTCCGAAGTAGGCGATATTTCGTGGCCGGAACATTTGACCATATTTACGATTCCCGTTAGGATAGCAGTGCAGTTCAATGTCCCATTGATCATATGGGGAGAGAACTCCCAAAACGAGTATGGCGGCCCGGCAGCGGCAGCCGAAAATAACGTTTTGGACCGGCCGTGGCTTGAGAAATTCGGCGGCTTATTGGGCTTGAAAGTGTCCGATTTAATAGGGAAAGATGGAATTGAAGCAAAGCATCTCATCCAGTTTACCTATCCCAAAGATGAAGAACTAAAGCGCGTGGGCGTTACAGGGCTTTTCTTGGGTCATTATACGCCATGGGACAGCTATAGCAACGCGCTGGTAGCACAGGCGCACGGCCTTGAGACATATCCCAAAAATGTAGAAGGCAACCTCGTAAACTACGAGAATCTCGATAATTGCCAGATGCGCATACACGACTATTTCAAATTTTTGAAATTTGGTTTTGGACGAGTAACGGACTACGCATCTTTGAACATACGTCGGGGGCGTCTTACGAGGGAAGAAGGGCTTGATGCGGTAAAAAGGCTTGACGGTAAATTCCCCTGGACCTATCTGGGGTATTCCCTTGAGGAGATACTGGGAGAGATGGACATGACTATAGAGGAATTTACAAAGATTTGCGACCGTTTTACGAACAAAAAACTTTTTGTTTGCGATTCAAGAGGAAGCCTCCTAAAGGATAAGTCCGGTAACCTCACAAGAATAAACGATGACAACGTTGTTAAGGCAGCGTATGAAAAGAGTAGCCGTCGTTAATTCATGTAATTGACAAAGAAATGCCTTATAAACGTTAGGCTTTAAAGGAGAACGCCAAGGTGAAGGTAGGCGCTATAGTACAGGCGAGATTTTCTTCGACCAGACTTCCGGGTAAGGTCTTGAAAGAGGTCCCTGCCGGAAGCGGCATTACAGTGCTCGAACATGTCACAAGAAGACTGAAAAAATCAAAGCGATTAGACGAAATTATAGTCGCGACAGTCAATAAAAAGGATAGTGATGAAATCGCTAATGTCGCAAAAAAAGAAAAGGTTACCCTTTTTAGGGGGAGCGAAGAGAATGTTTTGTCCCGGTATTATTTTTGCGCAAAGGAAAACGAACTGGATGTGATAGTGAGAATTTGTAGCGATTGCCCATGCATAGATCCGGAGATAGTAGATTCAATAATCACCAGGCACATAAAGTCAAAGTCCGATTATACTTCAAACACACTCACGAGAAGCTATCCCCGCGGATTTGATACCGAAGTTTTTAACTTTAGCGTCCTTGAAAAGGCGTATAAAAATGCCAAGAAACCAAGTGAAAAAGAGCATGTAACTCCTTATATTTACAAAAGGCCAAAGGCTTTTAAGATTACTCAAGTTAAAGCACCGCGGGAGCTTTACGGCCCGGATATAAGGCTTGTGCTTGATACCAAAGAGGATTACTCATTCATCAATGCGATATTTAGCCTTCTTTTTAAAAAGAAGGCTAAATTTACAGCTTTTGATGTGGTCAAGACATTACGCGAAAATCCGTGGCTTAAATCGCTAAACAATAAAGTGATTCAAAAGAAAATATGAGAAAAGTTTTCATAATAACAGAGGGTGGTAAGAATGTGGGCTTCGGTCATTTAGCAAGGTGTGTTTCTCTTTCTCAGGCCTTTGAGGAACGCAGCATCAGCCCTGTATTTATAATAAACGGCGATAAAAGCGTATGCAATATTCTCGGGAAAAGAAAATACTTTATTTTTGATTGGTTAAAAGAGAAAAAGAGGCTTCTTGAGACCGTTCGGGGATCTGCAATTTGTATTGTAGATTCCTACATGTGTGATGAGAGATTCTATAAGGAAATTTCTAACAATGTTGACCTTGCTGTTTATGTCGATGACAATAATAGACTAAAGTATGACAAGGGGGTTGTTCTTAATGGATCTGTGTACGCTACGACGCTTAATTATGCCAAAGATAGAGAGATTTCATATCTTCTCGGAACAAACTACACCCTCATACGAAGAGAATTTTGGAATATGCCGAATATAAAAATAAAGAAAGCTGTAAACCGCGTATTGGTTACTTTTGGAGGAGACGATAAAAGACAAATGACCCCGCTTATACTTAATTTGTTAAAAAATGAGTACCCACAATTCAGGAAACTTGTGGTCATAGGCGGAGGGTTTCGGAGCATAGAAAAAATAGATAGTTTGAAAGATTCGAAAACAAAATTTATCCATAATCCGAGTTCAGAAAAGATGAAAAGAATAATGATAAGATCAGACATAGCGATTTCCGCTGCGGGGCAAACTCTTTATGAGCTCGCGCGTGTTGGTATTCCGACAATAGGCGTATGTGTCGCGAAAAATCAACTTAAGAACGCCAAGGGTTGGGAAAAGGCCGGTTTTCTGGAATACGCAGGCCGGTTCAATGATGGAAATCTTAAAAAAAGAGTTAAAAGATCGATAGAAAGATTTAAAAGCGTAAAAGTAAGAAAACAAAGATCGAAAATAGCCAAACTTCTTATAGGCGGCAGCGGCAGCCAAACGGCTGTAAAGGCAATTTTATCGCAGTGGTTTGAAAACAATCTTTCGTTACGGAAAGCCCGCATTCAAGATGCGCGAGATATACTTAACTTATTTAACGAAAGAAGGGTCAGGGAAGGTTCCTTTGATCCTAAAATAATAAGCTGGGACCATCATCTTGGATGGATGAAGAAAAGAATGAAAGATAAAGATTGCGTACTTTTTATAATTTCCGTTTCAAACCAATTTTATGGTCAAATAAGATTTGATATTGACAAACCAAAAAATGAAGCCGCAATCAGTTTTAGCCTGGTAAAGAGCGCACGCGGCTTGAATCTTTCTTCATATATTTTGAATATAGCCGTAAATACTTTTTTTGCCGAGAGGCCGGACATAAACAGCATAAACGCATATATAAGAGAAAAAAATATACCTTCCATAAGAGCTTTCAAAAAGGCCGGGTTTAATTTTCAGAAGAACATTAAAATTAATCGATATAAAACAAAGTTTTACGCAAGAGGAAAATAAAATGCCTAAATCCAAAAGAGTTTTTATTATTGCGGAGGTTTCGGCCAACCACGGCCAGGATTTTAAAAAAGCTGTTTCCATGATAAGAAAAGCAAAAGCATGCGGTGCCGACGCGATAAAATTTCAAACCTACACAGCCAATACGCTAACCCTAAATGTAGACAACAAGTACTTCCAGGTAAAACACCCCAAATGGGGCAAGCGAACGCTGTATCAATTATATAAGAAGGCATATACGCCATGGAGCTGGTTTAAAAAACTAAAAAAAGTTGCCGAGGAAGAAGATATACTATTTTTTTCGACAGCGTTTGATAAAACAAGTGTTGATTTTTTAGAGGAACTCAATGTGCCCATTCACAAGGTCGCTTCCTTTGAATTAGTGGATTTGCCTCTTGTTGAACATGCGGCCAGAACAAAAAAACCCCTCATCCTATCGACCGGATTGGCAACCGATTCAGAGATAAATGACGCTGTCCGAACAGCCAAATCCGCGGGCGCAAAGAACATAACTTTACTGAAATGCGTAAGTAGCTATCCGGCCAAACCGACTCAAATGAACTTAAAAGGTATTTCGCGCATGAAAAAGACATTTAAGTGCCCTGTGGGGCTTTCGGATCATACGATGGGGATAGGCGTGTCAATAGCAGCCGTTGCCCTCGGGGCGGAAGTTATCGAGAAACATTTTACATTATCGCGAAAAATTAAAACTCCGGACAGTTTTTTCTCTATCGAACCGCAGGAACTCAAAGAACTCGTAGATGACATAAGGATCGTTGAAGAGGCGATAGGGGATACGCATAGCGGTCTATCAGAAGAGGAAAAGAAGAATCTTATTTTCAGGCGCTCTCTCTTCGCAGCTAAAAGCATAAAAAAAGGAGAGATTTTTACACACGAAAATGTGAGGTCTGTCAGGCCCGGATTCGGGCTGCCGCCCAAGCATTTAAAATCCATATTAAACAAAAGAGCAACGAAGTCCATTGCAAAAGGCAGTCCCCTTAAATTAAGTTTGATTAAATGAAAAAGAGGTAAATGTGCATATTCTCTTGGTTAATCCGCCGTGCAGAACGCCTTCCCTTATTCCTCTGGGACTGGGATATGTCGCAAGCGTGCTGAGGCAGGAAGGTCACAACGTGTCTTTAATGGATTTCAACGTGAGCAAGAAGCCATACGAAGCCATTGAGAGGGAGCTTGAAACAGTAGATTGTGATGCCATAGGTATCGGTGGGTTAACTACAACTTATGACTTTGTAAAAAAGTTTTCCAACATTGCAAAAAAAGTAAAACCGAATGTCATGATGATCGCGGGCAACATGGTTTCAACCTCATCTCCGGAGTTATTGCTGCGTCATTCACAGATTGATATATGCGTGATTGACGAGGGCGAAGAAACAATAAGAGAGCTAATGCAAAGAATAAAAGATTTTCCTGAAATAGATAGCGTCAAAGGAATAGTTTTTAAGAAAGGAAATCGGATTGTCTCTACGGCTCCCAGAGAGAGAATAAAAGACCTGGACAGAATTCCCTTTCCGGCTTGGGATCTTTTTCAAATGGAAACTTATATTAATAATCCGATCCACACTGAATACGGTAGAAGAAGCATGAATATCTCCACGGTGCGGGGGTGCCCGTTTCAATGCATCTATTGCTCCAGGCCCTTTGGTCCCCGTGTATATAAACGCTCACCGGCAAGCATTGTCGCCGAAATAAAAGAGCTTAAACGGTGTTATAATATAGAGTTCATAGGCTTTACCGACGACCTCTTTACGATCGACAGGTCCTGGGTAGAGGAGTTTTGCGATGCCCTGATAAAAGAAAAACTTAAAATCGGCTGGGGCGCTTCAGCAAGAGTAAATCTGGTGGATCTGAACTTACTTAAAAAGATGAAAAAAGCGGGCTGCGAGGCTTTAAGCTATGGATTTGAGTCGGGGAGCCAAAGAATGCTGGATAGCATAAAGAAAGGGGTAAGAGTAGAACAGGCGGAAAAAGCGGTGGAATTTACAAGAAAAGCGGGTATCGGCATAGAGGGCTCTTTCATGATAGGAATGATCGGCGAAACCGAGGAAAGTGTTAATGAAACCGTAGAGTTTATAAAAAGAACGGGCCTAACGCTTCACCGGTTTTTCTACACAACGCCTTATCCCAATACCCCGCTTTATGAGATGGCGAAAGAAATGCGGAAAATACCGGATGACGAAAATAAATATGTAAGCTCGCTAGGCGAGATGTATAACACGCTTCTGGTGAATTTAACCACGATGTCCGATAAGGAGCTTAAGAGTTTGAAAGAAAGAGCGGAAGCGAAAATAAGAGAAAACTTTAGCCTGCGTTCCAGGATTGAAATTGCGACCGAAGAATCAAAAAGGATATTCGAAGACCTTAAAAAACGAATAAAAGCCGAGGGCGCAATGAAGACCTTTGGCTGGTCATTAGGCAAGGTGAAGGAGAAAATAGGCGTTGAGTAAATCCAAAGAGATATTAAAAGACGCAACCAGATTTAGCATAAGCGGTTATATATCGAGTTTTTGCTCATTTATAAGCGCAACCATTGTCCGCAAGGTGCTGGATTCTTTTTTTATGGGCGTGTATCTGGAATTATTGCTGATCTTTGAGTACGCCAAATATAGCCACGTGGGTATATACGATTCCCTGGATAGGCAAATACCGTATTATAACGGAAAAAAAGAAACCAAAAAGGTGGAAGAAGCAAAAAATGTGGGCATAAGCTTTGGTCTTTTTACCGCGCTCGCTTCAGCTTTAATTATACTGGTTATATCCTACGTTTTCAGGAACACGCTAACGCCGGTGATGTCTATCGGGATAAAGGTAATTGCCGCACTGGTGGTTATACAGTCCATGAATACTTTTTACGTTACCCTGGCTCGGACCCACCACTTGTTCGGGGTTCTGAGCAAATACATTATTATCCTGGCCCTATGTGATGTTCTTTTTAAGGCCTTATTGGGTATAAAATTCGGAGTAATAGGAGTCCTCTGGGCGACGATCTTAAGCCTTACGGTGGGGCTTCTGTATCTATTCAAAAAGACTAAGGTGCGGTTCAGGATAACGTTTAAAATATCCGCCAAGACCCTTAAAATGCTTTTAGCCATAGGCTTTCCTATATTCTTGGGAGGCTTTACTTTTATGGCCCTAAGGAACATAGATCGGATCATGATATTATCTCTTCTCACGAAGAACGACCTGGGGTATTACAGCATTGCCATTATGGTGCACTCTTTCCTTTTTCAGCTACCTAATTTGATTTACGTTGTTTTGTTTCCGCGTTTTTACGAAGCCTTTGGCGACTCAAAAGACGATGTCAGCAAAATAAAGAACTATGTCGAAAAACCAACGCTCGCGTTCGCGTATTTATTCCCCGTTATAATAGGATTAGCGGCAATAACAATGCCTGTTTTCGTAAATTATGTGCTGCCGAAATATACAAATGGGATCACGGCTGCGTCGATACTGCTCTTTGGCACCTTTTTTATATCGATAGGGTACATGTCAAGGTATCTCTTAATTGCCCTGAAGAAACAACACCTGATCCTGATAATTGGCGTATTATGTATTGCTATCAGCGCAGGGCTAAATCTCTTGTTTGTGAAGGTATTTAATCTAGGGATCAGGGGAATAGCCCTTGGCACAGCAGTCACCTATTTCTTATACAGCAGTTTTACAATAGGATACGCCGTAAAATATCACATACCTAATCTCTATAAGAGAATAACTTTTTTCATAAACCTCAATGCGCCGATCATATGGAGCATTTTTGCTTTCTATGTCGTAGGCCGCATGTTTTACGGTGGCTTCAAAGATTTGCCGTCGGATATCGGAAGGGCGATATGGCAAATGCTCATTTTTTTAGCGCTGACATTTCCGCTTTTGATGCATGTAAATAAAAAAATGGATTTATACAATCGGGTAAAAAATGCAGGATTTAATATTTTTAAAAAGTAAGCTAAAGAAATTTTTGGCGCAAAATTCTTCGCAAAAAAAGGTCCTGGTCATAAATGGCTTCGACAAGATAGGCGAATTTGCCGCGGCAATAGAAGATAATTTGGATCACTTCGGAAATAATACGGAAATTTTATGTTTCAAAGCACGTATCCCCGAAGAATTTGCCGGTTTTTCGGATTATGTTAAGGTTTCAGAAGACTATCTAGCCGATGAAGATTACACCGGAATAGACCATCACGTTTTCAATGAAGTTTCGCAAAACTGGGATAAGGCCGTCTCTGGCGAATACCGAGAATTATTCACGTATCGCGGTGTCGAATTGGCGAGATTTGCAGATTATGATCTTCAACTGTTTTTGCTTTTAAAGGTAAAGGCCTCTCTGGTGTTCGAAAGGGCGATGAAGAAAGAAAATTATAAGGCATTTTTTATCATGGACTCAACCGGCGAGCTTAACGGTTTTGATAGCTTCCTAAGCGCACATTATCACATCCGGGCCGATCTTGTCAAAATTCAAAAACAAAGTTCAGTCAGAAACTTTGTAAAAATGCAAATATCCGAATCCATTTCAAATGTCCTTGATAAACTTGCGGGATATTTTATCAGAAAAAAAGGCCCGATAAAACTTATTGATGCGAGGTTGTATGGCGAACTTGGCATAAAGGAAAAGAAAGGGTTCATTTTAGCCCCGATAGAAGAAGGGATGAGGTTAAGGCTGAAGTGTCTTTTTAAAAACCGTGGCTATATTTCATTTCGCATGGGTGAATCAGAACGAAAAAGATTAGCGGTTCCACCGGTGGAGTTTAAAGATTTTGACACTCAGTCTCTGGCAAAACTGTTTTTTTTGGACGGCGTAAATTACTGGGCGTTGGTAGAGGATAAAATAATAACTTTAATATTCCATGACTTTGTAAGATTCAGAAGAAATATCGACACTTTTCTTATGGTCGAGAACGCCTATAATATAAAGGCTACTATACTTAGGAATGACATAAGAGAACTTGAAAAAACCCTTGTATCGGTATCAAAGAAAAACGACATTCCGACGCTGGTTATTCAACACGGCATACTTGCCGAACCCAATGGACACAATGTTATTCTCGCAGATAAGATTGCGGTATGGGGAAATCGTGCCGTATCTTGGTACGAAAAATTTGACAACGGCCCCTCTAAAACCGAAGCAATAGGAAACCCGAGCTTTGACGCACTAACCAAACCCATGCGTCTCGACAAAAATAAGTACATTCAGAACGCGCTTAAACTTAGCAGAAAGAAATATCTTTCGACGCTTATAACACCTTGTACGGAAGTGCATAGGTTTTCCTCTTTTGAAACCGATGATGTATCTTATAATCTGATAAAACACGCTATTAAAGCAGTCAAATCAATCGGTGAGATGAATTTGGTTGTTAAGCTTCATCCAAACCAGAATATCCGCGCTTTTATGGAGTTATTTAAGAAAGAAGATAAGAACTACGTAATCTTTGTCCACAAAACAAATTTACATAAGCTAATAGCGGCATCAGACGTAGTAATGACGCCTGATTCGACAGTGGGGCTCGAGGCAGTGATTATGCAAAAACCGGTTGTTGCGATTAATTTAGGCAAAAGACCGAGCTTGCTGCCTTTTACGGAAAACGGGGTAGCCCTTGGCGTTTACAAGGGCGACGACATAAAAAATGCCATTGAAAAGGCCCTGCATGACAAGGAAGTAAAGAAAAGCATGGAATTAGCAAGGAAGGATTTTGTTAACGATTTTGTCTACAAGCTTGACGGCAAATGCCGGGAGCGCGTAAGAAAATTGATTAAAGACTTTTAACTGAAACAAAATGGTAAAAAAATACTACATACAGATCGCTTTATGGACATGCATCGGTTTGTCGCTCAGGCTAACCTTAGTACCGTTTACCATGCATGGCCAGGATCTACTCTTTTTAAATTATTTCCCGATGAAGTTCATAACAGAGGGTATTTGGGATCCATATGCTTTGATCGCTACCAATTTTTCACATTTTAATTTTACATACTACGGTCCCGTTTTATTTTTCATCATGTCTATCACAGACTTTATAATTATAAAATTGTCTAATCCCGCTTCGCTTATCGCGATGTTAGAGCTTTCGGGTACAATGATGGGGAAGCATTTTACTACAGTTGATTATGTACACGCCTTTGCAAATCTCGGACTAGTTAAGAATTTATTTATAATGAAGATCCCATATCTTATTTTCGATTTTTTGATAGGCGGAATTTTGCTCAAATTAGCAACGTCACAAAAATTTGCAATAGATACCTATAAACTCTGGATGCTTAACATCGTAGTTTTACATAGCGTATATATGGTAGGCGGCGCGTATTTAATCCCTACGTTTTTTATAGCAGCTGCCTTATATGCGGCCTGGAAGAAAAAGCCGTTTTTTTGCGTTATTCTTTTAGGCTTGGGCGGGGGTACGGTATTATTCCCGTATATTTTGATATTGCCCGCGTGTCTACTTTTAGGCGATAATTGGCGAAAAAGATTTTTACTTCTGTTGGTAGCGACTGTAGCTGCAATCTTACCATATGTGCCGTTTTATCTATCTTCCGGAGATGCGGTTTTTGGTATTTTTATGTTGTCACACGTACAATACTCCGGCATCACAAAATGGGTACTAAGAGGTATATTTATGGTTTTGTTTTCTTTGCTTTGCATAAACGCCGTAAAAGACTCCCGCCAAACAAACCCGGCCGGAAAACTTTTATACTATTTCATAACCGTGATGTTTATAAGTTATGCGGCATTACCGATACGATTCAGATATTTCATTTTTATAACACCACTTTTAGCCTTGATCATCCCGTACTATAAGAAGTTTGGTATATTGGTGTTTGCGATAATAGCAATGCTAGGATTCCAGTGGTTGTATCAGAGAGACCTGCAATTGGGCTTGTTCGCCCCGCTTAATCCGGTATATTTTTCAAGCTTACCCACTATCCAGGAGATCGTGGGCCGTTTCGTAAATATCGAGATAGTGTATAAAGTTCTGGCGCGGGCGCTATTCTTATCATTTTTGGCCGCAGCGGCATGGGTTTGGCGTATTAAGCTTGGTAACGAAGCAAAAGAAGTGATGTCATGTTAAACCGTATACGCGAATATTCCCACAATAATAAAACCACGCTCAAGATTTTCATGGTATATTTTTTCCTTACTTTTGTAATAGGGTACATAGATTTTGACCGGCGGGTGTTTACGTTTGAACAATCTACCGAGAAGTTAAAGAACATAATTACCGGAGAAGTTGGTGCTCCTCTTGGGCGGCGTATTTTGATTCCCTATACGGTAGATCTTTTTCACAAGGTAACGCACATACCGCTCACATACAGTTATGCGTTTTTTAGGTTCATTTTCTTTTTGCTGGCCTTTATCCTTTTTCACATATATCTCAAAATGTGGTTTGACGATAAGCGTGCCATGATCGGTACGTTATCGGTGATTGCCTCTTTGCCGTTATTTCTCACTAACTGGTATTGTATCTCGAGCGATATGCCAAACTTTATAGCCTTCATCCTTGGGATGATGTGGATCAAAAAAAATCAATATAAACTTCTTTATATATTAATACCGATTGCGACATTTAACAAGGAAGCAACGCTTGCGCTTGTTCTGCTTTATTTTCTATACGGTATAGGCAGGGAAAAACCACTTATTTTAATCAGGAGGACTATTATATATGGTCTTTTGTGGGCAATACCATTTGGCATCATGATTGCCATGGTTGGTTTTGAGAAGTTTTCGAATTTTGTCACCTTGGAACATAACGTAGCAGGGCTTCTGCACGTATTTAAGAATCCCAATCCGTACAACCACTATTATTTTCTGCTTTATTTATGTGGTTTCTACTGGATACTGGCGTTCATGGATTTTCATAAGAAAGACCCGCTACTAAAGAGGTCCGTTATTGTTATGATACTTTACTTCCTTTATGTTTTTATAAGAGTCAGCGCTATAAATGAGACGAGAATATTTATGCCGTTTTATGTTTTTGTGATACCATTGGGATTATCGAGTCTCTTCACTGAAGGAAAAAAGCGTGTTAAACAAAATGCGTAGATACCTAGAAAATAACAGGGATTTAGTAAAGATTTTATTGATATATTTCTTTCTCACCTTTGTAATGGGATATATCGATTTTGATCGGAGGGTGCTTACTTTTGAGAGATCTACCCAAGCCTTAGAGAGTGTTGTGAAGGGTGACTTTAATCCTCCCATGAATCATCGCATATTAGTTCCTTATACGGTCTATTTCTTTCATAAGGTTTCGCATATCTCATTAGAATACTCATATGCATTGTTCAGATTCCTTTTTTACTTTCTGGCTTTTGCGCTTTTTCATATGTATCTACGAAAATGGTTTGGCCAGAAAACGGCAATGATAGGGACGCTGTCACTAATAGCCTCTTTGCCTTTAACCCTTACTAACTGGTATTCGGTACCTACGGATATGCCGGAGCTCATAATGTTTATCCTAGGAGTAATGTGGATTCGGGATGGGAAACATAAGAACTTGTTTATTCTGATACCGTTGGCCTCACTTAACAGGGAAACCTCGATAGCACTTGTTCTTATTTATTTCTTCAACGAGATCGGAAAAGAAAATTGGTTTGTCCTAATAAGAAGGACGGCAATTTACTTTTTGCTATGGCTTATTCCTTCGGCAATACTCATTTCAATTTTCGGTATCAGGGATTTACCGGGCTATTTTCACCATTTCCGGGTTAATGTGGCAGGGTTATTAAAAATATTTGAATCGCCGAACCCATATAATCATTTTTATTTTATATTATATTTATGTGGTTTTTATTGGTTTTTGGCGTTTATGAATTTTCGCAAGAAACCCAGCATACTGAAAAGGGCATTAATACCCATGACGCTTTTTTTGCTTTACGGTTTTTCAAGAGGAGGCGCCATAAGCGAGGTAAGGATTCTCATACCTTTTTATGTGTTTATAATTCCGCTAGGGCTATTTAGTTTGTTTGGTGAAGAAGAAGCTATTTCATCCGCAAAGGAGTAAGTATGAAGTTATCGATAGTTACCCCGGCACACAACGAAGAAGACTGTATAGGTCAGACAATTTGTGATATTATAACTGTCCTTAATAAAGAAGGTATTGAATACGAGATTATCGTTGTAAATGATAATAGCACTGACAATACTATTGGGATCGTCGCGGATCTCATGAAAACGCACTCGGTAATTAAACTGATTAATCGTCAGAAACCTTCCGGATTCGGACGGGCAATAAAAGACGGTTTAAACCAGGTAACAGGTGATGTTGTGGGAATTGTTATGGGTGACCTCTCCGATGACCCCAGGGACATTGTGAAGTGTTTCCGAAAAATAGAAGAAGGATACGACTGTGTATTTGGTTCAAGATTCATGAAAGGCAGCGTTGTAAAAGACTACCCACCGCTCAAATTGTTCATAAATAGATTAGCCAATACCTTTATACAGGTTTTATTTCTTACCAGAGCCAACGACATCACAAATGCCTTTAAATTTTACAGGACAAAGGTTATAAGAAAAATCCAGCCTATTCAGGCGCTATATTTCAATATTACTGTAGAGCTCCCTTTAAAGGCGATTGCGCGAAAATTTAAGTTTGTTCAAATACCCATAAACTGGTACGGCAGAAAAAGCGGTGTCTCAAAACTAAGCGTCAAGGAAATGGGTAGAAAATATCTTTTTACGGTTTTATACGCATGGCTGGAAAAGCTTCTTTTGAAGGATGAAATAAGGGATAGATAAATGGATCACCCGAAGGTTTCCGTAATAATAGCTGTCGGTAGGGATAACCCTCTTTACGAGGAGTCATTAAAGAAACAGGAGTATCCCAATTATGAAGTGATCCTTGTAAAGGGCTATAAGGCAGCCGAAGCGAGGAATATAGGAGTCAGAAGGGCGAAGGGAAACATAATTGCTTTCATCGATGACGATGTCGTGCTGCCTAAAGAATGGGTATCTATGGGCGTAGAGCTCCTGGAGAGAAGCGGCGCGCATATTGTGGGCGGGCCGAATCTTATTTTTCCACAGGCCTCAATCAGTGAAAGAATAAGTGATTTTTTGATCTCGACCAGCATATTCAGCGGTTTCAGAAAAAAGTTCAAAAAGGCCAAGCGCGCCGCTTTTTGCGATTATAAACATTTTGCTACATGCAACATAATGATGCGTAAAGGTGTTTTTGAAAAAGTAGGATATTTTAATGAAGATTATAAATACACCGAGGACATGGAATTCTTTTTGAAATGCAAGATTAAAGGGCTTTCCCTTTACAATTCACCGGACTTCTTTCTTTACCATAAGCGCCGCACTTTTCCTTTCGCGCATATGAAGCAGGTATTTTTGTGGGGATACGGAAACATGCAGATGGTTCTGGATTACCCGTTTGTTTTTAAAAGACCGGATATATGGGGATCTTTTATCCTGATTTCTGTGAGTTTCGCGATGCTTATTTTTCACTTTAAGCTCGCCGTAATAATAGGTCTAGCCTTATTACCTATCACGCTACATTTTTTAAGTTACTCACTCGGGGTAGTATCGAGGTTTGTAGCTTTTTTAATAAAGAGGAAGCGATGATAAATTATTTAGCGAAAATGTGGAATAAAAATGGGCTTCCGATTCATATCATGTTTCATTGTACTTATAGGTGTAATTCTAAATGTAGGAGCTGTTTTTTATGGAAGGAAATTGACGAAAGCGCCGTAGAAAATGAATTGACAGTCGATGAAATAAGGAAAATTCGAAAGCACCTCGATGATATTATCTGGCTACAAATCGGCGGGGGAGAACCTTTTTTAAGGAAAGATTTACCCGGGATCTGTGATGCGTTCGGAAAAGTAAATACCACAGCAATTCCTACTAACTGCCTTGATCCCGAGGGGATTGAGAAGGCCCTTAAAGAAATATTGAAAAATAATAGGTCAAGCCTATTACTATCACTCTCTCTGGATGGTCTCCGGGATACGCATGATGCGATACGGGGCGTTGGCGGCAATTTTGACAAAGTAACCGAAACATACCAAAGAGTTAGCAGGCTAAGGGAGAAGCACCCAAATTTTAAGATCAGTTTTAATACAGTAATAATGAAAGAAAATGAATCCGAAATCACAAAGATTATAGATTATGTTAAGCGTTCATTTCGTGCGGATATGCACAGCTTCGAGTTTTTAAGGGGACAGCCACGCTCTCTATCTGTTTCTTTACCCGATATAGCCCGGTGCAGGGAACTGTTTCCGGTAATAAAGGGGTGCATAAGCTCCTACGGCTATGGCGGCGGATGGAAAGGAAAAATACTGCAAAAAACCAAGCTTTATGAACATGATTTGATTTTGGAAACTTTGGAAAGAAACAAAAAGAAGATAGATTGTTTTGCAGGCCGTTTAAGTGCTGTGATAAACCCGTACGGCGATGTCTATGCATGTGAATTGATAAATGAAAAAATAGGCAATCTCAGGGATTTTGGATACGATTTTAATAAATTGTGGACATCAAAAAAAGCTGACCAGATCAGGCAAAAGATCAAGAGTTGCTTTTGTACCCACTCCTGCGTTTACCTGATAAATTCTCTTTTTAACCCCGGCGTAATGGCAAGGACATTGTTACGATGAAAATTTTATTAGCCGCTCCCTCACAGTCAAAAATATACGGAAAGCTTTCGGCTCCGGATTTTCCGCCCCTTGGGCTTGGATATATCGGCTCGGTCCTGGAGGCGGCGGGCCGTACAGTTAACATTATCGATATGGATGCCGATAAGATTTCTGAAAAGGATTTTATAAAAAAATTAGAAGAACATAATTATGATCTGGTAGGGATAACCACGACTACGCCTACTTTTAACGAAGCCATTTCCCTGTCAAAGCTGGTTAAAAAATATTCCAAAGCACTTACAGTCCTAGGCGGCATTCACGTAACGGCGCTACCGGAAGAGTCAATGAAGTTTGATTCAGTCGACTTTATCGTTAAGGGCGAAGGGGAAAGGACAATAGTTGAACTCGCCGATTATCTGGAAGGCCGTCGTGGCCCGGAATCGATAGACGGCATTTATTATAGAAAGAACGGGAAGGTACATAAAAATAAAGATAGGGAACTCATTGACAATCTCGACGAAGTTCCCTTTCCGGCAAGGCACCTTTGCAACAACCGCAACTATACATATCCCGATACATTGGCTACCCCTGTATTTCCGATTATTACAAGCAGAGGCTGTCCTGCCCGTTGCACCTATTGCGCGGGAAGCTGTATTTTTAAACGAAAATTCAGGACAAGATCGCCTAAGAATATAGTTGATGAAATAGAATACCTGGTCAGAGAATTCGGAGCTAAAGAAATACATATCTGGGACGATAATTTCGCGCTTATAAAATCGAGGGTCATCCGGATCAAGGATGAAATAAAAAAGAGAAATTTACGCCTGAACTTTGCAGTACCGGACGGCATGAGGATCGATTCTGTCGACGAGGAGCTTCTTAGCGCTCTAAAGGAGATGGGTATCTATAGCATCGCTTTCGGGATTGAATCGGGTAGCCAGAAAATACTGGACAGAATCAAAAAGGGCATTAAGCTTGAACGGATTGAGGAGGTTTTTAAGATAACGCGCAAATATGGCATAGAAATATGGGCATTTTTTATAATGGGTTTACCCGGCGAAACAGCCGATGATATAAGGAAAACCATTGAATTTGCGAAGAAAATCAATCCTGATATCGCAAAATTTCATATATTGAAGCCTTTTCCCGGTACAGAGGTTTACGATGAACTGCTTGGCAACAACCTCATTTTCGAACATAATTTTGATAATTACGGCATACATACTTCACCGGTGCACAGATTAAAAGATCTAACCGCAGAGGAGATCAGGGATTTGCAAAAACGTGCCTACAGAGAATTTTATTTGAGGCCCGGCATTTTTCTGAAACAGGCACGCAGATTAAAATCCATTCATCGATTAAAACTTAATTTTGACGCCGGAAAAAATCTTTTAAAGGCAATGATAAAATAGGAATTCAAAATGATATCTATTGTTATCCCATGTTTTAATGAAGAAGAAGGCCTGGAACATCTTGCCTCCAAGCTTAAAGACCTGGAGCAGGATCTGCGCGAGGATCATGAGTTTGTTTTTGTTGATGACGGAAGTTCAGACTCTACGTACGATCGCTTGCGCAGCCTCTATAGAGATCGAATCGGAAATGATGTCAAGGTCGTAAAGCACGCTAAAAATACGGGCGTAGGCGCTGCTATTAAGACAGGCGCATCGAATTCGCGCGGGGATTATATAGCAACAATAGACTCAGATTGTACTTACGAACCAAGCTATTTAGTTAAAATGCTAGACATTATCAAAAACGAAAACGCTGATATTGTCACAGCTTCTCCTTATCACCCAAAGGGCTCGACGCTTAACGTGCCGGCTTATAGGCTGTTTTTGAGCAGAAATCTTTCAAATTTATACAATATTGTGGTAAAATCCAAGTTTTATACCTATACTAGCATGTTTAGGATATATAAAAGAGAAGCCCTGAAAAATTCATATTTTAGGTCTGACGGGTTTCTCGCAATGGCGGAGATATTGATAAAAGCGCGAAAGAAAGGTCTGAAGATAGTGGAATACCCGGCTACCTTAAAGGTGAGACAATTCGGATCTTCTCACGCAAAAAGCTTAAAGTTAATAAGGGAACATTTGTGTTTTATTATGAGAACATTGTTAAGAAAGGAGAACGCATGAAACTGCCAAACGATTCTAATTCAACCGGAAGGGATTTAGGAAAAGAAGAAATAGCTCTTTTAAAAGAGGTGATCGAATCCGGTACGCTAAACGCGACAAAGGGGACTATGGTTAAGAAACTCGTAAAGGAGTTTGCCGAAGAATGCGGTGTAAGGTTTGCTCATGCTACGACCTCCGGAACATCTTCGCTCCACACAGCGATTGCTGCTGTAAACCCTGATCCGGGGGATGAAATCATCTCAACCCCTATAACGGACATGGGAGGCATAACACCCATACTTTATCAAAATGCGATACCTATTTTTGCGGATACGGATCCTGTAACACTCAACATTACGGCTGATACCATAAGACCGAAGATTACAAAACGCACCAAAGCCATAATAGTTGTGCATTTGTTCGGAAAACCCGCTGAAATGGATCCTATAATGGATCTTGCGCGAGAACATAAAATTCCTGTAATAGAGGATTGCTGTCAGGCCTATTTTGCCACTTACAAGGGCAAAAACGTTGGAACTATAGGCGACATAGGCTGTTTTAGCCTGCAACAGGGTAAGCACATGACAACAGGCGAGGGCGGTATAATCATTACAAAAGACGCCGCACTCGAGCGAAGGATAAGGCTATTCATCGATAAAGCCTGGGGATACGGAGACCCGAATCCGGATCACTATTTCCTCGCTTTAAACTATAGAATGACCGATCTTCAGGGCGCAGTAGCCTTGGCGCAGCTTAGGAAAGTAAGAGGCGTTGTGAAAAGACGACAGGATACAGCAAAATTGCTTACAGAGCGTCTTCGGGGTACGCCCGGTATAACCTTGCCGGAATCTACGAAAGATAGCGAGCATGTTTTCTGGAAATACGCCCTTATCGTTGATACCGATTTATTCGGCGTAGGTGTAACGGAAATCTCTAAGGTACTTAAGGAAAAAGACATTTTTTCGGTACCGCGATATATACAGAAACCGGCCTTTATGTGCAAAGTTTTAAAAGACAAGGTAACCTACGGCAAGAGCCATTGTCCATACGATTGCTCAAGCAGGAAAGGTGAAAAAGAAGTTGTTTACGATACTGCCGAATATCCCGGCACGATGAAGGCTCTTGAGCAGGTCCTGGTTTTACCGTGGAATGAGTTCTATACCACAGAGCACGTAGATTACATAGCGAAAAACATAAAAGAAGTCACCGAATCTTTTCTGAATAAGAAAAAACAGGGGGTGCGATGAAGAAAAAGACAATAAATTTAGCTATTGTAGGCTGCGGCAGAATAGCCCAGGACCATTTAAGGGCTTTTGCTAAAATAAAGAACGTAAACATAAAAGCCGTTGCCGACAAGGAAGAGACGAAAGCAAAAAGCTTTGCCGAGCAATACAAATGTAGCGCCTACACAAATTACAAGACAATGATAAAAAAAGAAGAGCTCGACGCCATTGTTATTTGCGCTCCGCCTAATGTGCATGCGGAAATATCGATTTTTGCGATGTCAAACGGGATCCACGTACTCTGTGAAAAACCGTTTGCCTTAAATAGATCCGCGGCGCAAAAGATGCGTGAGTCAGCTAAGAAAAATCGTGTAGTGCTCATGATGGCATCAAAGTTCAGGTTTACCGACGACGTAGTTAAGGCGAAAGCCATAATAGAATCAGGGACTCTCGGTAAGCTTGTGCTTTTTGAAAATGTTTTTTGCAGCAGGGTTGATATGACAAAAAGATGGAACTCGAATAAAAAAATCTCAGGTGGCGGCGTATTGATCGATAACGGCGCGCATTCGGTTGATATCGCAAGATTCCTCTTGGGCCCCATAGCCCTTACGCAGGCGCAATTCGGTTGCCAGATACAGAGGGTACCGGTAGAAGATACCGCGCGTATATATTTCCAGAGTAAATCCAAAGTGATGGGAACCATTGACTTAAGCTGGAGTTTAAATAAAGACATGCCCAGCTACATAAGCATTTATGGGACCGAAGGAACGCTTCTCATAGGGTGGAAGTCGTCACAGTATAAACTGCACGGAAAAGATAACTGGCAGGTTTTTGGAAGCGGTTATGATAAACAAAGGGCTTTCTCTAACCAGGGTAAGCACTTCATAGAATGCATAACAACGGGTATAAAACCCATAATAACAGATGTGGACGGGTTTGAATCCGTAAAGGTTATTGAAAAGGCCTATGAATCTGGCAGAATGAATAAATGGATAAAGGTAGGTTGATATGGGTAAGGACGTTTTTATACACAAAACAGCAATCATAGAAAAAGATGTCAAGATCGGCGCGGGCACAAGTGTTTGGGATAACGTTCACATAAGAAAAAACGCCGAGATAGGTAAAAATTCCATAATAGGAGGTAAAACCTACATCGCCTATGATGTCAAGATCGGAAATCTAGTTAAGATAAACTCGTCCGCTTACATATGTGCCGGAGTTACAATAAAAGACAAGGTCATGATATCGGCAGGTACAATTTTTACAAATGATAGATTTCCAAGATCAGTTAAGGGCCCGGGGAACAAGCTCTACACGTCCGGACCCACCGAGGAAACAGAAGAAACCCTAGTCGAGGAAGGCGTAACCATAGGCGCCGGCGCAGTCATAGGGTGCGGCATAACCCTGGGAAAATATTGCATGATAGGAATGGGCTCGGTAGTAACTAAAAATGTGCCGCCTCATGCGCTTGTTTACGGTGTGCCGGCTGTGGTAAAAGGATATGCATGCTATTGCGGACAACCGTTGAAAAGTAAGAATAGCCGATGCACTTCATGTAAAAGGAAAATCTGATTATGCCGAAAAAGATCTTATTTGTTTTCGGAACGCGGCCGGAAGCCATAAAAATGGCTCCGGTAATCGAGCTTGCAAAAAAAACTAAGGGCTTAAAGCCCATCGTCTGCGTTACGGCCCAACATCGGTATCTATTGGACCAAGCCTTAGCCGAATTCGGCATTAAACCCGATATAGATCTTAACCTAATGAAGCCGAAACAGACACTTTACGATGTTACCTCAGGTGTTATGAAGGCAATAGGAAAAATATACCGCAAAGTACAACCGGATCTTGTTCTTCTACAAGGGGACACCTCTACGGTTTTTGCTGCAGCGCTGGCCGCTTATTACGAAAACATAGATGTGGGCCATATTGAGGCGGGTTTGCGTTCCGGGGATAACAGAAATCCTTTTCCCGAGGAGGTAAACCGCGAATTTGTTTCACTTGTAGCGAGATTTAATTTTTGCCCTACACCGTACGCAAAACTTAGCTTACTGAAAGAGGGCACGGACCCGAAAAGAATATTTGTAACCGGCAATACCGTGATAGATGCTTTAAAAGGGGTCTTAAAGAAAGTAAGGCGAAATGCGCCTGACGTGACAGGTGTTAACAAAACCTTTTTAGAGATACCTTACGCGCTTATTACAGGCCACAGACGGGAAAACTTTAACGGCGGAATGAAAAACATATGCCTTACTATCAAGTCCCTGGCAAAGAAACATCCCGATTTTCGCTGGCTCTGGGCAGCTCACCTTAACCCGAACGCAAGAGGAGTCGTTTTTAGGACTTTAAGCGGATTAAAAAATGTTAAGCTTATTGAGCCCCCGCCATATAAAGAATTTGTGCATTTAATGGACCGTTCCAAGTTTATTATTTCCGATTCCGGAGGGGTTCAGGAAGAAGCGCCGTTCTTAAAGAAAAAAGTATTTGTGACCAGGATCTGTACCGAGCGCCCGGAAGCTGTTAGGGCAGGTACCTCGATTCTTGTAGGGACGGACCCGCGTAAAATAAATAAGCATGTTAACAAGGCGTTGAAAGCAAAAAGCAGCAGTGGAAGATTTGCAAAAAATCCTTTCGGCGACGGAATGGCTGCCAAAAGAATTGTAGATGTAATTCGAAAAGGTAAATGCAAGGAATTCAAATAAACCCAATTTTATAATGAAAGTACTTTTTTTGACCATAGGCGATAAAACTGTTGCAAGCACAAGGGCTAGGGTATATGGATATCTGCCTTTTCTGAAAGAAAAGGGCATAGCTTATAACGTTCTTTCTTTTACCACGCACGCTAAATGCAGGCGGATACTGAACTTAAAGAAGGACAGCGCATGGCAATATATTTTAGAAACTTTCTATAAAATATACATCTTTATGGCTGTTTTTATATTATCGAAAAGATACGATATTATCTTTGTGCAAAAAGTAATACTGCCTAAAATAATACTGAAGATGCTCAAAGCCTTAAACAAAAACATTGTGTTCGACTTTGACGACGCAATTTACCTCGATAGGGATATCGGATATATGTTAAAAGATGCAGCTTCTGTTATCGTTTCACATAAAGAATTTGGGCAATTCGCATGCAAGCACAATCGAAACGTACATTACTTGATTAGCCCGGTTGATGTAAGTAATCAAGTTTTGCCGAAAAGGAAAAGCTTTGCTACTTTAGGATGGGTGGGTTCCCCGGAAACCTCCAAATATCTTTCCATTATTTTGCCTGTTTTAAAAGATTTAAAAGACAAATTTAAAAATCTGAATATAGAATTCATGGGCGCCGAAAGGAATCAAGGCCTTGAGGCTTTGGGTGTAACGATACCAGAATGGTCTATCGAAAAACAAAATAAATTTCTCGATGAGATCGATATAGGCATCATGCCTCTGGAGCAAAACGAGTGGTCCTGTAAAAAGGCCGGATATAAATTATTACTTTACATGTCCAGAGGGATCCCTTGCGTTGCAAGCCCCGTAGGCATAAACGCCAGTTTAATTACTGACGGCACAAACGGATATTTAGCAGAAACCGACAAAGAGTGGTTTGATAAACTTTCTCGAATGATTGAAGATCGTTCGTTGCGGGAGAGAATGGGGCAGCAGGGCAGGCAGCGGGTGAAAGAATATTATTCTTACAATGTGTGCGGGCCAAGGATGACGGATATACTGGCAGGGGTTGCGGCCAACAAAACGTAATATTATTATGGGAAACAAGTACAAAGGTTTACTAATAGTTCTGCTTATCTTTGCTGCGGCATTTTCGATCCGGGTCCTGTATTTGGCGGGTAGCCCCACCGGAATAGAAACGGACGAAATCGAGCATGATAATCTAGCTATGAGGCTTTTGGAGGAAAGGGCCTATGTGGATTCCGATGGTGCCGCAACTTCGTACAGACCGCCGTTTTACGCAGGCTTCCTGGCGTTTATTTACGCCATATTCGGCCACAGTTATTTTGCCGTTCGGGTTATCCAAGTTATCATATCTTCTATCACGGTATGCATCCTTTATCTAACGGCAGAGAAAATTTTTAACAAGCCCACGGCGATAATCACGGGTATTTTTTCATCCCTTTACATGACGTTTATTATTTGCTCAAAAATGCTATACACCGAAACACTTTTTACGTTTCTTTTGGTTTCCATAATCTATCTGGCTATTATCGCCAAGAAACCGGGCGTGAAATGGTTTTGTCTGTTGGGTATATTATGCGGCATTGCTACTCTCACAAGATCAGCAGCCGTCTTCCTGCCTTTTATAGTACTTTTTATTTTACTTCCAAAAATGCGTAAAAACAAGTTACCATGGACGAAAATCGCGGCCTTTTCTTTAGCGCTCGCCCTCTGTTTTTTAATCCTAATAGTGCCCTGGACGGTCCGAAACTACAGGGCCCATGGAAAATTTGTATTAGTCTCGACAAACGGCGGGATCAATATGTACCAAGGGCTCTGCAAGCCCGCGGACGGCATGATATTTACTTTCCCTCCGGGCAGCCCGATGTCGATTAACTATGATACTATGTCGAATGAGGCCGAACGTAATAATTTTTTCATGCACGAGGCGATAAAAATTTATAGAACACAACCCTTATTTGCGCTTAAAATGTTTGCCATAAGATTTTTATTTTTCTGGAATATCATTGATTGGGAAATCTTGGGAGGGAATGTTATTAATTTTCAGTATATTTTTATGTTACCCTTCGCTTTTTTAGGCACTTTTTTCGCGTTTAAAGAGAATAAAGAAATTTGGAACATACTTATTGTAATTTTATATTTTATGTCGTTTACCTTATTATTCCCGGGGTTCTCGCGTTACAGGATGCCGATAGACGGCTATATTATCCTTCTGGGTTCTTACGGTATCTACGGGTTTGTAAATAAGGGAGGACAAAAAATATATTCCCTGCTATATGTGAGCGGATATTTTATTTTCACATATTTTTTATTTAAATATTCCGCCATAACAAAAAGTTTTGTTAAAGGATTCGCCGAACGCATAGGACTGTGGTGACCGCCGGAGGAGAGGAGCATAATATGCCGATAGAAAAAGATGTACGACTGGGGAAAGACGTAAAAATACCGCACCCCGAACTTGTAAATCTCTATGGTTGCAGCATAGGCGATGAAACTAAAATAGGTTCTTTCGTAGAAATTCAAAAAAATGCCAAAGTAGGCGCGCGTTGTAAGATATCTTCGCATACATTTATCTGTGAAGGCGTGACAATTGAAGACGAAGTATTTGTAGGCCACGGCGCCATGTTCATTAATGACCGCTATCCGAGATCTGCCGTAGGAGGGCGCTTGAAAACCGAAACCGATTGGAAGGTTAGCGCAATTTGTGTCAAGAGCGGCTGTTCAATCGGCAGCTCTGCTACGATCATGTGCGGGGTTACCATAGGTAAAAGCGCCATGATAGGCGCGGGTGCCGTGGTGACGCAGGATGTGCCGGATTACTCTATCGTAGCCGGGGTGCCGGCTAAAGTCATAGGTGACGTGCGCAAAAAAGGAGTGTAATAATGGTTCACATTGGTGTGATTGGCTATGGTTATTGGGGGCCGAATTTAGTGCGGAATTTTGCTGAAACGCCGGGCTGCAAAGTTATTGCCGTAACGGATCTCCGACCGGAACGCCTAAGTGCTGTAAAGCAGAGATATCCATATGTAAAAACAACAAATGATTATCGAGATTTGCTCACCAACAAGGATCTCGACGCCGTTGCAATAGCTACGCCATGTTCAACCCATTTTAAGATAGCGATGGAGGCGTTAAAGGCCGGCAAGCACGTTTTGCTGGAAAAGCCTCTGGCGACAACAAAAGAAAAAGCGTCATTGCTCATAAAAGAAGCCGATCGCAGAAAACGTGTTCTAATGGTGGATCACACATTTGTATACACAGGGGCAGTTCGCAGGATTAAAGAATTAATAAAAAGCAAGGAACTCGGGGATATCTATTATTACGATGCGGTGCGCGTTAATCTTGGCCTGTTCCAGCATGACGTCAACGTTATATGGGACTTAGCCGTACACGATGTCTCGGTCATAGATTATCTACTACCGATGCGGCCGTACGCCGTATCTGCTACCGGCATGAGTCATGTTGCCAATCAGCCGGAGAACATTGCTTATCTTACGTTGTTTTTTAAGAATCGTTTGATAGCCCATATACATGTCAATTGGCTGGCTCCGGTGAAAGTCCGCCGCACGTTAATAGGCGGAAGCCAGAAAATGATTGTTTATGATGATCTGGAACCGAGCGAGAAGGTTAAGGTTTACGACAAAGGGATCAATGTTAAGAGCGATGCTAAAAGCATATACAAGATGTTAGTAAGCTACCGAACAGGCGATATATGGGTTCCACAACTTGATATAACCGAAGCCTTACGTACAGAGGCGGCGCATTTTGTCAATTGTATAGAAAAAAAGAAACACCCCATCACTGACGGTGAATCAGGATTAAGGGTAGTGCAAATCCTGGAAGCGGCTACTAAGTCCATATCTTGCAAAGGCCGTCCGATTAAACTTACCACGATGAAAATAGCAAAATGAAAAACATGAATCTTCCCAGTGTCTCGGTAGGATTTCCCGTATATAACGAGGAAGCTACGATAAGCGAAGTACTGGAAAGTTCTCACCGGCTTCTCGCAAATTCCGGGCTGGATTATGAAATCTTAGTTTGCAACGACGGTTCAACGGATCGTTCACCCGAGAAAATCAGGGAGATGGTCGGACGCTTTCCCGACATTCGCGTAATTAACCATCCGCGCAATATCGGGATACACGCCAGTTTTGAACATTTATATAAAGAATCCAGAAAGGACTTTATTTTCGTGAATGCCTCCGACAGACAATGGGATACCGCGATAATTTTGAAAATGTTGCCTTTGGTGAGGAAGTGCGATATAGTTATCGCGCGACGGAAGAAAAAGAATTACGGGCTATGGAGGGAATTTATTTCATGGTTTTTTAATATGGTGCCTCGTGCATTATTTGGGATTCATACATTTGACGCGGGGGCTGTCAAGCTTATGAAGCGTGAAATTATCGAGAAATTTACATTGGTTTCTAAAACTCCGTTTTCGGAGGCGGAACGTTTAATACGCGCAACCCGCGCCGGGTATCGCATAATTGACTATCCGGTTGAAACTTCTCCCAGGAGAAGCGGCCGCTCGCACGGAATTAGGATGGGCGTACTTTTTGGCGCCATGGCGGACGTTTGGCGTGTGTGGTATGCGATTTATTTTCGCGAGCGAAGTGCTCGAGCGGTCAAGCGCGTTTAGTAAGCAGGAATTTGATATAATCAAAAAGCGTCTTTAGAAGAGGCATTTTACTCTTACCGATTTTTACCTCATAGGAATATACGAACGGGACCTCATCTATCTTATCGGTAAGTTTCGTAAGGTTTATAAGCGCTTCCGTATTGGCAAGAAACGTATTTGATGTAATAAACCCGTCCTTATACTGCGACAGGGCCTTCTTCAGGAGCTCGACCCGGTAGCCTCTAAAAAATATAGTGTAGTCTTTTATGCGTTTATTCCTGAATGCCATGCTTAAAATAACATTGCCGATATGGCTTATTAAATGCCTTTTTAGCGGAAAATTCCTATAGGCACCACCTTTTATATAGCGAGAAGCGATGACTATATCCATGCCGCCTTCGAGTTTCCTGACCAATTCAGGTATTAACGTGTAGTCACTGGTTCCATCTGCCTCCAGGACGACTACGAGATCATCTTGCCCGGCGAGACGGCTTATCGCAGAGAAGCCGGTTTTAAATACTTCACCGACTCCCTTATTTTTTTCATGCGAAATTATTTCGATGGGGAGGGGCTTATCCAAAGAATCGGCGATATTTTTTGTCGAGTCGGTACTGCCGTCATCGACGATTAATATTTTATAGTCTTTAATCTTGCCTTCCAGGAAGTTTGATAGCCCGGGCAGCAGGTTGGCAAGATTCTCTCTTTCGTTATAGGCCGCAAACATTAGCCAAAGCATTATTTAACCCTTCTCTCTGTACTGCGATTAGTATCTTTTTACAATATAACGGATTTTCTTCAAAAATAAGATAGCATTTCCGGGTATACATCCCTTCAATGAATCCAAAAAACCCTGAAATTTGGTTTCTGCGAATTTAGGCACAAGCAACAACTGCAAAAATTGCGGTTTGTCCCGGAAAAACTTACTTCTACTCAAAGCCCTAATGAAACGGTTAGGGAAAAAACTATATTGATTCAATAAATATAAAGTATTCCAAAACTTATAAAGATCTTCGTCGACTACTCCGGTTATGTGTTTTTCCTCCCGCATCCGGACGATCTTGGATCCCGGTATAAAGGAAAGTTTGGTTAATCCAAAATCTACGGGCTTATCAAGGCGCATCAATAATTCAAGGGTAGCCTGGCGATCGTTCTCGGTTTCAAACGGATTATTGGTTATGATATCATAACGGGGCCTTATAGGCAATTTTAAACGTATCAGGGTATCCGCGGCAGAAATAATTTTCTCTATCGAGGTCCTTCGATTAAAAGTATTGTAAAGGATGCTTTCGCTGCCGGACTGAATGCCCATCGTTACATTAAACATGCCGGAATCTTTTAGCAAATTAAGAATTTGACTATCAGCAAACGCCGGATACGTATAACACCAGAAGGGGAGGGCAATTTCCTTTTTGTAAGCTTCAGAAAAATTTTTAATCCAATTCAAATCAAACGTGAAGACTTCATCCTTGAATAGGACGGATTTTATGCCGTGCTTTTCTTTTGCGATTTTCAATTCGTCGATAACATTTTCTACGGATCTCCGACGAAGGTATTTCTGCCCCTCATAAGTATTTTTAAGCACGTCATTACAGCAGTAGGTGCATGAAAAAGGGCACCCGCGTGATGTTACGATTTCGTAGGTATATTTACTCATGTTGCCGATGGCAGGATCGTTTTCAATAAGCGCGCCATTGTGAATCGAGAATTTATTTAAAGAGTCGTAGTCCGGAAAGGGGAATTTATCCAGATTTTGTTCAAGCGGGTATAACCCATTTTTATAAATATTATCGTTAGAACGCACCCAGAGATTATTTACGTCGTTTAAGGGGGCTTTCTTGTCTATCCGTCGGGCTATCTCTAACATGGCCTGTTCGCCATCGCCTAAGCAGACTATGTCTGCCTCACGAATACATTTTTCGGGATCGCATGTCGCGGCTATTCCGCCGAAAATAATAGGGAAATCAAACTTTTCCCGAATCCGATTTACTAGTTGTGTGGCTGTGTTTAAAAACATGGATCGCAGGGAAAAGCCCAGCGCATCAGGTTTTATTTTAGCCAGGAGATCCAGTAAAATATCTATATCGTTTTCGCTGATTGGGTCAGAATAGCTACGAACCAAGTCTTTCCCGTACTCATTAACACTTATCCACAGATCCTCGTCGGAATTTAAGGCATCGTTACCCTTTTTGATTTTTCCCTCATGCCTTCCTAAGTATACTATAGATGTTGCGTGCCCCTCCGCTTTTAGCAAGGAGGATAGATATCTTGTGCCCATGCATCCCTTGTCATAAAGTGTAATAAAACTAATGTTGGCCATTTTAACTATTTCCGTAATTCGATAATTTGTTCCGCGATAATTTCTGCAAGTAACGCCTTTCCGTAATCTGTCATGTGAACAATCTTGTCGCGTAATATCAGGCCCAATTTACCTCTCCATAGAGGGTCTGACTTGATACCCCAGCATTGATGACTTTATATTCGGAATCTTTTAGTCCGTGGTTAAGCTTGTCTTCCGGTCTTGATGGGGTTCTTAATTTCGCATAACCATTGAAGTAGTCGAGGTTAAATCTCCCGATATTTAAAAAGCCATAAGTTATATAGTCAAAATTGCGGTACCTGATTGAATATATTATGCGGAAAGAGAACTCAAGTAGTCGTAAAGCCAAAAATACGGTAAATAAAACGTGTTTAATCTTGTTATCCATTTTTTTAGCACCTTATTACGGTTATGTATTTTATATCATCTTCGCGCTTATTTCAACGTATTTCACGTTCGAGGCCAGAACCGTCCCTATCTGCAAAAAATGAATTGACGCTGGCCTAAGAATATGAGAAACTGTTGAGTGCGAATCAAGCCGTTTCAGGAGAACAATACGCATGGCTATCTTGGTAAAATATACAAAATATTATATCTATTATGTACTGATCGCAGCCCTCGGGCTTTTCATGTTTAGGGGCATATTTGCTCCCGGCCTTATGTCAGGATATGACAACTCTTTCCATTATTACGATCTCTACTATTTAGCTAATACACTCATTCCCAAATACCACTGGATAAGCGGTTGGAGCATGCAGGGGATGGCCGGCATGCCTATTTTTATTGATTATAACCAGTTAACGTCGCTAGTAATGGTCGTTTTAAACAAGGTATTTTTCCTCCCGCTTAATTTTTCTTATAAACTAATGGTCCTGTTTAGCTATGTATTTATGGGCGCCGGATTTTATAAATTTACCTCGTTTCGTTTCGGCAAAATGCCCTCAATGCTTATTACCGCCTGCCTTATGCTGCAAAGCGATATTTATTACGACAAAATTCTTGTCGGCATGTGGAATAATTTTCTGGCAATCGGACTTTTCTTCATATTTTTGCACCTACTGGACAAAAACATTAAGGCCATGACGTTAAAGAAGGCCTTTCTTTTGGGGCTTATTTTTGCTTCAATCATATTGGTCCATATCTACGCGGCGATAATCACAGGAATCATTCTTTTTATATATTTGATTCCCTATGTGCTAAATGCGTACAGAGGAAAAATTCGTTTTACGGAATCTTTAATCTGTTCATATATAATACCCTTGTCAGCCGTCATGATTTCTTTTTACTATCTGGCAGGTTTTTTTATCGGAGGGAATTACTTTGAGAAATTGGGTGGCGCAACGCCCCTCGAAGAGGGCATCCGGTGGGGCGCGAAATCCTTCTTTGGCCCGCTTACAACGGTAACCGGCGCCTCAACGCTTGCAATAAACTTGCCTGTTATGGCAAGAATTTTCTTTAGCCTTTTGGGTGCATTCCTATTTTTCAAAAGCGAAAAAAATCCAAATACAAAGCGTTCTTTATGGCGTATCTTTTGGTTCGTGGTAATATGTTTCCCGTTTTTTATAGATCTTTTTACGGGTTTTGATTGGTGGCACAAGATACCTCTGGTTCCAACTCTACAGATGAGCAGATTCTTCGTGTACATACAATTGTGTATGTATGTATTTGCGGCTTATGGCGCCGGTAGATTGTTCAAGCGTTTCGGAAGAAGGGGTATTCTGGCGGCTATATGCGTAATTTTGTTAATGTTTTCCGCGGCCTCGCATTACAATTATATTGCGCGTGATGCTTCCCGGACATTGGAGGAATCACCCCAGATGTCGGACATTTACAAGGTTTGGGATTGGGTTAACGAGAATATACCCCTCGGCCGGTCCAGAATTGTATATCAAAACACGATTGGCAATGTGGATGACCCCATTTTAAAAAGAAGCGACGCATTTGCCCTGTCGGGCGTTTTTACACGGATTCCGCAAATAGGCGTTTCGCGCTCCGCTTCATCCTTTCCTCAGGAGAAGTACATGCGTAATGACCAGGGAAGGATATTCGGTGTGCCGGTAAAAGAAATTGAAAATTCCCGGATCAAAAGTACAATGGATCGGTTTAACGCAAGCCACATCGTAACCGTGGAGCCGGACTTAAAGAATAAACTGGCCAAATCCGGATTCTTTTCTGATCAGGCGGATTTTGGTATTTTCAGCATATTCCGTTTAAAAGATTTTCGGGGCAAATGGATAAGCTTTGAAAAAGAAGCTGCTTATGAAAAGTTATCTTTGGAGAACCAGCGTGTAAAGGCCGATATACGAAATGATTCGCCAAGAAATGTCGCTTTTGTTAAAATCGCCCGCCACCCGCTCTGGCGTGCACGCTTGAACGGAGAGCCGGCGCGCATCATGTGGGACGAGTATAATCTCATGAAGCTTTCGCTGCCGGAGAAAGGCTTGTATAGGCTGGATCTGTACTTTGACTATTTTAACCCTTTATGGGTGGGGATTTCGCTTTTTAGTCTTATAATTGTTGTCGTGGGAGCAAGTGTAAAAAAGGCATAACAAGTTATGCGAAGACCGCTAAAATATATTTTAATTACCGCGTTTGCGTTTGTGATTGCGCTACTAGGCATGGATAGAATGCCGCAGCTTATAGCCGTTGTCGGACTTGCCTTGGCGGGTATCTATTTTATTACGCGCAAAGTCGAAAAGAACATGCGGACAAAAATTTTAACGTTATTTTTGTTGGCTTTTCTCTTACACGTTTTGATAAGTCTTTTTTTATACAACGAAACAGTGGATACAAAATTTTACGGATTTTCTTACAAAGGTGACGACTATACATACGGGGATTTTGGTACGATAGTAGGAGACTTATGGCGAGAAGGGAAATTTTTCCCAATTAAAAAGCTTTCTTATTTTAACCTTATCGGCGGCGCCCGTGAAGATGTACAACGCTATCAGTTATATAGTGCTTTTATTTTTTATTTGTTCGGCACATGCGGTGGGCAGATACTTCTTATATTAAATTGCTTTTTTTATGCCGTCATTATTATACCAGTGTATTTCCTCTGTAAGGATCTAAATATAAGAAATGAAGTTACGACTCTCGTTCTTTCTCTGTTTTTGCTCTGGCCGTCTACATTTTTTTGGTCACTTTTCAATTTTAAGGAACCAATGCTTGTATTAGCGCTTATTCTCGCGTTTTATTTATGCATGAAAATACGCAAAAGCCCGAATCTAAGAAACGTGCTTTTTTTACTGCTTTCGCTTCTTGTCGTATATTTCACGAAAAGGTTTCTTGCCATAATCTTTCCAGCGATAATTTTTTATTTTGTCGCATTGTGGAAATGGCGATATAAAAATTTTGTTATATTAGTTTCCCTGATAGCGCTTATTTTGCTACAGGTATTTAAAGGACCATTTTTATCTAATCTGTATGTACAGCTGGAGCAAATTCCCGCAATGCTTTCCCAGGTTAGATATTCCAGCTCTTTTACCAATACAGGGTATCTCTGGACGTTATCCACATCGACACATGCTACAACAATACTTTATTTCCCATTAGGTTTTTTAGCCGCCTTACTTTTACCTTTTTTAGCGCTGCCGGCCAGCACATTGCATATAGCGGCAAATATCGAATCAATCATATGGTGGTGTCTTCTTCCTTTCCTTGTAAGCGGTATGTGGATTTCGATAAAGGCAGAATTTAAAAAGACATTTATACCGCTATTTACATTTCTATGCTGGTTAAGCATTCTGGGATTGACGCAGGCTAATATGGGGACTTTGATTCGGCAGAAGTGCATTATTTATTACATAGGTTTTATTTTCATCGGATTGGGAATCGACAGGATGTTGCGTAAAGTGGATGGCGGAAAAGATGCCGGATAAAATAGTAAAAGCGCTTTATATATCCTACAACGGAATATCCGAGCCAATAGTTCAATCGCAAGTTATTCCATACTTAAGGGAACTTTCGAAAAGAGGCATTAAATTCTATCTTCTAACATTCGAAAAAAAGGCTATAAAAGAAAAAAATATTTACAAAATACCCGGCATTGAATGGTTCAGTTTGAAATACCACAAAAAACCTACAATTCCCGCGACTGCGTTCGATGTGATTTGTGGGTTTTTTTACAGCCTCTACATTATTAGTCGGAACGGAATTAACATCGTTCACGCAAGGGCAGTGGTTGCGGCTTTAATAGGCTATCCGGTTGCAAGGCTGCTATCGCGGAAATTTATATTCGATACAAGGGGAATAGATTCCGAAGAATATGTAGATGCAGGTTTGTGGAAAAGAAACGGAGTCAAACACAAAATAGTCAGCTTCTTAGAAGGGGTTTTAACCAGGTCCTCGGACCATGTAATTGTTCTAACAGAGAAATTTTTTGAAATCCTAAAAAATAAATACCATGAATCTGGCATAAAGTTTTCCGTTATTCCTTGCGCTGCTGACACAGAAAAGTTTAAGCCAAAAAGGAACGAAAGTATTCGCTTATCCCAGGCACCTGCTTTTAAAAACAAATTTATTATTACGTATATTGGTTCCGTGGGTACTTGGTACATGTTGGAAGAGATGATAGATTTTTTTAAAGCCGCCAGGCAATGTATCGATAATGCGCATCTTTTACTTCTAATCGGGAAAGATAGGGACTATGCAAAGAATATGGCTGACAAGAAAGGCCTTGGCGCACAACAGTTTACAATTGATTCTGTTTCTTACGATATTATACCTGATTATCTTTCAAGCTCTAACCTGGGAATGTTCTTTATTAAACCGGTTTTTTCAAAGCTATCGTCTTCACCGGTGAAATTCGGCGAATATTTGGCATGCGGCTTGCCCGTTGTAATAAACAGCGGAATAGGAGATACGGAAGAAATTGTGCGCAATGATAAAGTAGGCGTTGTAATAAACAGTTTCGACAAGGAATCTTATAAAAATGCGATCTTAGAATTGAAAAACTTGCTTAAAGACACAGGGCTTCCTGCGCGTTGTAGACAGGCAGCAGAAAAATATTTATCACTTAACGCAGCCGTTGACAAATACGAGGGTATATACAAGAGTCTTTCCTCTTGAGAGGCCAAGATATGAATTTTGAATATGTGAAATGCAATATATGTGGCTCTGAGGCGACAGAATCGTTGGGCAAAAGGAAAAGCCCCGAGGGAAATCCGGAGCTTGATACAACTATAGCCCGGTGTTCTTCTTGCGGTCTTCTTTATCCTAACCCAATGCCGCGCTCAACACAAAGTAGCGATAGACTTAATTTTAATCCTGAAATAATTAGTCTTTCCCGCGAAGCGCTCCAGGGGCAAATAAGAAAAAATAAAAAGAGAATACGTATGATAGAAAAAAGTAAGCCCCAAAAAGGTAATTTGCTGGATATCGGGTGCGGAGTAGGGGAGCTTGTTTATGTTGCAGGTAAGCAAGGCTGGCAGGCAACAGGCATCGAGGTGTCGAAGAAACTTACGCAATATGCAAAAGAAGCATTTAACATAGATTTGCTTCTGGGGGATGTGAATAATTTGGCACTCCAGGAAAAAAGTTTCGACGTCATATGCCTTAATTCCGTTTTACAATATGTGCAGGACCCTTTAGGGATGTTGAAAAAGGCAAAGTCATTGCTTAAAAAAACCGGCATTCTTTTTATTGAGATTACCAATGAGGATGCCCTGGTTTTTAAAATGGGAGATTTTTTTAAAACCCTGGTTTCCGGGGAACAGATTACTACCCATCTTTCGCCGCTTTTTCCGACTTTTCAGATTTACGGATTTAATAAAAAGTCTCTTTCGAGAGCATTAAACGAGGCCGGTTTTAAGGTGTCGAACGTCAAGATAATGGGAATATGCGGCGGCGGAAAGATTATAGGAAAGGGTTTAGTGAATAAGGTAGTAAATCTTATACGGAAAGCTATTGTGCTGCTCGGGGGCATGACAGGCAATGGCCATTTGATTTTTTGTATAGCGGAAAGAGGTGAATAGAATGATTCCACTCGCAAGACCCAATATAGGGAAAAAAGAACTGAAAAATGTAGAAAAAGTTTTCAAGACCCATTGGCTCGGCATGGGGTCTTTTGTGTATGAGTTTGAAAAAAAGATCCAAGCCTATCTTGGCGTAAAGCACGCCATAGCCGTAAGTACGGGAACCAGCGCCATTCATATGGCCCTTTCAAGCGCAGGCGTCGGTCCGGGTGACGAAGTGATAGTACCGTCGCTTACCTTCGTAGGGTCCATCCAGCCGATAATAAATGTCGGTGCCAAACCGGTATTTTGCGAGATCATGCCGGATACCTTGAATATCGACGTAGAAGACGCCAAAAAACGTATAACAAAGAAAACAAAAGCCATACTTGTGGTGCATTACGGCGGTATGCCCTGCGACATAGATGAAATTTTAAAAATAGGGAAAAAGAAAAGAATACATATAATAGAAGACGCGGCGCACGCCTTCGGCGCCTCGCATAAAGGCAGGAAAATAGGTAGCTTCGGGGAGCTAGCTTGTTTTAGCTTCGACCCCATAAAGAACCTGACCTGCGGGGAAGGGGGATGCGTTACCACAAACAGCGCAAAGCTTGCGGAAACCTTGAGAAGAAAAAGACTTCTGGGCATAAGCAAGGATACCTGGATGCGGTACAAAAATAAGAGAAGTTGGTTCTATGAAGTTGTTACAGAGGGTTACAGATATCATATGAGCAACATAAATGCAGCCATAGGCCTGGAACAGCTTAAAAGATTTGGAAGTTTTATAAAAAAACGTAAAAGCATAGTAAAAGAATACGACAATTTCTTTAAAAACGTAAAGCGAATAGAGATTCTACGAAAAAATTATTCGGAAATTGCCCCCTTCAATTATACAATACGAATTAAGAAAAACAGGGATAAATTCATACAGTTTATGCAGGAACAAGGCATATCGATAGGCATAAACTATATCCCAAATCATATCCAGCCGTTATTTAAAGAGTTCAGCAAAAAACTACCGGTTACAGAGAGGGTATGGAAGGAGATAGTCTCCTTGCCGCTTTTCTACGATATGACAAAAAAACAAGTGCAGAAAGTAAAATACTGTGTAAAGAAATTTATGGAAGAAAAATTATGAGAATTCTTTTTGTATCTTACGGCACCGAAAAAGCCCCAGCTACGCGGTATAGGGTATCGCAGTACTTACCGCAGCTGGAAAAACGCGGCATAAAATACCGCTCTTTTTCCGCGATCTCCGGAATTTCAACAGCACTTATGATAAAATCACCGGATTTTGGCCCGCTCACGAAACTTTTGTACTATGTATACGTATCTATCGAGCGAATGTTGCGCCTAATACACGTGATATTTATTGCGAGAAGATTTAATGCGATTTTCTTGCAAAGAACCACGTTTCCATTCAGACTCGAAATCCTATTAAAAATCCTAAATAAGAATATTATATTTGATATAGACGACGCGATATATCTACCTGATAAAGAAGGCCGCGATCTCGTCACGCGAATAAAAAAATATGTCAAAAAGGGTGAGGTTATTAATATACTTAAGGTATCCAAAACCGTTATAGTGGAAAATGAGTATATAAGAGAATTTGTTTCCAGATATTGTAATCGCGTCGTCAAGATACCGGGGCCCATAGACACAGAACGCTTTTTTGTCCTACCCAAAGAAAAAGACAAAAGCGTGGTAGTTGGCTGGATAGGTTCGCCGGCTACTACTGCGTATCTTTATATGCTTAATGACGCCCTTAGACGTGTCAGTGAAAAATATGACTTTGTCAAATTTAAATTTATTGGCCTCGGAAAGTACACAAATCCCGGTGTAAGACATGAAAGGGTCGATTGGAGTTATGATAGCGAGGTTCGTAATTTACAAGGGTGCGATATAGGTATAATGCCGATGCCTGACAATGAATGGACCAGGGGGAAGCTAGGCTGTAAAATGCTTCAATATATGGCGGTAGGCATACCTGCGGTTGTGTCTTATACCCCTACCAACGCAGAGATGATAAAAAATGGAGAAAACGGATTTTTCACTGTCACAACTGAAGAATGGATACGCGTTTTATCGGAACTTATAGAAAACGAAAGACTAAGGCAAACAGTCGGACAAAAGGGGAGAGCCACGGTCGTGGAGAAATGTTCACTCACTCGCAACATAGACCGGCTTTTAGGTGTCTTGAATGATTAAAAGAATTTCCAAAAATATAGCCTCAAACATTATTTTTGCCCGACGACGAATTGCGAAATCAAAAATATTAGACAAAGAAAGTTGTCGCATCCTTGCATATCATGCGATAGAAAGTTCTGACCCTTCAAAAGACCTTATGGGGCTTGCTGTTTTGCCGTCAGTATTCGAAATGCACATGAGATATTTAAAGGAAGAGGGCTTTTGTGTAATAGGGCTTCTTGATTTGGCAGAGAGCCTCAGAAAGGGCATAGCCCCGCCTAAAAGATCCATAGTGATTACATTTGACGATGGGTATAAAAGTATCCTGACGAATGCTATGCCAATAGTAAAGAAATTCGATTTTAAAGCCACGCTTTTTGTAAACATATATTTTCTGGAACAAAAACTGCCGAAACACGTCTATTGGCATAGTTGGCAGACACTTGATTGGGGAGATCTTATCAAACTTGGTCAGGCCGGTTTTTCGATCGGTTCCCATGCACTAACGCATAAAAGGCTCACTGAAATCGATAGAGAAGCATTGATAGGGGAAATAGCAGGATCCAGGGAAACAATCGAAAAGAATATACATGATAAAATTTATGCGTTTAGCTTTCCGCATGGCAAATACACAAACGAGACAAAAAACATTTTAAAGCAAGAGGGTTTTCTCTGTGCGTGTTCAAGTGTAAACGGTATAAACGATAAAAATGCGGATATTTTTACCCTGAAACGAACGGAAATAACCGGTTTTGACGATTCTCCGATTAAATTTGAAAAGAAATTGCTAGGCTGTTATGATTGGCTGGGATCTTTTAATTTTTATGCTTCAAATGTTGCGTAGAAAAAGGTATAATAAAAACCAATGAAGGTACTAATTTTAGGCGTTAACGGTTTTATAGGAAGTCATCTTTCGGAAAATATATTAAAAACCACAGATTGGGAAGTCTACGGGCTTGACGTCGAAAGTAATAAAATAAGCGATATAGTCGACAATCCGCGATTTAATTTCGTAAAAGGGGACGTTACCGTAGATAAAGATAAGGAGTGGATAGAACATAACATAAAAGAATGTGACGTAGTTTTGCCGCTGGTGGCCATCGCCACGCCCGCGACTTATATAAAAAATCCGTTAAAGGTCTTTGAACTGGATTTTGAGACAAACCTGGAAATTATCAAAAAAGCAGTTAAATACAAGACAAGGGTTGTTTTTCCCTCTACGTCTGAGGTTTACGGTATGTGCACCGATGAGGCCTTTGATGAGGATAAAAGCAACTTCATACTGGGCCCTACCAATAAGCAGAGATGGATTTACAGCTGCTGTAAACAATTGCTGGATAGAGTCATGTGGGCCTATGGATTCGAAAAAGATTTTAAATTTACAATTTTCAGACCGTATAACTGGATAGGGCCGAAACTCGATGATATTTACACAACCAAAGAGGGCGGCTCAAGGGTCCTCACACAATTCATAGGGAATGTCTTAAAAAACGAGCCCATGAAACTGGTTAATGGTGGGCATCAGAAAAGATGTTTTCTTTATATTGATGACGGCATTAAATGTTTAACGAAAATTATCGGAGATAAGAGCGGAGTAACGAACGGAATGATTTTTAATATCGGAAATCCGAAAAATAACGTTACCATAAGAGAGTTGGCCTCCAGAGTTCGGAAAATATTTTATAAACATCCGATTATAAAATCAACAAATCTGATCAAAAAAATCGACATAGAAGATGTCAGCGAAAAGATTTTTTACGGGGAAGGTTATCAGGATGTGTCTTTCAGGGTCCCGTCTATCAAAAAGGCTCGGGACGTTCTGGGCTGGGAACCCCTGATAGGCCTGGATGCAGCCCTCCGTAAAACCATTGACTATTATCTTGCTGACAATAAATTTTCAAGAAAGGTAGTGAATAAGTGATGAATAAGGGTGCATACGTTTCAATAGTTGTTCCCGTCTTTAACGAGGAAGACGGCTTGCGAGAGTTATATAGTGAACTGAGTTCGGTTCTTAAGGGTATCGGCAAAAGCTATGAGATCATCTTTGTCGATGACGGCAGCAAGGATAAGAGCCTCGAGATACTGGAAGGGTTTAAAAACACCGGACAAAACGTAAAAATTATCTCATTTTGCAGAAACTTCGGTCAGCATGCCGCAGTAATGGCCGGATTTAACTCTTCCGAAGGCGAAGTAGTTGTCACGCTCGACGCTGATCTCCAAAATCCTCCGGGCGAAATACCAAAACTTTTAGAGAAAATCGAAGAGGGCTTCGATGTTGTTGCAGGAAGGCGTATGGGCCGAAAAGAGGGCATACTCCGAAAGTTTTCCTCAGCTGTCATGAACATTATAATTTCAAAACTAACCGGCGTGAAATTAAAGGACTACGGGTGTATGCTACGGGCCTATAAAAGGAGCATAATAAATTATCTGTTGCAATATGGAGAAAAATGCGTGTACATACCGGCTTTTGCAAGTTGGCTTACCGGCAGCGTAATAGAAGTACCGGTAAAAGACAATCCCAGAAAATACGGAAAATCAAAATATAATTTATTAAGTTTTCTGCGCCAAGCCTTTGACCTCATCACCGCATACACGCTTGTGCCCATTCAGCTGATAAGCATAGTGGGTGCGGTATTCTTGATTATAAGCGTTTTATTGACCGGGTATCTTTTGTCCTTTAGGTTTTTCTTCGGCACACCCAGCCCGCTTACCACATTTGTAGCGATTTTATTGTTTCTTTCCGGGGTCACGACATTTTTTATCGGCGTTGTCAGTGAATATTTGGTCAGAATGTCCATAGAAACAAGGAAGAGACCGCTGTATATAATAAAAGAAAAATTTGAAAGAAAAAATGGGGATAAGTGATTATAACAAGGAATTCTTAAAAAGCTTGGCTTATTCCCGCAAGCACTTCTGGTATTCCCACAGGAATGAGATAATTTATCGCACCATAACTCAATTCTGCCGCAAAAAAAACCCTAAAATATTGGAGCTGGGGGCCGGCTCGGGAAACGTGCTCTCCTTTCTTTCCGCAAAAAATCTCGACGTGGACGGATCCGATATCTACAGTGAATCACTTTCGTATATCTCCGAGCGCGCCGGAAAGGTCTTTAAGTATGACCTAGGGGTTGATCCCAGAAAAACCGAAGTAAAAGATTTAAAAGAAAAATACGAGGTAATAATTTTAGCAGACATAGTTGAGCATTTGAACGACCCGGTTCTTGCTATGCGAAACGCAAAATATTTTTGCAAAAAAAAAGGAATAATTATTATTACAGTTCCGGCGCTGGCAAAGCTATGGTCGGAATACGACGCTATAAGCGGCCATAAACGGCGATACAGTAGGGATACGCTAAAAAGGGAAATACAGGCCTCGGGCCTGGAATGTATTTTTATAAGATATTTCTTTTTTCTTACAAGTATTTTTTTGTTTTTGAGAAGAAGAATAGTACGGGCAACCCCTAAATTTGCGGAAAACGCTTATAGCGAGGAGTTTATCAAAAGAGAATTCAAGATTAATACATTTTTTAATGCTTTGTTTACACTGATCGGCAAAGTAGAGCTATTCATAGGTAAGTTCCTGAGTTTCCCTTTCGGGAGTTCTATAATCGCCGTCGGTAGGGTAAGTAGTTAGATGGAGAACATGCACGTAGTAAACCAAACGAAGAAAAAGATATGGTTTTTTTCGTTTCTTGCCCTAATTGCTTATCTTTTAATTAATACAGGGATAGTATCCGACGATTTCACCTACACTGTTGTTTTAAAAAACAAAAGTTTTATAAAAATGCTTTTGTTTGAAGTCAAATGTTTTACCACGCCATTTGAAAATTTTACCCACTTTATCTGGTATCCGCTTTTTCGACTCGATAATTTTATTGTTGCGGAAATCCTAAAAATTTTCTACATCGCTCTTTCTTTTTATTTTGTAACAAAATTTTTCAGTTTATATCTCAATCAAATAAATGCGTATATAGCTTCGTTTCTTTTTCTATTTTTCCCTTCACATGACTCAACCACTTACTGGTTCCTGGGGCAGTATCTTACCCTATCAATGGCTTTTTACCTATATGCTTATTACCTGGCATATCGCAATCGCTTTTGGGGCGCTTTACTAATGGCCCTGGCAGCATCTTTTGTTTCTTACGGGTCACCTGTAATCGCCCTTTCGTTATTCCTTGTTTTTCTGCTTGATAAAAAACTTAAGAAAGGGCTGGTTTTACTTATTCCCAATGTGATATATTCAGTTTATTATGTTTTTCTTACACAGGTTCTTAAAACGGGCACAAATAGAATTCCGCTCGAAATTAATATACCGGTCATAGCCAGACAGTTTATTCTTCAAATTGTAACGTTTACCGATTCCATGATTGGCCCTTCGATGTGGCTAAAGATCTACTATTCATTTTCGCAATTGACGATCACCTCACTTATAATCGGAGTCCTTCTTGTAGTTGTCTTCTACAAAACATATGAAAAACGTACGGAAAAATACAATAGAAATCTTGTGTTGGGACTAACGGCTTTAACGGGCCTGTCTTTCGCAATGTTCGCCGTTACCGGTTTCTATCCCCAACTTGCCTTTAACCTGGGTAATAGAGTTACTATTTTTGGCTCATTATTATTGACGTACCTTATTGTTTTAATGCCCCTATCCCGCAAATGGAAAACCGCTCTTTTCGCCCTTATAATATTCTCAATTTTGGGCATCTCGGACCATTGGAAAGAATGGAATACTGAGCAGCAAAGGGTTATAGAAACCATAAAAAATAATCAAAGTCTCAAAAATTATAAAGATAAAAGGATAGTCTACGTTGCGGGGAATCAATACTCAAAATACGGCCCCATAAGCCATATTGAATTTTTTTCGGAAAACATGGCCGTAGATCCACTATTGAATTTTTTAACTGAAAATAGCGTAAAAACTGCGGAACCGATCAATAAAAGGCACAAATATGAAGACGGGTATTTAGTGGATACGAAATACAAGTGGAAAAAGAAGGTAGACCGGTATATAGTTGTCTATGATTCTGACAATAATACCCTTTTTAGGGTAGCTGCCGGGGAAATAAACAAGTTTATAGACTCTTTACCCGCGGAAAAACGCCACTGGGTGCAGATTATCAAGAACGATAGGGTAAGGGGCCTAATTTTGAAGCTTATGCCAAGGTTAGAGTACGCGTTATAAGCCTTATTTTCTTCACGAAAATCCTCAAGAATACCACAAAAAGCTCGCCATTTCTTGTTTAATCTCCACAAAGCATGGCTTCTATGAGTTTCCGCTAAGGCGAAGTAGAAGCGAGATAATACTTGACACATATGGGGGGGCTATGTTATTCTTTGTTTAGAACGTTCTAAACAAAGAATAAGCTGTAAAGTATACAAACAAGTGGAACACCCGGGTAAGGCGATTCTTTTTGAAAAACAGGAGCAATAAAAAATGAATAAAGCAAAAGAAGTATTTTTGTACGAAATGAATAGCATTGATAAATTAACTTATAAGGGCTGCCCATATTGTGATAAAACTGATGGGGAGATCATGGATAGTCCGCAGACAGCTAGAGCATTTTTTTATGATTTCAAAAAATGTTCGCATTGTTCTCTTATATACCCATTTCCGAGGGTTACAAAAGAAACATTGCGACAGTATTTCTTACTTATGGTAGGTGCGGTAAAACAAAAAGCAATAATGCCGAAAGTGTATAAATTTTTGAAGTATATAGGACCAAATAGCAAAATATTAGATGTTGGCGCGGGGCACGGCGAAGCTGGAAATTATCTAAAAAAAAGGGGATGTGAAGTTGATGCTGCGGAAGTAAACCACGGAAGGGCAGAATATCTGAGGAGTAAAGGTTTTAAGGTATATGAAGGCGCTTTCGAAGATGTTGAAATAGACGAAAAATACGATGTAATAATTCTATCCCAGGTCCTCATGCATCTTTTCTCAATAAAAGAAGCTATTTTAAAAATTCGCAAATTACTTAAAGATAACGGATTGCTTATAACTTCCCAAATGAATTTCAATTCTATAGTTCAGCAGACGGTGAGAAGTGCGTCTCCCGGGCGTTTAAATGCATTTTCAATAAGTTCATATTTTACAAAGGAAAGCCTGTGTAAGATATTGCATATGGAAGGATTTAAAATTAAAAAAGTAATCTTTAGAAAAATGTCATTTTTTCAATATTTCTTTCTGTCGGGTTATCCAAAATTTCCGCTGCTGTTTAGGTTCATGGATTATGTTATTAAAAATATTTTAGCATATACAGAAACCTCGGATTATTTTACTGTGATAGCGAAATTAGATAGGAAACCAGGCTAATGAGGTTTAAAGAAGAAGGGGAGCTCACCTTGCCACCACAGATTTGAATTAGTTGTAAGTGTCTGAAGACACGGGTTTTTAGAGTAGAAAAACAGTGACTGTTAACACGGGAGAAGGTTATGAATAAAAGTTTGGAAAAAGCGCAGGATGTCTTTCTGAGTGGTATAAATAAGATATGTCGTAAATTCGGGTTAAATAATATCATGGCCCAGCTTTACGCGGTACTTTATCTAAGCGGGAAGCCATTATCCCTAGATGACATGGTTGAACGGCTTAAGATTAGCAAAGGTAGCGCAAGCGTTAACATAAGAGCGCTAGAAAGATACGGTGTTGTTTTGAAAATATGGGTGAAAGGGTCCAGAAAAGACTATTACGAGGCAGAGGAAAATATCTCCAGGGTTATAATGGACCGGATAAAGTCCATAGCCGAGCGTAGCATTGCAGACGTAGACAAAATGATAAACTACTCCAAGAGGGCTCTTGAAGCCGTCGTTTCTGAAGGATCAGGGGAGGCCGAGGAAGTAAAGATATTCAAGCAAAGACTGGACAAATTAAACGGCCTTCACGCGAAAGCAAAAGCATCGTTTAACCTGTTAAATTCAAGCCTGGTAAACGGCATATTAAATCGTAGCGTGTCTAAAGAAAAGACAGTAGTTCTAAAATAGACCGGATAGCTATAAATATACCCGCTCTTGAAATAAAAGTTATGAAAAAAAATGACAATTTGAAAATATTATGCTTGATGACACACGGACGCGCTGGTTCGAAACTTTTTCACAGCCTCTTGGACTGGCATCCCCAAATAATGTGTTTTCCGCGTACTCTCCATTTTAATAAGTTTTGGCAATGCGTAAAGAACAAAAAAGATAATCATGCCCATACAGTTGATGCTTTTGTTGATATGCACCCACGTTTTTTTAATGGCGAATGTTGGTATCGTATTAATAAGTTTGATAGGGCAGACCAACTAGGCGCTGATAAAAAGGAAAGTTTTTCAGTTAATAAACGCGATTTTCGTCAAAACGCCCTTGCAATGCTACAAAGCGAAACCATAACAAGGGCTACATTATTTCTTCTGTTACACCAGGCTTACCATGTTACGTGCGGTAGAAAATTGCCTGAGAGAGCCTTGATCTTATATCACATTCATACCATGGAATCCGAAGACGAATTAAGTGCGTGCCTATCAGATTTTTCAAATAATGTGCGCCTCCTTGTTCCGATTCGCCATCCTGTAGAAACTATGAAATCAAGTGTGAATATACAAAAAATGCGCAACACCCTTTCCTGCGGAGAAACATTTCATCATCAAAGACAGGTTCTGCTTTGTACCAGCGAAATTATGGAACATTATCCCCGGTTAGACATAAAAATCTCGCCCCTTGAAAGCCTTAATCGTAATCACGAAAATCTCATGAAAGCATTCGTCGAGTGGATCGGCATAGAGTGGCACGATGCTTTAATGGTGAGCACTATGCATAGCAAGCTGTGGTGGGGCAATAGTGCCACAACGTTCAAAAATGGAACAAACCCGAATTGGAAAATATATAATCCTTCCGGATTTCTGGAAAAAAAAGATTGGAGAATATTTAGCGCTCTTATCTATGACAGAATGAAAAAGATAGGCTATCTTAACGAAACGGATACAAAAAATCCACTGACAAAAACCCAACTTCTATTTTTACTTTTGCTGCCTACAGCAGCCGAATGGAAACTTTTGAAATCTATTTTTAGCCTAAATTTTTGGCTGGAAACGATAAAAAAGATAAAGGAAGAGGTTGACGACCCGCGCTTTGAAAACTTCGATTCTTATGCTAAAAAGGAATTAAGAAAGGATGAGCAGACCTGCAAAGGCAATTCGAATTTTCAAACCATACTTATTAAAAACCGAAGGATATCCAAGCAACTATGCAGGAATATACGACTACTAAATCTTTTTAATTGGCTTTACAATACAGCTAAACGGATAATTGTTTATTATCGGTTTGCCGAAAAAGGTCTGAAAACCGAGAATGTTTCTCCGTTATTAAGAGTAAAATAGATGAGCAAAACATACAAAATGAAACTAAAATACTTATGAAAACTATTATCATCGCAGCTGGCATGGGCTCGCGCTTAAATCCGCTAACCAATGATAAACCCAAGTGTATGCTGGAGTTTAAAGGCAAAACATTGCTTGAATACCAGATTGATGCCATAAGGGGGGCCGGGATTGACAGAATAGCACTCATTAAGGGCTACAAAAAAGAGATGATAAACTATCCTGATTTAATTTATTACACCAATGACAATTACGAAAATAATAATATTCTTCATTCTTTGTTTTATGCAGAAAAAGAGATGAATGATGAATTCATAGCAGTTTACTCGGATATCTTATATAACAAATATGTTGTGAAACGATTACTTGATAACAAAGAAGATATCTCAATAGTGGTTGACATAGATTGGAGAGGATACTATGAGGGCAGAACGGATCATCCGATTGAGGAAGCGGAGAACGTTATTTTTGATGCAAACAATAATGTAGTTAAAATTGGTAAGATTTTACCAGATAAAAATGCCGTTCACGGGGAATTCATCGGTATGATGAAATGTTCGAAAAAAGGCGCTGCTATTTTTATGCAGTATTTTAACAGGCTAAAAAAGATTTACAGCGGAAAACCGTTTCAGAGAGCACCTGTATTTAAAAAGGCTTATCTCACGGATATTTTTCAGGATATGGCAAATAACGGCGTGAAAATCAACTGTGTAATTATCGAAAAGGGCTGGGTTGAGATAGATACTATTCAGGATTTTGAAAGGGCCCGCAAAGAGTTTTTCAATAATAGATTAAATACTACGGTCGAAAATTGTAAAAAAGTGAAAAATAGGTTTTAAAAAGTGATTTTTTCTGAACATAGATCCTGTTGGGGGGGGG
>JABMQJ010000006.1 GCA_013203315.1 Candidatus Omnitrophota bacterium | reverse complement strand
TAATATAACCATAGATAAAGATAGGGGGGAGGTTTTCGGAACGGACTGTATCATCTGTATGAAGTGCTACAACCTCTGTCCGGTGAACGCGGTACTTGTCGACAAGGGTAGTAGTGACGACAAAAGATATCGCAGGTATAAAGGTCCGGGACGGGGAATCAAACCGGTGGAGTACCGGTAGCCCCCTTTCTCTCCGCCTCCTCCGTATGGCAAGACCCTATAAATTCATCTAAAAACTTTATGTTTTCGTCAGCCAATGGGAGCTATATTTTACAAAGTCCAATAATTTGTTCATCCGGCTTTCTGGGATACGCCTTCCTCTTTCGCCATGCAGTCCTTCTCTATATTCTTTTTATACCATTCTTCTATACACTCTGCAGCTGGCTTATTCTGTGGCGTAAAACCTCTATTCTTTATTCCGCCAGAACCAGAGTAGGTGTTCCAGTTCCACCAGTAGGCCCCGAAGAACCACTCTTTATCCCAGAGCTCCTCCATGAGCGCTTTATAACAATCGGCCTGGAGTTTGGGATTAGGCTTACTCGCCCTGTTCTCTGCCCACGGCTTTACGGCTGCAGTATTGACGCTCGCATATCCGCATTCGGTGAATACAACGGGCTTTTTAACTTTGGCCACCCACTCCTCTATATCCTTAATCCATCTTCTCCAACCCTGTTTAAGTTCCTCGTAATCGGGGATTCCTTTGTTGGCTAATGGAAAATATGCATCTATGCCGGCATAATCGATCGCGTCCCAGAATTCGACATCTGCATACTCATCCCAGTTCGCCGCATACATTATCTGTCCTTTAAATACTTTTCTTACCTTGGGTATGACCTGCTCTTTCCACATCTGGGTCCTTGTAGCCGCCCACGATAGTTCCGTACCTACGCAGAAGAATGCCACATTTTCCGATTGGGCTATCTTCGCGTAATGGACTATGAACTTGGTATAGTTATTGAACCACTCTTTCCATTTATCATCGGAATAGAACCCAATATCCGAACGCGAATTACCCTCACTAAATATAAGGTCGATATGGGGCTTAAGCATCACGAGCATCCCTTCTTCATGCGCTTTACGTATAGCATATCTCAGGCTCTGGTCTGAGGGCGTGCGGTCATTTCTTTCCATTTTAGTGGAATCAAAATGCTCCTGATACCATGTAGGAACGATGGCAACACACTCCACGCCTATCCGGGACATGGACCTTATCGATTGCTCTGATGCGCGACTCGCAAAACTGTTAACGGACCATGTCACATAAGTCATGCCTTTATGGAACATGGGATAAACTATCGAAGCCTCCGTTCTGTAGCCTGAGGTAAGAGATGCTACTAGCAGGAAAATGAGTACGACTGTGATTTGAAATTTTAACACTCGTGACAGTGACTTCATATTTTTTTGCCCCTTTTTTTATGTCATATCTCTCATCCGATGCAGCGTGGGCAAAAAAAATAGCCGGGCAAACCCGGCAATAAGCACTTATTCATTTCGGCAACCCGGCTGCCATACTCCCTTATCGGGAAATTAGGCCCGTGGCTTTGCGTGCCCACTCTTTCGAATGGTTTGCTATTATCGTCTGAATCTCGTCTATGCTTCAAAGAACTTTACGTACTATAGATAAGAGTATACTATATGTCTAAATAGATGCAAGAGTTCAAGGCTGACTTTTGTATTTTTAACCAAACAGGCCTCAAGTTTTACCTTGAGGCCTGTTTGGTTTAGAGGTATAATTTGAGGTACGCAATTAAGTGGCTAGGTAAAAATGAATGAAACAACCGGTTCTATACCAAAGAATAAATCTTCTAGGATAATTTCGCTGGATGTCCTTCGCGGTGCCGTAATTATTATCATGGCGCTTGATCATATCCGAGATTTCTTTTCCAGGTCCGAATTTAATGTTACCGATCTTGCGCAGACTACGGTTGGTTTATTTTTAACCCGCGTAATGACACATTATTGCGCACCGATTTTCATATTTCTCGCGGGAACAAGTGCATTTTTATACAAGATACGCGGGAGATCCGATTCACAACTTGCCAAATTTCTTTTTACGCGCGGAATATTTCTTGTAATTCTTGAGCTTACAGTAGTACGCCTTGGCCTGACATTTAACGTTAATTATTTTCTGCCAAATTCCAACGTATGCCAGGTCATATGGGCAATAGGCTGGTCGATGATTGCTCTCTCCTTGATAATTCGCCTTCCTCTGCGCGCCATTATTGTTCTTGGGGCGGTGATGATAGTCGGTCATAACCTATTTGATGGGGTAGACCCAACGCGCCTTGGTTACTTCGAGGGACTCTGGACGATACTTCATGTGCCCGGGGTTATTAAGATGTTTCCCGGAATGAATTTCAAAATTCTATATCCACTTGTTCCCTGGATAGGGGTAATGGCTCTGGGTTATACCTTCGGTAATTTTATGTTGTTGGAAGAAGGGAAGAGAAGAAAGATATTCTTTTGGATCGGAACGTGCCTTATTTTGATTTTCATTGCGCTAAGGGCAAGTAATTTTTATGGAGATGCCTTAAGATGGTCAGCACAGAAAAACCACCTCTTTTCATTGCTTTCGTTTCTTAATGTTACAAAGTACCCACCGTCTTTGCTTTATTTACTCATGACACTCGGCCCGGCGATATTAATACTATCTTTCTTAAGTGAAAAAGAAAACCCGGTTACCAGATTTTTAGTGGTATTCGGAAGGGTTCCGCTATTCTTTTATGTAGCGCACCTTTTTGTTATACACGCCATAGCAATTGTATTTGCATTTGTGCGGTACGGGCAGATTCCATTGTGGTTATTTAAGAACAATCCTTTTTATACCACGCCGCAATTTCCTGATGCGCCAAGTGGGTATGGCTACAGCCTCCCCGTAGTCTATCTTGTGTGGGTTGGCATTGTAATGATGCTATTTCCGCTTTGCCGCTGGTATGTGAATTTTAAAAAGACCCATAAAAGCCCGATCTTAAGTTATATATGAACTTGCGTACCGTTTCAGAGTGTGTTTTGGGAGTATAATTAAACAAAAAGGAGGTTGCTATGCGAAAGATTGTAAAGATCATTTTGCCGATTGTGTTAATGAGTTTTATATTAACCGGATGCGGAGGCGGAGTAAGCGAGAACAAGCCAATATCTGAAGTGAAGGCAGAGGCCAAGACGATGTCTCTGGACCAGCTTAAAGCCACCGTTGCTAAATATAAAGCAGCAATTGAATCCAAGAAAGCCGAAATTGATAAATTAACCGCAGCAATTCGAAAAATTCCGGTAACTCAAATGCTGGGAGATGAAGCAAAAAAGCTTAAAGGCGATATACAAAATGTAAGCATTTCCGTAAAGGCTCTTACGGAAAGACTAAACGTCTATGCCCAGGCATTAAGAAGCAAGACGTAGATATTTTAGAAAAGTTCTATTATCGCTAACCGAGGTAGTCAAAATTAAAGCCCACTAAAAGTGGGCTTTAATTTTGATCCTGAGGCCGCAAAGCGGCCGAAGGCACAAAAAACACAAAAGCGAAAACCGTCCCGTGTACTACAAGGAGTGTTTTAGGAACTATAAATTACGCAGAGTCTATAGTCAAACATCCTACGTGGTTCTTAAAATTTATATCGTTAACGAGCGCTGACGCTGGATAAAGGAGGAGACTTTTCATTATTAACTTCCCTCTGGTGTACATAGCAGTAGCTGCCCGGGTTGTAAATACTTAAAACATGCTTACAGTGAGGGCATTTACAGATTCTCTTTTTTTTAATCGAGTTGATTTCTTTCATTAGTACTCCTTTTTTTGCATTATACTATGAAATGAACATAAAAGGTGGAATATATTCAGTTCTTATGCTAAGTAGCCAGTTGCGAAAATCGTCTTGTTGTCAAAGTATCTAACCAGCTCGGACAAAGCTCGAATGTCTCTTAAGATATACCTTGAGGGACATTTCGTTTAGGGGTACAATGACAGGGACAAGTCTAAGATTGCCGCGAGGATCGCTCCTAATAGCATAAGCGCAAAGGAAAATCACATTAAAATGGGATACAGAGAAATTTCATTAAAGCTACCTACTGATTACACAGAGGACCAACTCAGGGAAAGAATCGAAAAAAAACTAAAGATAAAAGAATTTTCATATCAGATCGAAAGAAAGAGCCTTGATGCAAGACAGAGATCCGCTATCTATTGGCAGGTTCTGGTTTCAGTCTCATCAAAAGAGATGAGGGGCGCCGCCTCCGCTACGTTACCGCCTTTAAACATCCCGTATCGTAAAAGGAAAGAGAAGGTGATTGTTGTCGGAAGCGGCCCGGCCGGATTCTTTTGCGCATACGTCCTTCAAAAAGCAGGATTTAATACAACTTTGATCGAAAGAGGCCAGGACGTTAAGAAAAGGGCCGAAGGAATAGGCGAGTTTGAGAAGACCGGACTATTTAATTCCGTTAGCAATTATGCCTTCGGCGAGGGCGGCGCAGGTACTTTCTCTGACGGAAAACTTACTTCAAGGTCCAAGCATATAGCGCAAGAAAGGAAGTTTATATTATCCGCTTATATTAATGCCGGCGCCCCGGAGGAGATAGAATATATGGCGCATCCTCATCTCGGCAGTGATAATCTTAAAAGAATTGTAAAAAGATTAAGAGCCGGATTGTTGCATGCCGGCGGAAGAATACTTTTTGAAACAATGCTGGAAGATTTAAAAATTGAAAACAAAAGAGTGCGTGAGGCCGTAACTTCTTCAGGCGGAATCGAAGCAGATGAG
>JABMQJ010000005.1 GCA_013203315.1 Candidatus Omnitrophota bacterium | reverse complement strand
GCGATTTCCAATGCAACCCGTCCCTAATTCTGAAATTAAAGATGTCCCGATAGAAATACAAAGAAGGGACACCTTTACGCTCAGAATTAGGGACAGGTTGAACGGAAAATCGCAAACGGTACAATAGCGAACAAAAATGCGAATAATAGCCGGAGAATATAGGGGCAGAATCTTAAAGATGCCGAAGGGTGCTAAAGTGCGGCCCACGCAGGACAGGGTTCGCGAGGCCATATTCAACATTATCCGCGAGCGCGTTCCCGGAAGCAGTGTGCTCGATTTATACGCCGGTAGCGGCGCATTCGGCATAGAGGCGCTTTCGCGGGGAGCGCTCTTATCAGTATTTGTAGATGATAATATTAATTGCGTAAAGATCATAAAGTCCAACCTCTCGGCGCTGGTCAAAATGGCGCAATCTTCCGAAGTCCTTAAGATAGATGCAGTTAGGTCAATTTCAGGATTTGGAAAAGAAAGCAGGAAATTCGACATAATATTCCTGGATCCCCCTTACTATAAGGAACTTGCCAGAAATTCCTTGCTAAAGATAGACGCTTGTGATATATTATCACCTCAAAGTTTGGTCATAGCGGAGCATTTTAAGAAAGATGCTATGCCCGAAAAAACGGATAACCTTTTTCTTTTTAGAGAAAAGAAGTATGGGGATACCGTAATATCTTTCTATCGTAAGCACGAAGGGTAACAATGAACAGAAAAGCGCTTTATCCGGGGACATTTGACCCCGTTACATACGGCCACCTAGACATTATGGAAAGGGCCTCCAGAATCTACGACTGTGTTTTTATAGGTGTCGCCCACAGCAAGGAGAAAAAACCTCTATTTAGCGTAAAGGAGAGGGTCTCTATGTTAAAAAACGCAACCAGGCACCTGAAGAATGTAGAGATAGAGGATTTTAAGGGGCTTGTTATTAACCATGCGAAAAGAAAAAAAACCTGCGTTATCATAAGGGGCCTTCGCATGATTTCTGACTTTGAATTCGAATTTCAAATGGCCCTTACCAACAGAAAATTATCAGAAGATATCGAAACCATTTTTATGATGACAAACGATAGCTACTCGTATCTTTCGAGTAAATTGATTAAAGAAGCGGTAAGCCTTGGCGCGGATGTTAAAAGTTTTGTTCCGGCTTCCGTGGCGAAAAAACTAAAAATAAAACTTTCCAAGTAATAAAGAATGGCTAACCGGATAGAAAAACTAAAAGATCTCGCCAAAAAAAACCCTAAAAAAATTGTTCTTCCCGAAGGCGACGAGCCAAGAATTCTTAAAGCCGCAAGCATTTTAACTTCAAAGGGCCTGGCGAAAATAATATTAGTCGGAAACCCTGCCGAAATCGAAACACTCGCCAGACGCAACTCTATCTCACTTGATAAAATTCAGATTATTGATCCCGGAACATACCCCAGGCGCGAGGTACTGGTCGATGCATTTTACAAGGCGAGAAAACATAAGGGCATAACAAAAGACGATGCAAGGAGCGCGGTTTTAGGTAACCGCATATATTTCGCGTCTCTTTTAGTAAGAATTGAGGCTGCGGACGGCTTTGTTGCCGGCGCAAGCCACACGACTTCCAATGTAGCCAGGGCCGCGCTTTATGGCCTGGGACTAGATAAAGAGATAGGGGTGATGTCGAGTTCTTTTATAATTGAGCTCGACGACACTACTTACGGAGATAACGGGATCTTTATTTTCGGTGATTGCGGTATCGTGCCGGACCCAAACCCTGAAAGGCTTGCCGGCATAGCTATTTCTTCAAGCCGGCTTTATGAAGAATTTTTTAAACAAAAGGCGCGCGTTGCGTTGCTCAGTTATTCGACAAAGGGAAGTGCGCGCGGAGATTCCGTAGACAAAGTTTTAAAAGCACTCGAAATAATAAGAAAAAAGGCGCCCGGATTGTTAGTTGACGGCGAGCTGCAGCTTGATGCGGCCATTGTACCCGAAGTAGCTAAAATAAAAGCACCGGGAAGCCGTGTTGCGGGAAAAGCAAACGTTTTAATATTTCCAAATCTGGATGCGGGCAACATTTCTTATAAACTGGTACAGCGCCTGGGAAGGGCCCGGGTAGTAGGGCCGCTCTTACAGGGCCTGAATAGGCCGGCAAGCGATCTCTCACGCGGATGCGGCCTTGAAGAAATTATCGATACTTGCGTTGCAACGGTTATAAGGGCGCAAGAGGAATAAGACGTGTTAATACTTGTTATAAATTGTGGCAGTTCTTCTGCCAAATATCAGCTCTTTAACATAAATTTCGGGAAACCCTTGGCAAAAGGAGTTATTGAAAGAATAGGGCAAAAAAATTCCAAATGTAAAAACCACTACCGGGCCATGGCTCTCATAAAGGAAGAGCTTTTGTCCGGGAGGAAGCCTATTCTAAAATCCGTAGGCGATATAGTAGGGATAGGCCACAGGGTTGTCCACGGCGGGGAAAATTTTGGCGAAGCAGTTATAATAAAAAAACCGGTAATAAAATCAATCGAGAAAATGATCGAACTGGCGCCCCTACACAATCCGCCGTCCCTTTCCGGCATAAAGGCCTGCAGCAAACTTTTTCCCGGAATACGCCAAGTTGCGGTTTTTGACACTGCGTTTCATCAATCAATACCGCCCCACGCCTATATCTATGGCATACCTTTTAGGTTTTACAAAAAATATAAAATCAGAAGATATGGGTTCCATGGCACGAGCCATAGATTCGTAGCTAATGAGGCGGCGAAGAAATTAAAAAAACCTCTCGGAAAATTGAAAATAATAACAGCGCATCTCGGCAACGGATGCAGCATGACGGCCGTTTTAAATGGAAAGTCCGTGGATACAACAATGGGCCTTACGCCGCTTGAAGGACTTTTAATGGGAACGCGCTCAGGAGACATGGATCCGGCCATAGTTCCGTTTCTCATGAAAAAAGAGAATTTAAGCGTAAGCAGGGTGGAAGAACTTCTTAATAAGGAAAGCGGTCTTCTTGGTGTTTCCGGAATAAGTAATGACATGAGAGATATTCTTTGCTATATTAGGAAGGGTAAGAAAAGGGCGCGTCTTGCCTATGACATATTCGCATATCGCATTAGAAAATATATAGGTGCGTATGCGGCCGTCATGAAGGGATTGGACGCGGTTATTCTTACGGGTGGGATTGGCGAGAAAATGCCGGAGCTGAAACAAGCGCTTGCAAGAGAGCTTAAGCCGATCCTCGGCACAAAAACAAAATTTTTGACGATACCCACGAACGAAGAACTTTTAATTGCGCGCGACACTTACAGATTGATTAAAATAAAAAGCAAATACGGAAGGAGATAATACGGAATGCCAAATCCAAAACGCAGACACTCAAAACAACGAGGCAGGCTTAGAAGGACGCACTACAAGCTTAAGACTAAAAGTTTGTCAAAGTGCACGCAGTGCGGTAAACCGAAGCTCCCACACAGAATATGTCCCTTTTGCGGGTATTATAAGGGCAAGGCTCAGGTTATAATAATCAGCAAGGAAGAGAAGAAAAAGCAAAGAGAAAAGAAAAAGACGGGTAAGTAAAATGATTAAAATAGCATTAGACGCGATGGGAGGCGACAGGGCCCCGCGCGCTATAATCGAGGGCGCGGCGCGCGCCACGCGAGAATATAAATGCCACATCGTTCTTGTGGGCAAGGAACGCCACATTAATAAATTTTTAAAAAGGAACGATTATGTAAAAGATAGGATTTCAGTAAAAGATGCCTCCGAGATAATCAAGATGGACGATCCCGCCGCTGTCAGCGTGAGGCGTAAAAAAGATTCTTCTATCTCAGTCGGTATTGAGCTTTTGAAAGATAAAAAAGTCGACGCCTTTATTAGCGCGGGTAATACGGGTGCGGTAGTGTGCGCGGCAGCGCTTAAGCTCCGAACCCTGCCGGGTATCGAGCGGCCCGGGATAGGCGTGGTGCTTCCGTCACTAAACAAGCCCTGCATGATAATAGATGTGGGCGCCAATATCGATGCAAAGCCCGCTCACCTCTTGCATTACGGAATTATGGGAGCCGCATATTTTAAGTATATCTTAGGGGCGTATAATCCAAGCGTGGGGCTACTCAATATAGGCCAGGAAGAATCCAAGGGCACCGAACTTATCAAAGAGGCGCGCGTGCTTTTAGAAAAAAGCAAGTTAAATTTCGTAGGCAATGTAGAGGCAAGAGACGTCTATAAGGGGAAGGTGAATGTCGTTGTATGTGAGGGGTTTGTGGGAAATATACTAATAAAGGTTACCGAAAGTTTCGCCGAGGCTTCGAGCGAGCTTCTTAAAAGAGAAATTACGAAAAGGCTCCTTCCGAAAATAGGGGCCATTTTAAGTTTGCCTGCCTATAGGGCTATTAAAAGGAAGACCGACTATACCGAGTACGGCGGAGCGCCGCTTCTTGGTGTTGACGGTAGGGTTTTGATCAGTCACGGCTCCTCAAATGCCAAAACGATAAAAAATGCCGTCCGCGTCACTATCGAATACGTAAAACATAAATTAAACAAACACATATTGGAGGGATTAGAGGATTTAAATGGATGAAAAAAAAGTAGGCATTATAGGTTTAGGAAAATATCTACCGGAAAACCGTCTTACCAATAAGGATCTGGAGAAAATCGTCGATACCACCGACGATTGGATAATGGGCAGGACCGGTATAAAAGAAAGAAGGATCGCCAGGGACGATGAGGCGACTAGTGACATGGCGGTGCACGCCGCGAAGATGGCGCTTAAGAGCGCGAAATTAAAACCCGAGGATATAGATCTTATTATCGTAGCTACCATAACGCCCGATATGTTTTTTCCATCCACCGCATGCATTGTCCAAAATAAACTTGGTATCAATCGCACTCCCGCTTTCGATGTAAGCGTAGCGTGTTCAGGATTCATATACGCTATCGCGATAGCGAGTCAATTCATAAAATCAGGAATATATAAACACGTTTTAGTAATGGCTGCGGAAAAAATGTCAAGCGTAACCGACTGGAAGGACCGCTCGACCTGCGTTCTCATGGGAGATGGCGCGGGCGCGGCCATCCTGGGAGAAGTTAAAGACGGCGGAATTCTTTCTATTCACTTAGGCGCTGACGGCTCAAAAGGCGATTTACTGAAAATGCCGGCAGGCGGATCAAGATTGCCGGCATCTATATCAACAGTTGAGGCGAGAATGCATTTTCTAAAAATGCAGGGAAACGAATTATTCAGGCACGCTGTTAAAATCATGGCAGAAGCCGCTTTAAAAGCGACAGAGCCGCTTGGCTTGAAAGCAGACGATATAAGTCTTATTATTCCGCACCAGGCGAATATAAGAATTCTAAATGCCGTAGCAAAGCGCATGGGCATAGACCCCGCGAAAAAAGTATATCTGAATATCGAAAAATACGGAAACATGTCAGCCGCTTCAAGCGCTGTGGCGCTCTGCGAGGCCGTAGAGGAAGGCCGGGTTAAAAAAGGCGACACGATTCTTTTGGACGCCTTCGGCGCAGGGCTTACCTGGGGCGCAATCGTCATTAAATGGTAAAGGAGCAACGTGGAGCAAATAGCGTATATATTTCCGGGACAAGGTGCGCAGACTATAGGAATGGGGAAGGACCTTTACGACGCATACCCGGAAGCAAAAGAGGTTTTCGACAAAGCGAATGAAATTTTAAAGTTCGATCTAACCAAACTCTGTTTTGAGGGCCCGCAGGAAGATCTTACCAACACATCAAATTCACAGGTTGCGATCCTGGTTCATAGTATCGCGGCGCTACGAATCCTTGGAAAAATAGCCCCCGAGCAATTTAACCCGAGTTTTGCCCTTGGTTTAAGCCTTGGCGAGTATACGGCGCTTATAGCCTCAGGCTCTTTAACATTCGAGGATGGGGTAAAGCTTGTCAGGAAGCGCGGCCAGTTTATGCAAAAGGCTTGCGACAAAAACCCGGGCAAGATGGCCTCTATTATAGGTATGGACCCTGCCGAGCTTGAGAAACTATGCAAAGGATTTGGCTGTGAAATTGCTAATCTTAACTGCCCGGGCCAGGTGGTAATTTCAGGGACAAGCTCAAGCGTTGAACTTACCACAAGCATGGCGAAGGAAAAAGGCGCCAAAAGAGCGATCTTGCTTGATGTTGCCGGAGCTTTTCATTCATCGCTTATGGATCCGGCAAAAGATAAACTCGAAAAAGAAATAAATGAAATTACCTTTAACCCCCCGAAATACCCGATTATAAGTAACGTTACCGCAAAACCTACCCAGGACCCCGAAAAAATAAAGCAAAACCTCATAACACAAGTAAATACAAAAACCCTCCTGGAAGCCTCAATTAAATACGTTGCTTCGCAGGGCATAAAGACGTATCTTGAGATAGGTCCGGGAATAGTTCTCAAAGGCCTTATGCGAAGAATCGATAAGTCCCTCAAAGTAATGAACCTCGGCACTTCGGCCGACTTTGCTTCACTCGCCCAACCTACAACACCCCCGCCACAAGCATAACTTGATAGCAATTGATTTTGCACGAAGATGCGTGTATACTTTATACACGGAGGTAATAATGAATTCTATAAAGTATGTAAAACCAATAGCAGTATGTTTAACCTTAGTTTTATTGTGTGCAAGTCCTTACCTTGTCCGGGCCGACGAACCGGATGACCCTAACGCATTCCATCCGGGCCTCCTGGAGGAGGTTGAGGGGCGGGAACAATACGCTACTCAGGACGGAATTGAAGGAGCCCCGTATAACCCTGATCCCGAAGATTTGATGGGGGCGAAGGAAAGAAGCCGGGCCGAATGCGAGAGGGGAGATCGTGATTATCGCGGCGGCCACGAACAATGGTATCGTCGAAGTCGCAGATGATAGTAATAGGAGAGGCTTGGCCGAAAGAAAGATAAGAATTGAAAAAATATATAATAATCGCAATCATAGGTTTGGCGACTGCTTTTAATACTTTTGTTTTCTCCGAAGAATCCATCCAAACAGGCAGAGCCTTCAAAAGGGCAAAAGACCACCGTGCCATGATCCCCATAAAAATAATACACAAAATAGGGCTTCCGAAAGGATATCATGAAGGCCTCCTTGTAGAGGGAGATAATGTCTGGGTGGTAAACGGTGAAGGCGGCAAGACCTGGGTCATAAATTCAAATTCAGGAAAAGTAATATCAGAAATCGAGTCCGTAGCGACTTTTTCCGAAGGCATAACTTCCGCGCCGGACGGCAAGTATTGGGCCTCGGACTGGGACACGAAAAAGGTTTACCTTGTAAGGAGAGAAGGAAGCAAATTGGTAACTGAGTCCGAATTATCCCTGGCGCCTTCGCATCCTACGGGTATTGCCTGGAACGGAACCAATCTTTATATTCTTACATGGACAAGGGGCGCACGAGGGACACGGTACCACATTCTTGTAGCGGATAAATCCGGAAACGTGCTTAATAAAGTTAGAATAAAAAGAATTCCGGAACCGTCACAAATAACATGGGACGGAAAGGATCTCTGGATTTCGAGCTGGTTCGACAGGCGCGTGTATAGAATAGACATTAAAACATTTGAGATCAAAGGTTATTTCCGTTCCCGCATAGAAAAGGTTACGGGTATTGCCTGGGACGGGAAAAGCTTCTGGATGACCGGCAGCAAAGAAGATCTTTATCAGGTAGAGTTTGTACCGTGATAAAAAGGAGGGTATAAGGAGGGTATGAGGAAAAAAATGAAAAAAATAATATTTTTCTGCCTTCTTATATTTTTTTGCGCATATTCCATAACCAGCTTACGTGCGCTTGAATCTGATTTCGAGAAGCAGGCAAGTATCGCAAAAGCTATAAACGAAAAACCGGATTTGACGGGAAAAGACAAGCATTCTATAGAGCTCATGTTCGGCTACCCCGTTTTCAGAAAAAAAATTCCTTTAAAAGAAAGTAAAAAGGAAGAAAAAAAAGAAATTTGGATATACAGGCCCTTCGATTATGGCGAGGATCAAATAACAATTACCTTTATTGACGGGCTTGTCAGTGACGTAAAATACGAGAAATAATTTACTGCATGAAAAAAGTATTACTATCCGTCGCAATAATAGCCATAATAATAATCTGCCTGATAGTCACATTAACCCACCTGTCAAAGCACTTACTTGAACTTGTCTTGGGCCATGAGCTCGGAACCCGCGTAACGATGGGCAAGATTTCTTTAGATACCAAAAACCATGTTTTACACATGAAGGATTGTGTCGTATATAACCCGGAAGGATTTAACCGGGATCACGCGGTTGCATATTTGCCTGAAATAGTCGTTTGGTATGATGTAAAAAATTTGATTGAAAACAAAAAGATACACATGAAAGAGCTTGAAGTAAGTATGAGGATGCTAAACGTCGTAAAAGATAAAAACGGCAGGATGAACGTGAGTACGCTAAAAATTTCTTTAGATAATTTAGATATAATGCCGATAGAGTTCGACAAATTGATTCTAACCGTTGATGAGGTTGTTTATAAAGATTACTCGAAAGGCGGAAAGCCCCGGACAGAAGCGTATAGCGTGAATATCAGGGCACAAAGCTTTGAATCCATACCGAGCGTCGATGACGTATTCGGCAAAATTTTAATGGAGTCTTTAAGCAAAACCGCGATAAAAGGTATGGCGGTAGTCGGGCTTGCCGCAGTCGCAGGCGGTGTGGTGGCGGGCCCTGTCATAATTCCTGTTGGAATCGCGGCGATTGTTCTCTCCGGGAAAGATAGCTATAAGGTGACCATTGAGGAAACTTATGACGGTGCATACGATGCTTGCATGGAGTCAGCTAAAGAGATGGGGGGAGATATATATGGAGATAAGGCTCTTGGGGTGATAAGGTTAAGAGTACCCGGCGCTAACGTTACGATAAAAATAGTAAGGCAAAATGATAAAGAGACCAAACTAACGGTATCAGCAAGAAAGCTCATGATATCAAAACCTCGAATTGCAGCCGGTGTCTTGTGTGATATTTATCAGAATTTAGAATCTCCGGAGTCCATAAGATAAGGAGTATAAAATGAGTGGTATTTTAATTGTAGGTATTGTGCTTTTTGTGGGCTTTGTTCTGGGGCAGGAATTCAAAAGGCTGAAATTTCCCAAGATAGTAGGGTACATCCTGGCAGGGGTTTTGCTGAATCCGAACATCTGTCGCTTTGTTCCGAAAAACATCGCCTCGCAGACTGATATAATCGAGAATATCGCGATTGCCTTCATCGCATTTGCCGTAGGGGGCACAATAGTGTTTTCCGAGGTAAAGAAGCTAGGCAAAGGCATTGCTTATATCACGCTACTTGAGGCCGAAACCACTTTTCTTTTCATTGTGGGTGGGTTTCTTATTGTCCTTCCTTTTGTCGTGCATACACCCGGCGCCACTTGGCTGGCGACATTTATACCTATAAGCTTGATATTGGGGTGTCTGGGGTCCCCGACAGACCCCTCGGTTGCCCTGGCGGTCAGCCACGAATACAACACAAAAGGTGAAGTTACCTCAACGATGTTAACCGTCGCCGCGTTTGATGACGTGCTCGGCATAATAAACTTCAGCGTTGCCATGGTCATTGCAAGGGCAATGATAACGCATGCGTCTTTCAACGCATATAATGCCTTGCTTGCGCCTTTTTTGATTATCGCGGGATCAGTTGTTCTGGGTGCTGTAATGGGAACTGCCTTTAACCTTATTACAAAGAGGTTAAAGGAAAAAACGCAGGGTACATTATTTGTCTTGATACTTAGTTTTCTTACGCTTTGCTGGGGTCTTGCGACCCTTGTCCACGCCGAAGAGATTCTTTCGATCATGATAATGGCCATAGTTGTCGCGAATTTTAACCCGCATTCCAAAGACATTTTTGCCATGCTAGAGAGGTATTCCGAGGAGCTCATCTTTTTGGTATTTTTTACCTTAAGCGGCATGCATTTAAGTTTTAGCGGGGCATGGGTTGCGGTAATCTTATTGGTTTTCTTCATCGTATTCAGGATAGCGGGAAAATTCACCGGTACGGCGCTCGGCGCAGCCGCTGCGAAATCTTCCCCCAAAATAAAAAAATATACCGCAAGCGCCCTTATACCGTTCGGCGGAATCGTTATAGGCCTTGCCTTGATTATGCAGCAGGACCCGGCGTTCAGCAAGATATCGACTTTTATCGTGAATACCATCGTGGGCGCCACTATCATTAACGAACTCATCGGCCCTATTTTTGTCAAAAAAGCGCTAAAAGAATCGGGTGAAATGAGTAAGTAAAAAACGCGCGATTGACTTGACATTTTAAAAGGAGCGTGTATACTAAAAGTCAATATCATTATCGTAATGTATATAAAGTTTTAGGGTCTTTGTGGATGAAAGGGGGATTGTGTATGCGAAAAGTAGTTAGTTTGGCGTTGGCAGTTTTGTTTTTGGGATACGCAAGTGTTTTTGCGGGTGGATCAGGTAACTGTATAGAGCCTTTAAAAACCACCACGGATCGTTATGCGCTCGGCGCAGCATTCGGCTATAATTATGTAGGTGCAAGATTGCTCGATTTATATAATTACGGCAACGATGAAAAGAATATACATATTGACGCAATCAGCCAGGTTTATGGGCAAGTCCCGATAGGCCTTAATGAGAACATGAATTTGACCGTCAGAGTAGGTTCGTCTACTTATGACATGCAATTTAGAGACAAGGATTCGGACGAAAAAATATCTATTGACGTAAAAAGTGGTATCTATGCAGGGATAGCCTTAGGCGCCCAATACCCTTGGGGTGAGGTTTCTGTGGGAAATATGGGCATGCTTGACATAGGATACGGATTTAATACGCAGGCAAACGCAGCTTTAAACGACGTCAAAAACATAACAAGAGACAATTCAACCCTGACAAATGAGGACGGAACGCTCTACACTTTTGACGGCGAAAATAGCGTATTTATAACCTGCAAATATGACATCGAAAAACTAAAGACCTCTTTAGTTCCTTATATCGGCGTGTACCAGTCATGGATAACTACAGGCACGGCGGACTCCATAACATACACAAGAAATAAAGCAGAAGTGTCACATGACATAGTGGGCGCTTTTGACGCATTGGCATTCGGTCTCTTGCTGGGTATGGATATCGATATTACCAAATACGCTACCATCAACATAGAAGGTAGATTTATCGGAGAAACGGCCGTTACCACAGGCGCAACAGTTAAGTTCTGAGGAGCGCGTTTTACGTATTGAAAAATAGGCAGGATCGTAATCCTGCCTATTTTTATTTTTTACCTTATTTTTGCCCGGTAACTTGACCTATCACATTCTATACTGTATACTTAAGAGGTAAAAAAAAAGGAGGTGCAGAATGTCAAAATTTGGAATAGCTTTAGTAGCGGTTAGCTTGTTAATGTTGCTCATGAGCCCGACCAGTTTTGCCGGCGAAAAATGCGGAGAATGCTTCAATAAGCTGGGTAACGGATTAGTCAACTTATTGACAGGCTGGGTGGAGATACCAAAGCAGATAATCGCGACTTATGACGATACCAAAAACGTAGCCGAAACAGCGATAGTGGGCACTCTTAAGGGCTTTATACACGCGATAGGAAGAACGAGCGCGGGCGCTGTTGACACAGTGTTCTTTTTCATCCCGCCTTATGATCAGCCGTTGGTAGAGCCGCTTTACCATCCGTTTGATAGCAGTAAGTCATCCGAAATAAAAGGCGAATCTAAATAAAAAAAAGGACGGTTCTAAATAAATAGAACCGTCCTTTTTTGTGTCCCTATTTTCATACTACGCGGTCTATTAGATTGAGCAGATCTTTGTATGACCTTACTTTGGATATATGCTCGCGGATTCTCTTGGCGTTGTAAAGCCCCTTGGAATACCACATCGTTACCTTGCCCATGAAACCTATCTTATTGGCTTCTGTAATTTCCTTATATTTTTCTATGCATGCAAGGTGCTCTTTCAGGACTTTTTTCTTTACGGAGAGGCTCAGGGTTTGGGGGATGGTGCCGTTTTTCAGATAATTTTCAATGTTTTTAAATATCCAGGGATTACCGAGTCCGCCCCTGGCGACCAGGATTCCGTCGCAACCGGTCTCATCAATCATCTTTTTAGCCATTAAGTGATTAAAAATATTTCCGCTTCCGAAAACAGGTATCTTTAAAGCGTTTTTAACGGCTTTTATGGATTCGTAGTCAACATCCCCGGAGTACCCCTGGGACACAGTCCTACCGTGTATAAACACAACTCTCGCGCCGTTTGCCTCGCATACTTTAGCGGTCTTGACGCATTCGGCAACGTCCTTCTTATCAAAACCGGACCTTAATTTAACCGTGACGGGTATCCTGAGCCCGGAAGCCAGATTTTTAACTATTTTACCGAGCCTTGCGGTGTCCTTAAGCAGGGCAGCGCCGGCGCCTTTTTTTAGTATTTTTTTTGCGGGACAAGCGCTATTTATGTCCAGAAAAGATATATCCTTAAGGCTTGTGAGCTTTTCTGCGGCATCAAGCATTGTAGAAGGCTCCGCGCCCACTAGCTGCGCAGCTAGTGGTAAGTCAATTTTTAGAGTCTTCTGGAGGCGCGCATTTTTCGGATGGTCGTGCATCATGGCGTTAGCGTCCAGCATCTCAAAAAAACATTGCGTTGCGCCTAATTTGCGGCTTATGAGCCGAAAGGATAGATCTGTTATGCCCGACATCGGGGCCATGTATATTTTTGGATTCATATTAAATTTGGCAGGTTCAAAGAGTCTGGATAATTTCTTCAATATTAGGGTTAGGTCTTCCCAAAAAATATCCTTGTGCCGCATTCACGCCGAAAGCAATTATCGTTTCCAGTTCTTCCGGTTTTTCAATACCTTCGGCAATAGCAGTAATGCCGCTATCTTTGCAAAAAGTCATTATCGCTTTCAGTAAATTCTGTCTTACCGGATCAATGTGAATGTCATGAATGAGGTGTATGTCAATTTTTATAAAATCAGGTTTAAGTTCTACTACTGAATTAAGGCTGGCATATCCGCTTCCGATATCGTCAATAGCTATTTTAAAACCGTATTTTTTCAAATTCTTCGTATTTTTCAGGAAAACATCAAAATCCTCAATCGCTATGCGCTCGGTTAATTCAAAAACTACTGCTTCAAGGTCGCTATAAGGTTTATAGAAAGAGGTTATATCTCTAAACTTTGGATCCTGAATGATGTAGGGGCTTATATTGAAAAAAACAAGATTTTTCTTTACCTTGTTACCCAGTTCGGCCAGGGCTTTTTTATGACAGGCCATCTCTAAATCAAAAAGCATGCCTAATCGAAAAGCAGCGCTAAACAAGACCTCGGTGTTACTAAAATATGTTTTCGGCATAGGGCGGCTTAATACTTCTAAGCCTAGTAATTTCCGCGGCTTTAAACTAAATATCGGCTGAAAATGAGGGATAATAAGGCCATTCTCAATAATCTCTTTTATTTCATTAATTACCTCGGGTTTACCGTTTACCTCTTCTTGAAAATAGTGGCTGCGTCTTAAGAGGGATTCTACGCGCGCAATAAGCTCTTCTGTCTGGAAAGGCTTTGTAATGTAGTCATCGGCACCGATATGAAGGGCCTCAACCTTTTCCCGGGGCGCGCCTTTTGCTGTCAGTATTACGATCGGTATTCGGCTAGTCGCTTTATTCTGGCGCAACTTATGGCAAACTTCATAACCGGTTATATCAGGTAGGACGATGTCTAATAAAATGAGGTCTGGTTTTAATTTTGCCTTCTCAAGCGCGTCTTTACCGGTATGAACAGTGGTAACCGAATAACTATGGGCTTGTAGGTTTATACCCAGTATTTTCGCGAAACCAACATCATCGTCAACTAATAATATATGCTTATTTCCCATGATTAGCCATTAGCGCCTTTCAATGTATCAATATATCAGAAAGAGCGCCGCCTTGCAACTCTTTTAGCCTACATTGCTTTTTTACTTGGGATTTACGGCCTCAAAGTGTATAATCTAACTAATGGTTAAGACAAAAATAATATGTACGCTGGGCCCTTCAAGCGGAAATGTCACCACGCTTCGAAAAATGATGCTGGCGGGGATGGATGTAGCCCGGCTTAATTTTTCGCACGGAAGTCATGCTGAACACGCCGGCCGCATGGACTTAATAAGAAAGTTAAACAAAAAGTACCGTCGCAGCATAAAGGTTCTCCAGGACCTGGAGGGTTATCGGATAAGAATAGGAAAATTCAAAAACAGAAAATACGTAGAATTAAAAAAAAGACAAACAGTTTATTTGAGTAATCAGGAAAAGATAGATTCTCAGGGAACCATACCGTTTGATTACGATGGCCCCTTGCGTGATATAAAAAAAGGTAGCTCCCTATATATAGACGACGGTAACATAGCGCTCTTGGTAAAATCCTCTTCAAGGAACAGGATAACCGCAGAGGTGATTACGCCCGGGATCGTAAAGGAAAATAAGGGCGTTAATATACCCGGCATTAAACTTAAATTCAAAGACATGACCGAAAAAGATAAAAAGGACCTGCAATTCGGCATAAAAAACAAAGTTGATTTTGTCGCACAATCATTTGTAAGAAATAAAAAAGACGTTCTAAACGTAAGGAAATTCACCGATTGCCGGCCAGCCCGGCCCGGTATCATCGCAAAAATTGAAAACAAAGAAGGCATTAAAAATATTGATGAAATACTGGATGTCGCCGATGGTATCATGATAGCGCGAGGGGACATGGGAGTATCTTTGCCCATATACGAAGTTCCCATAATGCAAAAAATGATTATAAAAAAATGTATCAAACGCAAAAAAATGGTAATAACGGCCACTCAGATGCTTGAAAGTATGACCGAGCACAAAAGGCCGACACGCGCTGAAGTAAGTGACGTCGCAAACGCCATAATCGACGGTTCCGGCTACCTGATGCTCTCCGGGGAAACCGCAGTAGGCGCGCACCCTGCCCTGGTGGTAAAGATGATGAACGATATCATAAAGTTTACAGAACATGCCATATGACGCGATCATAATCGGGGCCGGACCGGCCGGCATGATGGCCGCGATCCGCGCAGCTGAAAAAAATAGATCTATCCTCCTCATTGAGCGGAACAATACCCTCGGCAAGAAACTCCTAATCTCTGGGAAGGGCAGGTGTAATCTCACGAATGCCTGCGATACTGAAGACTTTCTCGGGAAATTCTCACAGTCGCGCAATTTCCTTAGAAACTCCTTCGCAAAATTTTTTAATACTGATCTCATGTCATTTTTCGAAGATGCCGGTGTTAGGCTCAAAACAGAGCGGGGCGAGCGCGTATTTCCGGTAAGCGATAGGTCGGGCGATATCCTGAACGTATTAAAATCAAAATTAAAAAACAAAAATATCGAAGTTCTTACCGGCGTTCGCGTGCGGGAGATCCTCATAAAAAACAAAAAAATAGAGGGCGTACTTACGTATTCCGGTAAGCTTTTTACGGCCCCGCGCGTTGCCGTCACTACAGGCGGGCTTAGCTATCCCCGAACAGGTTCAACCGGCGACGGGTACAAGATTATCCTGAAGCTCGGGCACGCGGTCATACCCGCAAAACCGGCCCTTTCACCTATTCTTATCAAAGAAAGCTTTATGAAAGACTGGAAGGGCATATCTCTTAAAAACGTGCGCTTAACGCTTTTTGCCGGAGGCAAAAAAATAGACGAAAGATTTGGCGAGATGCTTTTTACGCACGTTGGTCTATCGGGCCCCGTCATTCTTGACATGAGTGCGGCCGTTTACGACGCCTTAAAGCTTAAGGCTACCACCGAGATTTCCATTAACTTTAAGCCGGCCCTTGACCGCAAAAAGCTGGATGCCAGATTACTGCGCGAATTCAGGACAAATTCCGGCAAAGCAATAAAAAATATATTTAAGAATCTTCTCCCCCAGGGTATAATAGAACGGTTTCTTGAATACTGCAAGATAGACGCCAATAAAAGCGCCAACCAGGTTACGGCCGAGGAGAGAAAAAGGCTCATAAAGGGCCTGTTTGATTTAAGGTTGACGGTATCGGGCGTAATGCCGGTCGAAGACGGCATCGTTACAAGGGGCGGCGTTGACACAAAAGAGATAAACCCGAAAACCATGGAATCAAGGCTCGTGAAGGGGCTTTTTTTTGCGGGCGAGGTAATAGACATAGACGCCAAGACAGGCGGGTATAACATGCAGGCGGCATTTTCTACCGGATGGGTTTGCGGAGATAACATATGAAGATAGTATTAGCCTCAGCGTCAAAGAGGCGCTCGAAGATACTTGAAAGCTGCGGGATACCGCACAGGGTCGCTAAAAGCGGCGTTTCTGAAAAGATGGACCGCAAGAAGGGGGCTAAATTCAACGTTTTGCATAACGCCCGCATAAAGGCGGAAAAAATAGCGGATAGATATAAAAAAAGCGTTATCATAGGCGCTGACACGCTTGTTTTATTGGGAAAGCGCATCATCGGAAAGCCAAAAACTAGAAAAGAGGCAAAGTTGCTTCTTCGGGCATTTTCGGGAAAAAAAATGCTTGTCTATACGGGCCTTTGCGTAATAGACTCGAAAACCGGAAAATCGGCAAGCGCTGTCGATATCTCAAGGGTGTGCGTCAGAAAACTTTCGCGCGGAGAAATAAATAAATTTGTGAAAATAGCCGGCCCGCACGACAAGGCGGGAGGTTTCTCAATAGAGGGCCCCGGCGCATTTATATTTGACAACATAAACGGCTCGTTTTATAATGTTTTAGGATTGCCAATGATAAAGCTCGGTGAGCTTTTTAGAAAATTAGGTGTGGATCTTTTAGGCACAAGTAACAAAAGGAGGTAGGGGTGGCCAAACTTTTTTTAGTAACTGCCTTAGCAGTAAGCGTTGTGGGGCTACTAGTAGCCGGCGATGCGATGGCCGCGACGGCCAAGCAGATTGACAAAGACGTAAGCGCTTCCTTGAAACTTTTTGAGGAAGTGAGAGGATCGAGCGGTCTCATAAAGAGGGCAAGGGGAATTTTAGTTTTTCCGAAAGTTTTCAAAGCGGGAATTGGCATAGGTGGCGAATACGGAGAAGGTGCTCTTGTAGTAAGAGGCAAGACAGCCGGTTATTACAATACCGCAGCAGCATCATTTGGTTTGCAGCTTGGCGCGCAAAAGAAGACGATTATCATAGCATTTATGGATCAAAACGCGCTCGATAAGTTTCGCGCAAGCGCCGGTTGGAAAGTCGGGGTAGATGCTTCTGTCGCCGTAATTGCAGTCGGGGCAGGGGGAGAGATCAGCACGGCTGATATTAATCAGCCCATTGTCGCGTTTATCTTCGATCAAAAGGGTTTAATGTATAACCTTACGCTTGAAGGTTCCAAAATTACGAAAATGAATAAATAGATCTTTAACCATTTATTCAAATAAAAAAAAGGCGGGTGATTTCACCCGCCTTTTTGCTTTTCGTAAATATTTACGAATTAGAAGCGTGAGCGTCTTCCGCCACCGCCGCCTGAGCCGCCTGATCCGCCGCCGAATCCGCCGCTACCTCTTTCTCTCGGAGGTTTGGCTTTATTTACGGTCAGTTTGCGTCCATTAAGCTCTTGGCCGTCTAGGGCTTCAATTGCCTTCTGGATTGCTTCTTCTGATTCAACTTCAACAAAACCAAAGCCTTTCGCTCGGCCCGTATATTTATCCTTTATAAGGGTTACCGACTTTGTTTGTACTCCTTTTGTCTCGAAGTGGCTCTTTAGTTCGTCTTCCGTTGTGTTGTAATCCAAGTTGCCTACGTACAGTTTGCTTTGTTCCATTATCAATTCTCCTTTTTCATTTTCCGCCTATGGCGGAACAACATTTTTTCAAAACACAAATCAAATACTTATCTTTTTTTCTTTCCCTTTTCCCTCCTTTTTTGTGATGGTTTAACAAAATGGCGCCTTTCGCGGCACTCTCTAAAAATACCTTCTTTTAAACAGCGCATCTTAAAACGCTTTAACGATCTTTCGAAGTCTCGCTCGTTGTAGATCTCTATTTTTGCCATAATGCCTTTCTTAATATATAGTTACCGCTTCGCGGTTTGTAAACAACTTCTACTATGTGTTTGGGAATATTCATGAGTGGAGTGAAGCTGATAGGAAGAATCATACATCAATCAAATCTCAGAAATAACCACTTACGTATGTATAAATATACACGGTTTTTGCGTAAATGTCAAGATTTTTTTGCATTTTTGCCTTTTTACGGATATACTTTAAAAAACAGGAGGTGTATCATGGTAAAATTGAATGTAAAGGCCCTAGGCCTTGCTCTCGGCATCCTCTGGGGCGCGTCTTTGGTCATGCTGGGGATAGCCGCCAGGCAGACAGGCTATGCTGCTGATATGGTGAGCTCAATAGGGTCAAAATACATCGGTTATAGCACTTCTATCAAGGGTAGTGTTATAGGAGGCCTCTGGGGGTTCTGTGACGCCGGTATTGGCGGAGTTCTTATAGCCTGGCTTTACAACAAATTCTCTAAATAAGTAAATTACTGAAATAAAAAATATGGTATTGTTACGAAAAATTGTTTTTTATATCTTTGTCTTTACCTATATTATACTGTGCCCGCTTATCATTCTCTATGCCCTGGGCTATATATATAAACCCGACGTAGAAACGCACATAATGGTTACGGGGGACATACATCTCTCGACACTGCCCACCGGGGCATCGGTATATATAAATGATAAGATTTTTGACGGCAAAACCCCGGCCCTCATTGAACAGCTGTCTTCGGGAGAGTATACGGTAAGGTTGTTTTTGGATGGCTATGGGATATGGAGCCAAACCCTTCCGGTCCGGGCGGGCAAAGCCACGGTTTTAGACAAAATAATACTTCTCCCGAAGGCCCCCGAAATAGAAATTATTTCACCGCATGAATTTGAAAACTTATTGCTTATTCGCGGGACGCCTTTTGTTGTTTTGGCAAAAAGCGCGATCTTAGGGGACTGGCTGATATATGACCGTAACGCAAAGAATTTCTATCCTGCCGTTCCTTCCGGGTCGCCGTATGCCGGGTACCCTGTCTACGCTTATTTCACAGTGAAAAAGAGCCCCTATGTGATATTAATGGTAGGGTCAAAAAGCGAATATAAAGCGTTGCAGCTTGACCTTAGCGCGAAAGAGCCGCTGCTTGGCGATATTACCGAGCTTTTCCCGGAAATACCAAGACAAGTGTTGTGGGAAGCGGGAAATAAAAACGATGTATTTGCCTTGCAGGGGGAACACGTAAATAAGATAGACATTAAGTCCAAAGCGCTTTATCCGGAATACATTAAAAATGTTCGTGGATTCGGCATTTTTAACGGGTCGATCTACTTATTGAACGACAAGGATGTTTTTGTTTCGATGGGCTATGACAAAAGCAGCGTAAAGGAAATTCTAAACGACACCGAACTTGGTAGGGAAATCTTTGACATGGCGGATTACTACCGCGTCATGCCGTTGCCGAACAACATAATACTTTTTATCGGTGAAAAAAGCGGCGAACTTTTGGCTAACCGCCTTCCGTATAGATTCGTCTCCGGCGGCGTAAAGGGGATAGCGCTTTCGGAATCCGACGGGCGTTTTCTTGTGTGGAGGAAGGACAAGATAGGTGTTTTAGATTTTTCGACCGAAACGACCGGAAATATCACGTTTGAAATACCACCCACCTTTGAGTGGGTTTTTTCCGAAGGCAGCAATATTGAAGAAGCTTTTTGGGTCTACGGCAGCTCGCACGTTCTTTTTAAAGACGGCGACACTATTTCGATTATTGACATTCAGGATTACGCTAACCATAGCCCCATGCGCCTTTGTACCGTGAAAAACGGAAGTTCGGTTTCTTATTCAGAAAGAGAAGGATTGCTCTATTACCTGGAGCCGCAGTCCGGGAAATTCATGTCGGTAACGATTCTTGAGCTACAACAGAACCAAAGCAAAAAATAAATAAAAGGAAAGGTTCATGGAATTTAATTTTTCAAGGCACGGCTTAAAGGGAATCGAAAAAAAGGTGCAGCGCCTGTTCGAAATTATCCCGGGGGCTACAAGCTGGGCCATTATTATAGGTATGATTATACTTTCCTTCTGGGAAGAGGAATTGGCCGCTGTTATAATAATCGCCTTTTACTTGTATTGGCTCATGCGCATTTTTTATCTTACGATATTTCTTATACTGTCCTACAACAGGCTTTCTATAGAGAAAGGTGTTGATTGGATTACGAGGGCAAGGGGGCTTGGCAACTTTGATGATTATCTCAAGGGCTTGCAAGCTTTAGTTCCGGGTATCAAATTGAAAGACAGGCTTTCCCGGCTCTTTCACAGAAAGGAGCTGGAGTCTTTTAAAAAGAGAAACATAGAAATTCCGGCATTAGACGATATTTATCAGCTTGTCATAATACCGATAGCAAATGAAGTAAGGAGCGTTGTTGAGCCGGGTATTCGGAGTATTGCCGCCAGCACCTTTCCTTCCAGGAAAATACTCATTGTTTTGGCGCTGGAAGAACGCTCGCCCGAAACTGTCAAGGAAGGCGTCTATGGCATCCAAGCCGAATTTAAGAATAGTTTTTTCGATATCCTTGTTTCTGTGCATCCCAACGGTATTCCCGGTGAGGCGCGCGTAAAAGGTGCTAACGCAAGTCATGCTGCCAGGGAAGCGGCCGAATTTCTGAAATCCAAAGGCATTGCATTTAAAAATGTCATTGTCTCCTGTTTTGATTCCGATACGGTCGTAAAGCCTGTGTATTTCGCCTGTCTTACTTACAACTTTATGGTTTGTCCCGACAGGTATCGAGCCAGTTTCCAACCGATACCTGTTTATTACAACAATATCTGGGATGTGCCCGCCTTCGCGAGGGTTATCGAAGCGGGATCATCATTTTTCCAGCTTATCGAGGCCACGAACCCGGAGAAACTTGTGACGTTTTCCAGCCACAGCATGAGCTTTGCGGCCTTAGTAGAAGTAGGGTACTGGCCGGTGGACATGGTTTCCGACGATTCGGCTATATTCTGGAAAGCCTATATTCACTATGACGGTAATTACAAAGTGGTGCCCATATACACGACGGTTTCAATGGATATAGTGGCGGCCGATTCTTGGCGCAAAACGGTCATTAATGAATACAAACAGAAGCGAAGATGGGCCTGGGGCGTGGAGAATTTTCCTATCGTAATGAGAGGATTTCTGAAAAATAATAAAATTCCCTTTTATAATAAAATAAGACTGGGCTTTAAACTGTTCGAAGGGCATATTTCTTGGGCCACGTGGGCGTTTTTACTCACCTTTATTGGGGGATTACCGGCGCTTTTTGCGGGCAAGGCCTTCCAACACTCCGTACTTTATTATAGCGCGCCCAGAGTAGCGGGTATTATCTTTAATCTGGCGTCATTCTCTCTGGTAACTAGTATAATACTCAGCATATTGCTCCTGCCGCCACAAAAAGTGCGATATCGTATTCTACACCGAATTATATTTGCCTTACAATGGCTGTTTGTGCCGGTAATATTCTTATTTCTCGGAGCCATTCCGGCGCTTGACGCGCAAACGCGCCTCATGATGGGAAAGCGCATGGAGTTCTGGGTCGCGGCCAAAAAACGGGAAAACACCAAGTGAGAATACTGCGCTATACGCTAGCCATCATCATGCTGCCCTCTTTCATTTTCTCTCAACCTGCATTTCTTTTTGCCGAGGAACCCCGGATAGGCACGACCTACAGCAAGGTTCAGTGTGAATATTTCGGCCAGAATTGGAAAGAGGTGTATATTTCGATTCTTGACATGGGGATCGATATTATTCGTCTCGGGGCATACTGGAGCAGAATAGAAGAAAAGAAAGGCCGTTACGACTTCAAATATCTGGACTGGCAAATAAGTGAAGCGAAAAAAAGAAATATACCGGTTATCCTTACCGTCGGCATGAAAGCGCCGCGCTGGCCCGAATATTTTATACCGGAGAGAATCCTTGAGAAAATACAGTTAAAGTCCGGGCAGGACGTTTCCAAAAGCGATTATTTGAGAAAAGAAACAATCGAATTTGTAAAAAAAGTAGTTAATCGCTATAGGGATGAGTCTATCATCTGTTGTTGGCAGGTTGAGAATGAGCCTTTTGATAAGTCCGGCCCCGACAGATTTTGGATAGGGCCCGCATTTTTAAAAGAAGAAGTGGGTCTTGTAAGATCCCTTGACCCAGAAAAAAGGCCCATTATGATTAATGTGGCGACCTACCCCAATAAAATTTTACACTTCTTAAATGAAATCACCCGTCCTACCGACGCTGCTAGCGAGGCCACGAAGCTTGCTGATATTCTGGGGCTTAATATTTATCCCGTTGTCGGCCATAAAATGCAGGCGTTAAAATTCTACTTTCGGACGAGTCCGGAGGAGCGCATAAAATATTTTGCGCCGATTATCCAAAACGCGAAGAAAGAAGGAAAAGATGTATGGGTTACTGAGCTTCAGGCAGAACCCTGGGAGCCCGGCCAAGTTGTTCATGAGGGAGAAGAAGATCCGCTTACAGTGAGCCCGTCTCTTATGGCAGAATATTTAGATGAGGTATTGTCACTTGGCATCGATACGGTTCTTTTGTGGGGAGCCGAATATTGGCTTTACCGCAAGGAGCGTTACGGAGACACGGGATGGCTTGATAAAGTCAACGCCTTTAAACACACACCAATTTACGAATAAAATCTATTAAGATAAACCTTGAGGCCGCCGCATTTTTGTGTATAATAGCAAATAAGGGAGGTGTTTTTAAACCTCCCTTATTTAACCGAAAGGGTTTTATATGAGTGAAATAAAGACAAAAGCCATTGATAACCTAGAAACCAAGATGGAGGGCATGGATCCGGATTCTGTGCGGTACCTGGTTTTGCAAAATGCCAAGTCTTTTAAAGAATCGTGGATAGGCCTCGGCCAGGCCCTTTACACGGTCTGGAAGGACAAGTTGTACAAGAATTGGGGATACAGCGAATTTGATTTGTACACCATAAAAGAGATCGGCATACGAAAGCAAACCGCGCTAAAACTACTCCGATCTTACTACTTTCTTGAAAAAGAAGAACCGGGTTATCTCAATAACGAATATCGCGAAAAAAAAGATGCCGCCTCCGTTCCCAGCTTTGAAGCCGTTGACGCGTTGCGCATGGCGAAGAAAAAGAAAATAATCGACGCAGACGACTATGCCGGTATCAGGAAAAAAGTGTTTGAAGAAGGCAGAGGCGCCCAGGACGTAAGAAAGAATCTAACTCAACTTATCAGGCAGCGCGAAGAACTTGACCCGGACGCCGCGCGTCAGAAAAGAAGACAGGCAGTCCTCAAGCGTTTTATAAGTACGTTAAAATCAATCAGGGACGAAGTGAGGGCCTCGAAGATGTTACCTATGCAAGTTTTAAACGATACCAATAAACTTCTTTCAAAGCTCGAAGCGGAAATGGAATGAAAAAATCAAAGGAGAAAAAAATGGTAAAAATCAAAGAAATAAAAGCAAGTCAACTTAATACCCAGGAATTTATAAATGAAAAGGCAGGGGAGATATCCGCGCTGGTAGGCGACGGTCTTGCGATAAACGCGCTCTCCGGGGGTGTTGATTCCTGCGCGGTTACAATGCTAGGACATAAGGCGTTAGGTGACAGGCTTAAAACATATTTTATTGATAATGGGTTAATGAGAGAGGGTGAACCCCAGCAGATAGTAACATTATTTAAAAAACTGGGAGTCCATGTAGAAATCCTGGATGCCAAGAAGAAATTCTTTAATGCGTTAAAAAATATAACTGACCCCGAAGAAAAAAGAGAAGCGATTACACAGACTTTTTATAAAGATGTCTTCGGTAAACTTGTAAAAGAAAGCGGCGCAAAGCACCTTCTTCAGGGCACTATTTTAACGGATGTGGACGAGACGGTTGCGGGGATTAAAAGACAGCATAATGTTTTTGAGCAATTAGGTATTGATCCCCAGGCAACTCTCGGTTATAAGATCATTGAACCGTTAATACAGTTACGCAAAGACGGTGTACGAAAAGTCGCCGAGGCTTCCGGATTGCCGGAATCAGCGTATAAACGCATACCTTTTCCGGGACCGGCTCTCGCGGCAAGAGTAATCGGAGAAGTAACCGAAGAAAAAATAAATACGGTAAGAAAAGCTACCACTGTTGTTGAGGAAGAACTCGCTAGCACGGGCGCCTTTCAGTATATGGCAATTTTGCATCAGGACAGGGTAACAGGCATGCGTAACGGAAAACGTGATTTCGGACTACAAATAGAAGTAAGATGCTGGGACAGCATTGACGCAAGGGTTGCTAAGCCTACTAATGTGCCTTTCAATATTTTATGCAAGGTTGCAGATAGAATGGTTAATCAAGTGCCCGGGGTGGTTAGCGTTACCTATCATATAGGTTCCAAGCCGCCGTCGACTATGGAAGTCGTTTAACGAAAGGCCGCCAAAATGACTCCTACATTAAAAGAAATTATCGAAAAATGCGACAAATTACGCATCCTCGAAAAAAGACACGTTACTGATAGCTCCTGCGAATTAGTTTTTTCAGACGATAAAAGTAAAAACTTGAACGACGTATTTACCGATATTTTAGGATTTGCGGTAAAACCTATGTGGCGAAAACCCAGCGGGTACGATAAGCGCTTGACAAGAAAATTCGGCGGAATTCAACAACATCAGCAATTATTTGCAAAAAAATTCGACACCGTCACGATAGTCGCGATGTTCAGGCCCTGGCAAGGCCGCACTCACGTCACGGTAAAGCTGGCTATTTTGGATAACGCAGACATCGAAAAGAAATATACAATATCAGACGCTCTGAGAACGGCTCTCATGCGATTCTTTACGGCGATTAACGAAATACTTTCCGAGATCATCGAGAAGCTATCTAATAATTAAAAAGGAAGATTAAGGAGGCATCATGTTCAGGGAAAAGATTAAGGTACTCGATTGCACTATTCGTGACGGAGGCCTTATAAATAATCATGACTTTGACCGGCGGTTTGTCCGCGAGGTATATAAAGCGCTTTCCGAGGCAGGTGTCGACTACATGGAAATGGGATATAAGAATTCCAAGGAACTTTTTTCATCGAAGGAGTACGGCCTTTGGAAGTTCTGCGAAGATGAAGAGATAAAAAAGATAATTGACGGGATAGAGTCAAAAATGAAGATCTCTATCATGGTTGACGTGGGCCGGGTAAGGCTTGAAGACGTAAAGCCGGCTTCCGAGAGCCCGGTAGACATGATACGGACTGCCGCCTACGTTAAAGACATTGATAAGTCTATATTCATGGCAAACCATTTTGCCGACAAGGGCTACGAAACAACCATTAATATCATGGCGATATCAAGAGACCAGGGCAGTGAATTAGACGAAGCGCTCCACCAGATTGAGGAAGAATGTAAAATTAACGTTCTTTATATCGTTGACAGTTTCGGATCGCTGTATCAGGAACCCGTAGAGCGCTTGATAAAACTGGCCAGGGGTATTTTAAAAACAAAAGAGGTAGGTTTTCACGGCCACAATCATCAGCAACTTGGGTTTGGCAATACTATCGAAGCGATTATTCACGACGCAAATTATCTTGACGGTACGGTTTTTGGAATAGGCCGCGCGGCAGGCAACTGTCCGCTGGAACTTTTAATAGGGTTTTTAAAAAATCCGAAATTTGACATGCGCCCGATTCTGGACTTGATATCAAGCGAATTAGTACCGCTTAAGAAAAAAATCGAATGGGGTTATATTATTCCCTATGCCATATCCGGCATGATGAATGAGCATCCCAGGGCGGCGATGGCGCTTCGCAAATCCGCTAAAAAAGAAAATTACCGCGAATTCTACGAAAGCCTTGCAGATACCGAAGCCGATTAAGAAACGGTAAAACCATCTAGAAAATAAAGATAAGAGAGAGTAAGCGTTTTAGGAGGCAATGACATGAAGAATAAAAAGAAAATGAAGGAAAACGTAAAAGAAGCCTATGGAAAAATTGCCCGTAATAACGGAAAATGCGGGTGTGGCCCTGCCGGCGCCTGCGGAACGGATACGGGGAAATTTGCAAAGTCAATCGGATATACAGAGGAAGAGTTAAATAATATACCTAAAGACGCCAATCTGGGTTTGAGTTGCGGAAACCCAACAGCCCTTGCCAGCTTGAAAAAGGGCGAGGTTGTACTTGACCTTGGCTCAGGCGCCGGATTTGACTGCTTTTTAGCGGCAGCGAAAGTCGGCAAGGAAGGCAGTATTATAGGCATAGACATGACTCCCGACATGATCAAGAAGGCAAAAGCTAACGCGAAGAAAAACGGCATTGATAACGTTGATTTTAGGTTAGGTGATATTGAAAAATTACCGGTAGATAATAACTCGGTCGATGTTGTCATAAGTAATTGTGTCATTAATCTCTCAATCGATAAACAGCAGGTTTTTCAGGAAATCCAGAGAGTCCTTGTGCCCGGTGGCAGAATAGCGATATCCGATATAGCGCTTAAGAAAGAGCTACCCGCGAAGGTTCGCGAGAATGTTGCCGCGTACATAGGCTGTGTCGGAGGGGCAGTACTTATTGACGAATACAAAAAGATTGTCGTAGGGTCGGGATTAAAGGATGTAAAGATTACCGTAAAAGGCACGTCCAATTGCGTTGGTCCTGATACGAAAGATCCGATAAGCAAGGCCGCTTTAGATGGTTTAGGGGAAGGCGAGTCTATAGATGATTATATAGCCAGTATGTATGTAGAGGGACACAAATCCTGATTATTATTCTCGGAATACACATTATCTTTGGGGTATTACGTAAGAAGAAAGCATAGGCCTGTTAGAAACAAAAAAGTAAGCCGGGTCTTTATTGACTTAACACCACTTATATGCTATACCTCCCGTATTAAGGTAAGATTAACGAAAGGAGAGTGGATTATGAGTAAAAAACGTGTACTTGTTGCGTTCTTAGTCCTCACTTTGGTTTTCAGCGGTGCGGCTATTGAAACCTATGCAAAAGGCATGGGTGGCCACGGTAAAAAGGGTCTTAAAGAGAAATTCTCGTGCAAGGCCCATATGATCCTTGTGAACAAGGAAGAATTAGGTCTTTCGGACAATCAAGTCAAAAAGATTAAAGACTTGAAGCTTAAGACCAAGAAGGATGTGATTCGGAAAAAGGCCGAAATCGATATCCTGGCGCTCGATATCAAAATGGCAATGTACGGAGACACGATCGATACGGATGCCGTTAATAAACTGATCGACAAAAAATACGAAATTAAAAAGGAAAAGACGAAGTCTCTGGTTGCGGCGTACGCAACGCTAAAAGACACGCTGACAGATGATCAGAAAGCGAAATTGAAGGATATCTACAAAAAATGCAAAAAAAAATAACGCAAGGTGGAATGAAAGGAAAGATGGGCACCAGATAATAAATTTTATAGCTTGACTATAAAAGAAGGGGAGGCTTAAATCTCCCCTTCTTTTTTTATTTTCTTGAGGCTGTTTTGTTTTCAAGGTATAATTGAAGACAATGAAAGACACAGATAAGAAGGGGAGAAATATGAATATGATTATTCCCACGATAATGATGGGTATCCTGGCTCTGGTTCTTTCCGTAATAGCGTATAATAAGGGCCAGCATATTGAAGGTGCAAGGTCTACGGTGAACATGATCCTGGAAGTATTACCTTTGTTAATATGTGCCTTCATCGTAGCCGGCATGACAAAAGTAATTCTACCGCACGAAGTTTTATCCAAATGGATAGGGAACGAGTCCGGCCTGAAAGGTATATTCATAGGCACGATATCCGGGGCGGTTGCGCTGGGAGGGCCTTACGTTAGCCTGCCGTTTGCAGCCGGGCTCCTGCGATCCGGAGCGGGGATAGGCACTGTCGTAGCTTTTGTGACGGCGTGGTCGCTGTGGGGACTCGGGCGGCTTCCCTTGGAAATAGGTATACTCGGATGGAAATTTGCGCTGATACGCTTTGCGAGCGTATTCTTTTTTCCTCCGATAGCGGGCTTAATCGCGCGCGCAATTTCTAAAATTTTTACATGAAAAAAATACCAAAAATATATTTAGATGAATTTTTTAAACAGCAGACAGCCCTTCTAAAAAACCGCGTCCAAATTGCCGCAATTCTTTTCATGGGAACTTTTTTTGCCGGAACCCTTATCGGCTCTCTGGCTTTGAATGAAGCAATCACCCGCCAGTTAATCCTCGATTGGGTATTTACCGTATTTATATCTACCGCGATAATCATGTTAGCCCGGAAAGTCTCGACATTCCGAAAGGCAAAAACAATTGCAACGCTATTTATGATAATTGTTCTGAGTTTTATAGCTAGATACCAGATGCTTACAAGCGAAGCCCCGTTTAACGCGGCGATATCATATATTTTTATATTTTTTGCATTTTCACTTATTTTCCCGTGGAAACCCCTTGAGATAGTATGGGTTGCGCTTCTACATATCGGGGTATATGGGTTTTACATACTGAACACGCACACATATATTTTTAAGGATAAAACGTTCACAACAGAGCTTCCTGATTATATCCAGGGCCTTATTACAATGTTTTTATCTACGTGGGTATGCTATATTGTCATCAAAAATGAACGCAATCGGGAAGCTGAAAACTTTATCCTTCTTAAGGAAATCGAAAATACGAATAACCAGGTGCAGAAAGAACTGGAGCTGGCAACTCGCGTCCATTCCAGGCTCATACCTCACTCGACAGATACGCGCCTGGGAGAGATAGCCGTAACGTACCTGCCCGTGTCTTACATGGGAGGGGATTACGCAAAATTTTACGTTGTCGATAGGAACAAACTCATTTTTATTATCTGCGATGTTACCGGGCACGGTGTTTCTGCGGCACTATTGGTGAATGCCTTAAACGCCGAATTCGAACGTCTGGCGAAAGAAGGAAAACCTCCCGGTATTTTGTTAAAAGAAATGGATCAATTCATCAGGGAGGATTTTGCCGGGGTAAACATGTACTTGAGCGCGTTTTGCGGCCTTCTGGATTACCGGTCCAGGAAGTTTATCTATTCGAGTTACGGGCACCTGCCGCAATATATCTGGAAAACAGCGGATTCCGCGATCGAGAAAATTTTCGCTCAGTCAAGCTTTCTGGGGTTGCCCACGGATGATGAAAATATTTATCAAAACGAGATGCCTTTCAGGAAAGGGGACCATATAATTCTGTTTACAGACGGCGTTACCGAGACGAAAAATACTGCAGGCGAACAATACGGAGAGAGAAAACTCGAAAACTTTATAAGAAAAAACCATGGCATGTCGCTTGAACTTTTCAACCAGCAGCTTGTGGCCGAACTCAATTCATTTTCAGGCGGGAAATTCACAGACGACATATTCGTCCTTACCATCTGCGCAAAATAGCACGATCCCGGGCATCACAGCACCTTTTCCATTACCCCCACTTGTGACAATTCTATTACTATTGCTTTACATTATTATGACCAAATATAATCTATATATGCTATTATATATATATGAAAATATATAGAGTATTACTAGCCGGTATTTTGTTGCTAAGTCAGATAGCTTGGGCAGGGGAACTCTATTCTCCGATAGACGCTTTTAACGAACAGCACTCAAACCAATTCGCCCCTGATTATGTAAATAATCAGCAGAATGCCCATGAAAGCCTGGTAAGCCACGATCAGGATGTAGAAAGCGCTCTGGTTATGCAGGCTGTCACCCAAAATTCAACACAAGATTCAGCAGATGCCGAAGAAAGCCAGGAGGACATCGAGCTGCAGGGGCCGTCAGGAGTCGCTGAAGAACCTACGGAAGAACCGGCCGCTTACGAGGGCCTTCTCTTAGAGGCCCCGATGTATACGATGGCCGCTACTATCAGCGCGCCTATTTACGTTACCGTAGAAACCGGAGATGTTGTACGCTTTCAAGACGGCCAAGTAACTTCTATTGAAAAAGCGGACGGGAGAATCTTTCAAAATCTGATCCTGGATGCAAGCAACAACTTGGTAAGCGGTGAGATAGTATATCTCGACGGAACAATTCAAACGATAACCAATTATAAAATTTCCAGTATAACCAATCCCGACGGAACCGTCATTAACTACAATGCGGACGGCCTTATTGCGTCAGTCGTATATCCGGATGAAAGCCTTGTAACGTATTCCTACGTAAAGATAGGTGGAAGCATTGTCGAGACAATTCTAACAGACGTCGAGAAGACCACTCATTACAACAGCGAAAACAAACTTACCAGCGTTGAATACATAACGGGCAAGACAATCACGTATGATAACGGCATTCTTTCGCAAATCACAGATGTGGACGGAAAGGTTTATGTTTACGAAGAAACCCAAGTCACTGTAGGTGGTCAGATACAGCATGTCGTAACGCTAAAAGAGATAGTAGATGCCTCCGGGATCACGTATCATATCGCGAATAATGATATTACGATAATCGAGCTTACCGACGGCACCCTGATAAGCAATTTCCAACTTGACGGAAGCGGCAATATTCTAGATGCGACGATAGAATATGCAGATGGGACTATTCTCCTGGTGGAAAGCGGAAAGCTCGCCGAAATAGAAGATGTAAACGGTATAATTACCACGTATCAGTATATTCTTGACGGAAGCGATGATGTTTTATCATGCAACGTCACGATAGACGACCATGGGGATATAACGCATTACACGTATACGGCGAATCCGCAAACAGGCGCGATAACAATAGAAGAGACGGATAACGAAAATCGAACATACGAGTTTAACGCGCTTGGGAGGCTGGAAAGGTTCATAGATGATGCGGGTATTCTCGAGCACTCCTACGATGTCGGCGATACTTATCTCGGTGCGAATTTAACATTACAGGACGGAACAGTCGAGGTATATGATGCCAATGGGAATATTACCGAGATAATTCCTCCGGATGGCACAATCTTTGAATATTACGAAAGCGGGCCGTTTGCCGGCAACCTGAAAAAAGTAGTCGACTCTGAAGGTAACTCCGTTTTTTATACTTATGGAATGACAGAATCACAGGATCTGGTCGTCTACAAGAAATTTACATATGAGGATAATAGCTCTTACCAATATTTTTATTCGGAAAATCCTTTAAACAACACTCAAAATCCTTCACTTAAGGCAACATTCAATTTAGATGGCGCCAAATCATATCCTTCCATTTATGCTAATGCATCTTATTACGCATCCGGAGATAAGCGGATAGGCCTATCGATTAATTTTTCTAATCAGAAAGCCGACTTAAGTTACTATTATTACAACTACCAGACCCCGGACAATGTCTCCGAAAGAGAAACATTAGGCATAACAATAAATGACGATGTTGATTATACCCTCGAATACGTATGGACCGGCACAGCAGTTGAGGTATACGTATATGAATCCTCCGGACCCAGGCCGGGCACGCCTCTTTATACCCTGGACAATTATGAGTGGGATCCGAAATTCAGCATAAGCGGCACCGATGCAAATATTGTGCTTGATCCGTCTTCAAGTGGTTCCTATACCGACTACAAGCGCATATATACAAACGCTAGTAATCCACCGGGGGGCCACCCAAGCTATTTGACAGAAGTTACTTTCGACGGAACGGCTCAGAACAAAACGCTGTATCACACTATCGAGGGTGATACGACAGAAACTTACGATGCCATATATTTTAATTATTACAACGATAGCGCCCATCTTAGAACGTACCGTTACGATTACGATACGCAGGAACGCACGTACAATACGACGCCGGTTAATATTACTTTTGACGCCGACACAACCTATATTATCCAAACGGATGTTGAAGAGGGGGCCCTGAAGCTTTATGTTTACGAAAAGGGCACCGCTCCGGGAGATCCTGTATACACAATGGAAAATGTTTCCTGGGATCCCTCGTTTTCTTCCACTATATATGGCGGCGAAATAGCGCAAGAGGCATATGCTGATGCGGAAGTGTATGAATACGATGACGCGACAGGAAATATGTTGGTGTGCAGAAGGGCAACTGAGAATGAAACGGTTACATATTTATATGACGGAAACGGGGATTTAATTTTTAAAGAACTTATTCTGGCAGACGGAACAGTAAAAAAATACAATACGGATAACAGGTTGGTGAGAGAAGAAAAACCCAACGGCGAAGTTACCGAGTACGCTTACGACGCCGATGGAAACCTCATATCCGTAACGCCCGCATTTCCGCCAGGTTCCGTTTTGATTTATTACAATTCAGGCGATTTTACCGGCAATCTCGAAAAAGTAATTCTGCCCGACGGCTCATCCATATATTTTGAATACAGAATTACCGATGAACAGAATCTCGCGGTTTCTAAAAGATTCTCATATAATTATTTAAATTTTTATCAGAGTTATGGCGGCACCTCGCGCGTAGATCGTGCGAACAATCCTTATCTGAAAGCGAGCCTTAATCTCGATAGCTCGAAAGCGTATCCTTCCGTCTACGCGCACGCTTATTACTATGAACCCGGCGATAGGTACGTGTATCTTACTTTTAATCTACGCGGCCAAACACCGAAAATGACCTACTACTCCTACGATTACACCACCGGCGCGCGGGAAATCGAGACCCAGGCATTAGACATAACGATAAACAAAGATACCGATTACACGATAGAATACCTGTGGGAAGGCTCGAACGTAAACGTCTATATTTACGAAGCTTCCCAACCAAGGCCGGGTACGCCTGCGTATACACTCTCCGACGCCGAATGGGACCCACTTTTTACTATAAGCGGCCAGAACGCCGGTTTAGCGGTAGATCCGTCTTCAAGCGGCGAATACAACGAATCCAAGAGATTTTACACCGACTATAACAACCCTTTGCAGGGCGCCCCTGTTCACACCGCGGAGTTTACATTTGACGGGAACGCCGCTTCCAAATCTTTCTATTACCAAGTTCAAGGGCAAACCGATATTTTGTATGAATATATCAACTTGAGCTATTACAACGGTACCGCGTATTTTTATCATCGGTCCTACGATTACCAAACACACGAGTCTGTTTATGGACAAATCCCGCTTAACGTAAATTTAAATGATAACACCACCTATATTGTTAAAACGAAAGTAGAAGACGGTACGCTCAGTATTTACCTGTATGAAAACGGCCAGGCCCCCGGGGATCCGATTTACACGCTGGAAAATATTTCCTGGGATCCGAGCATAGTATCTTCTATCAACGGCGGCGAGATAACGGCAGAGGCATACGATAATCTGGAGACTTATGAATATGCTACCGGTACGGTGGAAACCCTATCCGATAAAGACGTAGATGAAAACATGCGAAATAAAAACACAATCCTAGGTGACATGAATAAAACCTTGCCTGGATACGTTTATACGCCCCGGGCGCCACTTATATTTCCGGATGGCGTAACCGACATCGTCAATGGCATAGCGCCTAATTTTGGTTTTTCAATTACACTTCCGGGCAACATGTTCGGTGCAAACGGCGAGATTGTTCCCGGATACGACTTTGACGGTCAAAACAAACCGTATTTTAACGTTGTTAAATATGACGATGACAGTCTGATAAAAGAAATAGTAAAACCGGATGGCGCAATTTTAACTTATCCCGATGGCTTACCCACGTGTTTCCTGACGGGCGTTTCCAGTACTGTTTTGACGGGTTCACCCGGGGATATTGATGCATACGAGACGATTAATAATTATGTGAACTCACTCGCCGTAGACGCGGGAAGCATTAACCGGGTCTCCGATAGTTACTGTGTCGGTGAAAATGCAGTAGGCAGGGTTGCGACATATAAAAAGTTCGGCACTACGTTTCTTGTAAACAGCTATACGGAAGCAGACGGCACGTTTACGGTTTTCAATTATGAAAACGGAACTTTTACGGGTTCCGTAAAGACGCTCTCGAACGGCGAAATTGAAATCTATGACGCAGATAACGTTCTTCGTCAAAGAAGAATACCGGATACGAGCTTCCTGAAAGGCGTAAATCTGGCGTGGATGAATTATGGTTACGACCTTGGGCTAGTTCCGGGTTCGACATATCATATAGGCTATTCGACAGACTTAGAAGCGCTTTATACGAAACTCGATTCACGAAAGGGTGACTTTGTAAGACTATTCCTCTTCTGCGATTTGCGGTCAAGTATTAGGTTTGACGCATCCGGAACCCCGCTAGGTTTTACGGGCCAGGTTTATGAAGATATGCAGGCCCTTTTAGATGCAGCAGAGGCTTTTAATATAAAAGTCATGCCGACACTGTTTGATTATGGCATAGCCGATGGCGTGAGCTTTGAAGGGGAATATGAAGTGGGCGAACATCCCGGACTCTTTACGGACCCTGCTAAAAAACAGGCGCTTCTCGATTTATTTGACGGTTTCTTCGATCAATTTGCGGGGCATGATTCGATATATGCCTGGGATATTATAAACGAGCCTGAATACGCGACGGCTGTTTCCATGCCGTCCAGGCAGGACTTTGTGAGAGACTTTGTGGATTTGATTCATTCCAAGGCACCCGATGCGGTCACGACTGTAGGAAGCAGAAACAGGGATGACCTTGTTACCTACTGGACGGATTGCGGGCTTGATTTATACCAATTCCATTACTACAACAATCACGAAGGCTTTACGCCGCTTAACTATCCGGCCGCAAATCTCGGACTGGATAAGCCTGTGCTTGCCGGCGAACTGGAACCGACTTCGTTTACCTATAAGCTTAACACGTTAAAAAATAACGGTTATGCGGGTGGTTTCTTCTGGGAAGACGACTGGTTTGTTATCGACGACGAAGAATACGCGGAAATCAAAGACTGGTTCTCGGGCACTATCATCGATTATTAATGCAGAGGTTGCTTTCTTCTCAAGTTTGTGTTAATTTCTACCACGGAAAATAGAGAATTGAATCACGCCTAAAAAGCCGCTTGCCATATTTGTTATAACATCCCTTATGTCACCGGTCCTGTAGGGTAGAATCCACTGGAATCCTTCATCTAGCATGCTAACCCATAGTACAAAAAGAAGCGCGGGTTTAATGCAATCGGATATTGTACCGCGCAATCCCTTCCCGGAAAAGTCCCTTAAAGCAAGATACCCCAAAAGCCCGTATTCTATGACATGCAACCGCTCGGCAAAGTATGTCTGCAGCAGGATGAGTACAGTAGCCAACGCAAAAACATAGATAGACTGCCTGATTCTATATGCCGGTAGCCCTGTTAAGATGATATAATGCGCATAATTTAGAAGAAGAAGCAGAAATATAAAGAAAAATCCAAGCTTCATCGCTTGATCGCCAATAGTGCTTACGAGGAAATCTCTGAATTGAAGCATAAAGGAGGCAGATATAATAATATATATACCTACACATATAGTTATCCAGGAAAGCCGTTTCATTTTGTTTTGTATTATCCTTTCTTGTTATAAGTATAATGAAAGATGAGGGAAAAGTCAAAGTTTCATGCGAGTTTACGCGTCTATTACGGTATTGTTACCATATGGTTACCATTAGCGTGGCTAAATATGATAAAGTTGATTTATAGTTGAGTTAATATAAAGTTAGATTAATATTCGCACATCTTAGGGTGGTGTTCTGTATGAAAATTATAATAATAACCGGAAGAAAAAGCCATAATAAGACGCGCCTTATGGTCGAATTGTTCAATAAAAAGGCTATAGGTGAGATTGAATCCCTGATCCATGCATTTAAATGCCGGGAAGCCATGTCAAACGTAATATCCAAAGGCAATTTTATCAAGGAACTTACCGAAAACGAGACAATCCAAACCACATCAGACCTCATACTTACCGAAACAAACGCCTACTGGAACCTGCTCTAGGTTTTTTCTGCCTCACTTGACAAATTTCAACTTACTATGTATACTTTATATCTCTGCATATCAGCCTGTATCATAGCATATTAAGGCATAACAAAAAGTATTAACATAAGGAAGGTGTTGCATGGTACCAAATAACAAACCTACTCTTATGACCCTCGACGAAATCGCCAAATACCTCCGGATGAAAAAAGTTACGATCTATAAACACGCCCAGGAGGGTAAAATTCCCGGTTTCAAGGTAGGTTCAAAGTGGCGATTTAAAAAAACAAGCGTCGACAAGTGGATCACGGACAAAGAGAAGTCAAATAAGAAGTAACGAGGTTTTAAATGAATCTAATTTCTAATGTACACAAGGGCGTAGATAAATGGCAGAAGATAAAAGAGCTATTAAATCAATACGCTAAATTAAAAAATGAAAACCTCTGGTTTTATTATGATTATTATGAACCTGGCACAAGACCTGTTGAGGTTCGCTTGAAAGGTAAGAATTATATCCTTTTTAGTACAAACAATTATTTAGGTCTATCAAAAAACCGCAAAGTTATTAACAGCGCCATTGAGGCAGCAAAAAAATATGGCATAGGAACAGGTGCGTCGTTTGCAGTTACAGGCGGAACTTTATATCATGAATTATTGGCAGATGCATTAAAAAAGTTTTATAATTATGAAGCTGGCATTGTATTATCCAGTGGATATATGGCGAATAGCGCAGTCATAACAGCATTTGCAGAAGATAACGTTAAGGTGTTTTTTGATAAATATTTACATATAAGTTTTATAAAAGCTTTTAAACTCCATGGCATAGAATCAATAAAATTTGAACACAACGATGTTAATGATTTATACAATAAAATAAAAATGCATGATAATGCAATAAAAAAAATGATAATAACAGAAAGTCTTTTTAGTCAACACGGTAATATTGCAAAAATAAACAAAATTGCCACTATTGCCAAAGAGCATAAGGCAATTCTTGTAGTAGATGATGCTCATGGATTAGGAACAATTGGCAAAAATGGATATGGGATTTTGGAACATTGCAATTTAACCGCAAAAGATATCCATATCTTAACAGGCGCAATGAATAAATCACTTGGTTCAAACGGTGGCTATATACTTTCATCAAGGAAAAATATAGATTTGATAAAGATGAAATCACATGAATTGATATTTACTTCGAGTTTACCAGCTATGTCGATGGCTGCTGCGCATACGTCTTTACAGGAAATAAAGAACAACAAAACTTATGTCCAAAAACTTAAAGACAATGTTATATATTTTCGTACAAATTTAATAAATTTAAATTTACCTGTACCAGAGGACATTACACCCATAATCCCACTTATTATTGGATCAATGGATAGAACGTGCAAATTAAGCATGCTATTAAAGAAAGAAGGTATTATAGCTATTCCTATAATACCGCCGGCAGTACCAATAGATGCTTGCAGGATTAGATTTCAAATAACAAGCGAACACACTAAAGAAGATATTGACAGATTATTAAAAAGCCTAAAAAAGTTTTTTTATAAATAAAATGATTACTCAAAAAATTATAAAATCTATAATGGCCATTAGTAAATTGGGAAGAAATGTTATAGGTGGAAAAGCTGATTCCGGGCTTAATATAGATCATATGTATAGGAATAGACCAAAAGGCGTTACTCGCGTCGGAAAATTTGTTGATGGTGTATTATTAAACCTGCCATCCGTAAAAGCAACTCGCCGCAAAAAAGACATCATTATGAAAATCCTACGAAATGAAATAGCAAATAATATACTGTTAAATAAAAAAAGCAAGATATTAGATATTGCCTCCGGTCCTGCTCGCTATATTGTCGATGTACTTACCACCTATAATCAGGATAAAATTGATGTCCTATGTCTCGATTCTGACAAACGTTCTATTAACTTCGGGAAAGCATTAGCTGGAAAAAGGCCTATCAGATATGCGAAAGCCAATGTTTTTAAATTAGCTCATCTAAAAGCGCTATCAAGAAGAATTTCATGGATACCGAACATAATTATTACAACAGGTTTTTTTGAGATGTTATCAGATGCTACTTTTGAAGACATGTTGAAGGATGCATACAGCCACTTGGAAAAAAATGGACTTATATTATTTACAGCACAAAGCGATAACCCAAGCAAGAAACTAATGAGTAAGATAGGGAAAAAACAAGACGGACAAAGCTGGAATATGTTTTTTAGAACCCCGGAGTATTTGCGTGAAATGATGATAAATTTAAATTTTAGAGATGTCATTATAAGCGTTGACCAGTGGGGCATGTATGAATATTGCACTGGAAGGAAGGCGTAAAATAGGTTTACTATGAGAAGAGCAGTGATAACAGGTATAGGAATTATTTCTCCACTAGGGATAGGGCATGAAAATTATTGGCAAAATTTAATTGCAGGTAAATCTGGCGTTACCGAGATTTCTTTTTTTGATACATCAGACTATCCTTCTAAGATGGCAGCAGAAATAAAAGAATTCGAACCTACTAAATTTATTAATAATCACAGATCTTCAGCCATGGATCGCTCTACACAATTAACAGTAAGTGCAGCGAAATTGGCACAGAAGGACTCTCAATTTATTATAAACAAAGAAAATGCCGAACATGTACATGTTATGATGGGCACTGCTTTAGGAGGGTTATCCTGGGTTCTGGATCAACAGATGAATTTATTTAAAAAAGGCTTAAATTCTATACATAAGTTTACAGCTGCTATAGGATTAGCTAATGCTAATTCAGGCGAAGTCTCTGTCGAATTAGGTGCAAAAGGCCCTAGTGAGACTTTTTCCGTGGCTTGCTCATCTGTATATAGCGCTTTGGCATATGCTCTGCGGAAAATTAGAACAAACGATGTAGAAGTGGTATTTGTTGGAGGCGGGGATGCTCCATTGTGCCCCCTTCCTTATGCAACATTAAGCGCACTTGGAATACTTTCACAGAAAAATAGCGATCCAGCAGGTGCATGCAGACCATTTAGCAACGATAGAGATGGCATGGTATTAGGGGAAGGCGCGGCTGTATTTGTAGTGGAAGAATATGCGCATGCAGTAAAGCGAAAAGCAAAGATTTATAGCGAAGTATCAGGTGTTAGCACTACGTGTGAGGCCCATAATATGCTTCATCATGAACGAAATGCAGAACAGGCCTCAAGGGCAATAAAAGCTGCCTTAAAAGATGCAAAAATGAATATAAAAGATATAACCTATATAAATGCACATGGCTTAGGGGGCGTAACGGCAGATATCTTTGAGGCAATGGCGATAAAAAAAATATTTGATAATAAAAAAATGAAGACTACTTCAATCAAGGCATCTGTAGGCCACGCATTAGCAGGTGGAGGGGCAATACAGCTAGCTACTTCTATGCTTTCGATAAAACATAATATAATCCCACCTGTTATTAATTTTAGCGTAATAGATCCCAAATGTAACAATCTAAGCGTTGTTACAAAACCAGAAGAGGGAAAAGTGAACGCCATATTAAATAATAGTTTTGCCTTTCATGGTAAAGATTCAGTAGCAATTTTGCAAAAGATAAAATAATATGAACTATTATTATTTTTCGATTACAGGTTTAATAAATGCAATTGCCGCAATAACGTTGGGCCTATTTGTCTATTATCATAATAAAAAATCAGAGGTAAATCAGCGGTATGCTCTTTTCAATTTGGCAGTTTTCGTATGGAGTGTCGGGTACATTTTTTGGCCACTTAATCAAGGTAATAAAGAAGCGTGTCTTTACTGGTTTAGAGTTCTACATATCGGAGCAATTTTTATACCTGTTTGTTTTTTGCATTTCGTTACCGCTTTCCTAAAACTAAATAAGAAAAAGATATTAAATTTTGGATATTTAATAGCATTATTCTTTACGGCGTTCTCATTTAGCCCACTATTTATAAAAGATATGCGCCCTGTTTCAATATTCAAATATTGGGGTACAGCAGGGATGCTATATTACTTATTCTTGATAACGTTTGTCGGATATGCGGTGTATGCATGTGTGTTGCTATATTCTTCATTTAGAAAAGCAGAAGGTATTTTGAGAAGTCAAATCTCGTATATTTTAATAGGAATGATTATAGGATATGTGGGTTGCTCAAGTAACTATTTGCTATTTTTCAAGCTTTCATTTCCTCCATATTTAAACGTTGTAGGATTTATTTATGTTGCCATGTTTGCTTACGCAATAGTCGCGTATAAATTACTCGACATCGAAGTCATCATAAAGAAGACCCTTGTGTTTGCGGGTCTTTTGGCTTCGGTGTTCGCAATGTTGCTTTTGCCAACATTGGTTATACAGGAATATATATTTAGGGGTACGGGGACCGGAGGAAAGGTAATAGGCCTAACAATAAGTGGCATAATAATTATGCTAGCGCTGCGAAGAATCGAGAATTTCCTTATAAACGTAACAGATAAATTCCTGTTTCAAAAGAAATATAACTACAAAGAATTACTGAAGACGTTTACAAGTGAAGTTCTGACCGTTTTGGACTTAAATAGACTTGTTCGGTTAACAGTAAGTAAGCTCTCAGATATTATGAAGCTCCAAAGCTGCGGAATTCTTCTTCTAGATGAAGATAAAGGTAAGTATGACCTTGTAGCTTCACAAGGTATAGCGGAAAGAAATATTGCTTTGGGGAAAGAGAATACGCTTATAACATTCCTCTCGAGAGCAAAGACATACCTTTCAATAAAGCCGCATGAAAAAGAATTGCATATGCCGCAACAAATCATTGAAGACATGAATCGATTGAAGTTTGAACTCGCTATTCCGCTTATGACATTACAAGGGGACATGGTAGGCGTACTTACCCTGGGGAAAAAGAAGTCCGATGAGAATTACACGCAGGATGACATGGACATACTTGTTCCTCTGGCGCGAACACTTGCAATAGCAATTAATAACGCTGAAATGTTTGATGAATTAGGAAAGACGCAGGCTGAGGCCGCTCAGAAAGAGAAAATGGCGGTTATTGGAACACTCTCAGCTGGCATAAATCACGAGATCTGTAATCCGCTGGGAATTGCCAGGGGTCAATGCGAGGCTTTTTTGTTAAACATAAAAGACGGACTTTATAAAGATAAATCACAGGGAGAACTTTTAGAAAAAGCCCAGAACATTATGGGGAAGGTTATACACGAGACCGATAGGGCAACCGCCATAACAAAGAGGCTTTCTAGCTTTGCGAAGCCGTCAAAGGGAATAATTTCTGCAAATATTAATGTAAAAGATGAAATAGATGAAGTTTTGGCTTTAGTCGGTTATGAATTAAAACTAGATAAGGTAGACATTGTAAAAGATATAGAAGAAAGCCTTCCTTTGCTTACCGGTGATAAAAAACAAATTCAGGAAGTATTCTTCAATTTGATTCGTAACGCGGCACAGGCAATAAATGAGAGAGGCAAAATTACTATAAAAGCAAGGCAAGCCGACGATAAGATTTTCATAGATATCGAGGATACAGGGCATGGTATCCCTGAAAATAAACTCGAACAGATATTCAATCCATTCTACACTACGAAGGATCCGGGCAAGGGAACAGGGCTCGGTCTTTTTATAGTACGCCAGGTTGTAGAACGCAACCACGGCAAGATATCCGTTAAAAGCAAGGTAGGCGAAGGGACGACATTTACGCTGGAATTTCCTCTCGAGGTGAAATCAAAAGCGTAAAAAAGAGGTAAGTCAAATGGCAGATAAAAAACCAAAAATAGTAGCGATAGATGACGAAATAGAATTTACGAGTATGCTTAAAGAGTATTTTGAGCTTCGTGGATACGAAATAAATACCGCATCCAAGGGCGTGCAGGGGATAGAATTGATTAATGATAAAAAGCCCGATGTAATCGTGTTAGATCTAAAGATGCCGGGTATAAGCGGTGATGAGGTATTGGCAATGGTAAAATCCAAACAACCAAAAACCAAGGTGATCTTTGTTACCGCTTTTGACGATGCAGGAAAAACAAAAGCCCGTCTGAAAAACGCAGGCGCATATGGATATCTTGACAAGCCACTTAATTCATTAAGAGAGTTGGAGGAACTGGTCAATAAGGCATATTCCGAGAGCTTCTAAGGAGGCACTGATATGATAAAGATCCTTGTTGTTGACGATGAAATAGACATTTGCGATTTTGTGAAGAATTTTTTTGAAGAAAGAAATTTCCGGGTTTTTGTGGCCCTGGGCGGTTCCGAAGCATTAAGAATACTACGAAAAGAAAAACCCGATTTAATACTATTAGACATTAAAATGAAGGAAATGGACGGTATCCAGACCCTAGAGAGGATAAGAAAACTAGATAAAAATGTTAAAGTAATAATGGTAAGCGCCGTCGAAGATCAGGATAAAATGGAAGCTGCAAAAAAATTAGGAGCCTCCAAATATATTACAAAACCACTCGTGTTAGAGGAACTAGAATCGGCAGTTAAGGCACACGTGAAAGAAGGTAAAAATGTATAGGGAGCTTAAAAAAAGCGGCGACGAAAATCGCAGGGGCTGGTCGAAAGTTCAACAGTGGATGATAGATAAACTAAACGACACAGAAGGCGCACTTATACCTATAAACCCCGAAGACATAAAGAAGTGGCCGAAACCTGAAAAAGATTATCAGGTTTTCCTGGAAAATGCCTCAAGGCTCATGATACGCTTCAAAAAGCCCGAGCGCCTGATAAAAATGATCGTAAATGTCATTGACGAACAACTCGGAATTACGCACACCGCAATCCTCTTATATAAGGAACAGAAAAACTCATTTATCCTCATCGATAGTAAAGGCGAGGGCGGTGTCAAAATTCCCGTCGGCTTTATCCGCATGACATTTGAGAATCCGCTTATTAAGATTTTTAATGAAAGAAAAAATTACGTAATTTCGGAAAACGGCGTTTTAGTCTACGAAGACATTGCTGCGCTTTTAAAAAATAAAGAATCGCTTGCGAAATTTGAGGAACTTGCTGAAATAATAGAGCTTGTCCTGAGGCAGATGGACCTTCTGAAGGCAAATATCTGTATACCGCTTTACTACAAAAAGAGTTTAATAGGCGTTCTTGTTTTAGGCAATAAGATGTCGAAGGAGAAATTCACCCGGCAGGAGATAGGCTTTTTCATGACGCTGGCCAATGACGCGGCCATGGCGATTTCAAATGCCCAGCTTATCGAAAGCCTGCAATATCGGATCGACGAAATCAAGGATTTATATACAAGAGAGCACCGCGTCTTCGTCCATACCGCGATTGCACTCGCGGCGGCCATCGACGCAAGAGATCCTTATACGCACGGTCATACAGAGCGTGTAACTCAATATTGCCTCGCTGTAGCCGATGAGTTAGATGTAATACCGGAAGCTCAAGCCTATAAGAATTTTCGGGAAACCTTACACATATCGGCTCTTTTGCATGATGTCGGGAAAATAGGCCTTCCAGACCAGATACTGAATAAACATGGCAAGCTTACCAAGAAGGAATTTGAGAAAGTTAAAGAACACCCCGCCATAGGCGCAACTATTCTAAAACCTATCAAGGAATTAAATGATGTAGTGCGTGAAGTCATGTATCACCAGGAGCAATTTGACGGAAACGGTTATCCAGAAAAATTAAAGGGTAGCGCAATACCGCTTGTGGCCAGGATAATCGCGGTATGTGACGCATTCGATGCCATGACTACAGACAGACCCTACCGCCGCGGAAAATCTCCGGAAATTGCCATAAATGAGATTCAAGAAAAGTCCGGCACACAATTTGACCCTATCATTGTAGGAGCGTTTCGCCTCGCCTTCGAAAAAAAGAAGATATGGGGCAACACAAAGCGCCACCACCTCTAAAATACAGATAACAAAAAACACCATCTTGTGCTTGTTCTACGCAGAAAAAAAATATTTGTGTATGAGCATTTTATACGCTATACTCTTAATAGTAGATAATATAATATCCAAATCATAATAAAAGGGAATTTGTGCGAAAAATATTAGCAGTGTCAACAGTGGTTATATATGCCTTTTCTTTTTTCTCCACAGCTTTTGCGGCAGACAAAACTTGGAACGGCGGCGGGCTTAATAATAACTGGAATACCGGCGACAACTGGGGCGGCGCAGCACCCATTGCCAATGATGCATTGTTTTTCGACGGGGCTACGAGACTCACGCCCAACAACGACATTGTCGCCGATACGAATTTTGGTGGCATCACCTTTAATGCCGGCGCTAGCACGTTCACGCTCGAAGGCAACCGAATCACGCTGGGCGGCAACGTCGCGAACGATAGTATCAGCCTCCAAACGATCGATATCCCTATGATTATGGGTGCCACACGTACCTTTACAGCCAACACCGGAAGTATCGCTCTTAGCCAGACCCTTAGTGGCGCGGGTGGGCTTACAAAAGACGGCACAGGAACTCTTACTTTAACCGGTGTCAACACTTACGCTGGACTTACCACGGTAAACGCAGGCGAGCTTGACCTAAATGCGGCCGGTGGTGCGCTCGCCGATGACCTAACGGTGGCCGGCGGTACCGCGAAACTGCTGGCATCCGCCCAGATAGCGGATGATGCGTTCCTCGTCGTCAACTCCGGCACCTTCAACATTCAGTCGTTCGATGACAAGGTCATGTCACTTGAACAGACCGGCGGTACCATCAGCGGCACCAGCGGCACATTAACCAGCAGTTCGGATTTTAATATGCAGGCCGGCACTGTTTCAGCCATACTTGGCGGGGCCAGCGGCCTGGCCAAGACCACAGCAGGCACAACGATTCTTTCCGGCGCCAACACCTACACCGCGGCCACCACGGTAAATGCGGGTGTGCTCAATATCCGGAATGACTCTGCCACAGGCACTACGGCCTGGGGTACTACAGTAGCGGATGGCGCGGCTCTTGAGACTCAAGGAGGCATTGCAGTAGGAGGCGAAGCATTAACCTTAAATGGCACCGGTATCGAAGGTGCCGGTGCGCTTAGGAACATAAGTGGCGATAACGATTGGGGAGGACAGATAACGCTAGGAAGTGCTACGCGTATCAACTCAGATTCCGGCACTCTTACACTTAGCGGGGTGAGCATCTTCCTCGACGGCTTTGCTCTCACAGTAGGAGGCAGTGGCAATACCACTATTGCTGGCTCATCTAGTATTGCCCCCAGCGCAAGCACTATCACAAAAGACGGCTCAGGCACTTTCACTATAGGCAGTAGCAACAGTTACACCGGGCTTACCACGGTAAGTGCGGGTGTGCTCAATATTCGGAGGGCCACTGCCACAGGCACCACGGCAGGAGGCGTTACAGTAACGGATGGCGCAGCTCTTGAGACTCAAGGAGACATCACAGTAGGAGCCGAAGCATTAACCTTAAACGGCACCGGTATTGAAGGCGCCGGTGCGCTTAGGAACATAAGTGGCAATAACAGTTGGGCGGGGGATATAACGCTAGGAAGTGCTACGCGTATCAACTCAGATGACGGCACTCTTACACTTAGCGGCGCGACCGGCGGTGCCTTTGGTCTCACAGTTGGAGGTGGTGGCAATACCACTATATCAGGCATTATTGGCACCGGCGCAAACACTCTCACAAAAGACGGCGCAGGCACTCTCACTTTAACCGGTGCTAACACTTACACCGGGACCACCACGGTAAGCGAGGGCGAGCTTGACCTAAATGCAGCCGCTGGCGCGATCGACGGCAACCTAACGGTGGCAGGCGGTACTGCGAAGCTGCTGGCATCCGACCAGATAGCGAATGGGAGTAGTGTCGCCGTAAGCTCCGGCACTTTCAACATTCAGTCGTTCGATGAAACCGTCATAATCCTTCAACAGACCGGCGGTACCATCAGCGGCACTAGCGGCACATTAATTAGCCAAGGGGATTATGATATGCAGGCCGGCGATGTTTCAGCCATACTTGGCGGAGCCAGCGGCCTGACCAAAACCACAGCAGGCACAACAAATCTTTCCGGCGCCAACACTTACACCGGGACCACCACGGTAAATGCGGGTGTGCTCAATATTCAGAATGCCTCTGCCACAGGCGATGCGCTTACTTTCTCAGGCACCGGAACAGTAAACGTTACGGACGGACTGTCACCGAGCATGGCCGTTACAACCAGCGCCAACAACCAGGGAACATTAACCTATCTTGGCACTTCAACTTCAGGCGGCACTATCGGCGCTGCCGGTTTTGGATTGGCGGCCCTTAACCTAAACGGTGGTACATTTACCCTTGGGCATGACGTTGTCGCTACCACTACCACAGCTAACAATGCGGCGACGGTCGCGGTAAATGCTGACAGGACTATTACCGGTAATTTTACTCTTGCCGACACAAGCACTTTAAGTATTGGAACCAGTACGCTTACTTTGGACGGGGCATCCGGAGTTTATACGCAAGGCGACAATACAACGCTTATGCTTGGCGTAGCCGGTACTTCGTCAGGCCAAGTTGTAGGCTCCGGCAATGCAGTGGTGAATACCGGAAGTACGGTAAACGTTTCTGTTACCAGCGATTTTATACCTGACGGAACAACATACACGGTCGTTGACGGAGCTGGTGGCGGGGGTGTAAACGTCCCGTCAATAACGGATAACAGCACCTTCGTTACATTTACGGGAACTTCGTTGTTAGGAGATCTTATATTAGTTGCAAACCGTACTAATTCTTTTGCTGCTATAGCTTCAACATTAGGTGATAGTGATGCCTCGGCTGCGGCAACAGCGCTTGAAGCAGCAGGTGCGGATCCTAATGCCACGGCTGATATGCTTAATATTTTGAATACCCTGGAAGCTTCTCCTGCGAGTGAAATAGGCGCAAGCGTGGCGACTTATTATCCGTCGGTAGATAATGGTACGATTCAGGCGAGCTATTCGGCACTGAATCAGTCAATTAATACCGTTGAAAGGCGCTTGAGCGTTGTGAGACTGGCAAAGAATACGGCAAGAACCGGAATCTCGACAGGCGATGAAACAAAAAAAGGCATAGAAATTTGGGGCGAAGGATTCGGTAATTATCTGCATCAATATAGCAGTAACGGCATAGACGGTTACAAAGCGGCCTTATGGGGGGTTACAGCCGGGGCAGATAGAGAGATAATTTCTCATAATTCGAAAGTAGGATTAAGCGGCGGCTATGTAAACGGCTATGTGAATTCAAAGAACAAAAACAATCGCACAATAATTCACAGCTCACAGGTGACAACGTACGGGACCTATGACTGGAATTCTCTTTATTTTGATGCCGCATTTAGTTTTGCTCTTAACAAATATCTTGGCAAGAGAAACATTAGAATTGCGAACGCTTGGCGTACGGCAAATTCGGATTATTATGGCCAGCAATATTCAGGATACCTCGGCATGGGATATACATTTAACAAGGGGAAGGGGCTTGAAATCACTCCTATAGGATCCATGCAGTATATGCACTTACATCTGAACGCCTACAAAGAAACCGAAGCAGGCGCGCTTAATCTTAATATTGGCAGCCAGGACTACGATCTCGTGCAATCCGGCGTGGGCGTTAAAGTTAATTATCCCTTGAAATTGTCACGATATGAGGTAACGCCCGAATTTCGTTGGGTATGGCTGCATGATTTTGTAGGCAAGATGCAGCAATCAATTGGAAATACTTACGAAGGCGGAGGCACAGCATTTGATACATATGGAGTCAGGCCCGATCGAAATACCCATGATCTCGGAGCATCGCTTTCATTGGACACGGATTTAGGTGTTTCCATAACGGCCAGTTATGATTGCCAGCTCAGGAGAGATTTGGTCGGTCATTCAGGTGTTGTAACTGTAAAATATGATTTCTAAGGCATGCGTGGATAAAACCCGAAGAAGCAATTTTATCAAAAACCTCATAGGAGTTTTTTTTCTGTTTTTTTTGATCACAGGCTCTGGTTGCGCAACCAGAGCCTGTTTTAACGGCCGCTATTCAGGAGCCGATAAAATCGCCTCCGAAGCCAAATTAAAAAAAACATTTATAGAAACAGATCCTTTTACGCTTACGTCTTATTATCGTTTTGACCTACCCGGTAAACCTTTAACGGTATATATCGAAGGTGATGGAGCCGCCTGGGAAACAAGGAGACGCCTTTCAAAGGACCCAACACCGCGAAATCCGCTTGTTTTAAAACTTGCTTCACGAGACCCATCTCTAAATGTAGCCTATATTGCCAGGCCCGGTCAATATGCCGATAGGGGTTATCCCGCGTGCGATCCTGTATATTGGTCAGATAGCCGTTTTTCAAACACTGTTGTGGAATCGATGAATCGGGCCATTGACGATCTTTTGAATATTTCGCGGTCCGAAGGAATAAATCTTATAGGATATTCCGGCGGCGCCGCCATAGCGGCGTTGATCGCCTCAAGGCGTCAGGACGTTTTAAGTTTAACGACTATTGCCGGTAACCTGGATTCTGAAGCCGTGAGTAAATATCACAATGTGTCCCCCATGACAAACTCTTTAAACCCTATCGATGAAGCATATCTACTAAAGGCACTTCCGCAACGACATTTTGTCGCCGCAAAAGACAGGATCATTCCGCGCACTGTCGCGGAGAGCTTCGTGGATTCAGCCGGCAATCCCGCGTGTGCCCAGATTATTATAATTGAAGATGCAACACATACGGATGGCTGGATTGAGAATGCTATCGTTTTCTATCAGCAGCCCAACTTGGCAAGAAATAAATAATCCCTTATGGCTCCACAGCGTAATTTGATCCCATCATCGTCGGAGTGTTTCGTTTCGTCTTCGAAAAAAAAGAAGATATGGGGCAACACGAAGCGTCACCACCTCTAAGATACAAGTTTTTACATTCCTGTTACCACAGAAACCGATAGCATAGGTATACTAAATACATAAAACAAAAGGGATTGTGACCCTCACTTTTTTATAACATGTATTTTGATAAATAATCAAATTATCCTTGACAAAAGGTAAATTTTCTGCTAAAATTAGGGTGTTTACAAAAAATGGGAGGTGCGCCATGATGTGGCCACATAAATTAAGAATAGTTTTTAAGACAATCTCGGCTTGCATAGCCGGGATTTTTTTATGGAACCAAATTGCATGGGCAGGAGACTTCATAAACGTCGCGCTGGAGGAAGCCGCCGTAGAACAAACCCAGATGTTTGCGCCCGAGTACCTTCAGAACCAACAAGCCGTGCAAGAAAACCTTATTAGCAAGCAGAAGGACATCGAAAATGCCCTCGCCACGTTTACCCAAAATGATTTAACCGCTGCTGAGCCGGAGGAAGAGGCGTCTCTTGAGTTGCAAGGTCCTAACGGTGCTATAGAAATAAGCCAAACCCCCATAGGAAACGAGCCAGCAGTAGAAGGTGAAGGCGACCCGCCTACTGAAGATACAGTTTTCTCCATTACCACCCAGGACGGCGATATTATCTACTACCGGGATAATGCAATAGAAAGAGTCGAAAAAGCCGACGGCACCATTATAAGAGATATCGTATTAGACGATGCCGGCCAGCTTCTTGATGCCATAATAGAATACACGGACGGAACGATACAAATTCTGGAAGCCGGAAAGGTTACCCGGATAATCACCCCTGACGAAACCATATTTAATTATTGCACAGAAGGAGTATATGAAGGCCTTATCGCGTCGGTTGTTTATAGCGATGGAACGGTTGTAACTTACTCCTATACTCTTGATGCCGAAGATAACGTTCTCGAAACAGTTCTTACCGATGCGGAAAAAACCTGTTATTACGATAGTGAAGGCCTACTTAAGAAAGTCGAATTTAATACAGGCAAAACCATTGAATATACAGGAGGCGTACTTTCCTCCGCTACCGATGAAAACGGCATAAGATATATCTACGAAGAAGTGGAAGAAATCCAAGAAGGAAATACGGTATATGTCGTAAAGCTTAAAGAAATAATGGATAACCAAGGGAATACATTTTATCTGGAAGGCAATAAGGTAATATGTTCGGACGGGACCCTCTATAAATATGAGCCCCGTGAAGGCACAAATATAGAAGTCTATAAGATGCTCTCCTACAATTATCTCAATTGCTACCAGAGCTATTATTCCGATCAAAATATAAGCTACACCCTGAATCCTTCGCTTAAGGCAACGTTCAATCTCGACAGCCAAAAGACATACTCATCTTTGTATATGTCCGCTTACTACTATGACCGTAACGAT
>JABMQJ010000004.1 GCA_013203315.1 Candidatus Omnitrophota bacterium | reverse complement strand
GTGCGCCAGAAGTCAACACTGCCTGCTCTACCAAAATAAGAAGCAAGAGATGCAATTCCAAAGGGCCCCCTTTCTTATAAAATTTCAGTCTTTTATCGAGATTTTTAGATATTTCCTCAAGGATGTCGATAGGCATCCTTTCTGAAAATCGAGATAAAAGACGAAGGTTTGTTTTTACGAAGCAGAAATTTTCGTGGGGAAAGGAATTGCATCTCTTGCTTCTTATTTTGGTAGAGCAGGCAGTGTTGACTTCTGGCGCACATATGTTAAAATAATAGCAATTATGGAGAAGAAAACTATTTTTATAAAGGGTGCCAAAGAGCATAATCTTAAAAATATAGACCTGGAGATTCCGCGAAACACCCTGTGTGTGGTAACAGGCCTCTCAGGATCGGGAAAAAGCTCGCTTGCGTTTGACACGATTTATGCCGAAGGACAGCGCAGATACGTGGAAAGTCTTTCAAGTTATGCCAGGCAATTTCTTGACCAGCTGCAGAAGCCAAATGTTGAGTATATAGAGGGGCTATCACCCGCCATAAGCATTGAGCAGCGTTCAGCAGGTTCTAACCCACGCTCTACAGTCGGAACTCAAACAGAAATTTATGATTATCTGAGGCTCCTTTTTGCGAGGATCGGTGTGCCGCACTGCCCGAAATGCGGTAAAAAAATCACAAGACAAAGTTCACAAGAGATCACGGGAAAAATTCTCGATCTTCCGAGAAACGCAAAAATCATGCTTCTTGCCCCGCGCGTAAAGGGGAGGAAGGGAGAATATAAAGATTTATTTTCCGGATTGCGAAAGGATGGCTTTCTGCGCGCCCGTGTCGACGGAAAAGTGTTAAACTTGGAAGATAAGGACGTGAAGCTGCATAAAAATAAGAAGCATACCATAGAAGTGGTAATTGACAGGCTTGTTATGGGTGATAATGTGAAAAAGAGGCTCACCGATTCTGTCGAGACAGCGCTTGCCATGGGTAGCGGCGTTGTAATCGCAAATTTTACAGACAAAAATAATAAAACTAAGGATATTCTTTTCAGTGAGAAAAATGCATGCGCGGATTGCGGATTAAGTTTTGAAGAGCTGGCACCAAGAATGTTTTCGTTCAATAGTCCGTATGGGGCATGTCAACAGTGCGGTGGGCTCGGAAACAAAATGGAGATAGATCCTGACCTCATAGTTCCGAATAAATCTCGGCCGCTTCTTGAGGCCGTAGAGCCGTGGAGAAGGGGAGGCAAGGGACTCATTCTCTATTTCAGGCGGTATCTGAGGGCCCTTGCAAGGGACTATGATTTTGATGTTTACACGCCATACAAAAAACTTACCAAGGATATGCGGAAGATCGTTTTCTACGGTGACGAAGATCGTGGCGGAGACTTTGAAGGCGTAATACCCAATCTCGAGAGAAGATTTCGTGAGACGCAGTCGGAATACATTAAAACCGAAATTAATAAATATATGTCCGTTTTACCATGTCCCGGATGCTACGGAAAAAGGCTAAAACCCGAAGTACTTTCGGTTACGATTTCAGAAAAAAATATAATCGAAATAACGGAATTATCAATAAAAGATGCAAAGAATTTTTTTACGAATTTAAAACTTACCCCAACCGAAAAATTAATAGCACATCAGGCCCTAAAAGAAATAATATCCAGATTGACCTTTATGACAAACGTGGGATTGGATTATCTAACGCTTGACAGGAGAAGCAGCACATTGTCGGGAGGAGAGGCGCAGCGAATACGACTTGCAACGCAAATCGGAGCGGGGCTAGTCGGCGTGCTTTATATTCTTGATGAGCCGAGCATAGGTTTGCATCAGAGAGACAATTCAAAACTTCTGGATACGCTTACAGCGCTTCGCGACCTGGGCAATACCCTTATCGTTGTCGAGCACGATGAAGCGACTATACGAAAAGCGGATTTTTTGATTGACCTTGGACCCGGCGCCGGAGAGCACGGCGGGGAGATAGTGGCTTCGGGTTCCCTGGATGATATCCTAAAGGAAAAAAAATCCCCGACGGGAAAATACCTAAGGGGCGAATTAAAAATAAAAATTCCCAAAAAAAGACGTAATTACAAAAAAAGAAAGTTACTTGAAATCATCGGCGCAAGAGAACATAATTTAAAAAATATTAACGCAAGAATACCGCTTGGTGTTTTTACGGCCATTACAGGGCTTTCCGGATCAGGAAAGAGTACACTTATCGATGAGATACTCTATAGGGCGCTTGCCAAGAAATTCTACAAATCAAAAGAAAAACCCGGTCTTCATGATAAAATTTTAGGCACAGAGCATATAGATAAAGTTATTGTTATAGACCAATCTCCTATCGGCAGAACCCCCAGAAGTAATCCCGCTACGTATACGGGCATTTTCAGCCCTATAAGGACGCTTTTTTCATGCCTACCGGAATCCAGGATGCGGGGTTTTAAACCCGGAAGATTCAGTTTTAACGTGAAAGGCGGAAGGTGTGAAGCGTGCTCCGGCGACGGGATAAAAAAGATCGAAATGCATTTTTTGCCGGATGTTTACGTTCCTTGTGAAATCTGCAAGGGTGCCAGGTTTAACGAACAAACCCTGGCCGTAAAATATAAAGGAAAATCTATCGCTGATGTGCTTGGCATGAGCGTTCGGGAAGCGCTTGAAGTTTTTGAAAACATACCTTCGGTAAAAACAAAACTCCAGACGCTCTTTGATGTGGGCTTGGGCTATATTAAATTAGGCCAATCAGCCACAACACTTTCCGGGGGAGAGGCGCAAAGGGTTAAACTTTCAACGGAACTTTCGAAGCGATCTACAGGAAAGACCTTTTACATCCTTGATGAACCGACAACAGGCCTGCATTTTGCCGATATAGACAAGCTATTAGGCGTCCTGCAGCGACTTGTTGACGCGGGAAACTCTGTTTTAGTTATCGAGCATAATCTCGATGTGGTAAAGCAAGCCGACTACATAATTGATCTCGGGCCCGAAGGCGGCGATTCAGGCGGTAAAATTGTGGCAAGCGGCTCTCCCGAAGAAGTCGCAAAAATCAAATCCTCCTACACCGGCCAATTCCTTAAAGCAATCCTAAACAAAAAATAAGAAGCCAAAGCTAGCGGAATGAGAGGGTATTAGTGAGGGCGGCTTTTTTTGCCGATTATAGGAGATCCTTTCTTTCCATAATTACAAATATATACATTCAGCTTACTACAATTTTTTGAAGAAGAAAGAGCTCCGCCGTTATTGTGCCATGCCGCCCTCACTAATACCCTCTCATTCCGCTAGTTGGTAGGACTCGCAAAAATAGAAAAGAGGCTTAGGAGGAAAAACACTTGCGCGGGGTTGGCTTCAGTGGTAGTATAATAGGCTATTATGAGGTATATATATAAACGGTTATATATCCTTATCATTTGTGTAATCATCACAAGCTATCCTTCTAATTGCCACCTATATGCGCAACAAGAGGAAGGCGATATCCTTTTTGCCAAAAAGGCGTTTAATGACGGATTTTACGCCCTTGCTGAAAGGAAATTGCGGTCCTTTCTTGAAAGACACCCCGATTCCTCGCGAAAAGCTCAGGTTCACATTCTACTTGGCAAGTGTTTTTATAACCAGGGGGAGCTTAAAAAAGCACTATATGAGTTCCAACTGGTGAGCGAACGTCCCGAAACAGGCGAGCGTATTGACGAAGCGCTCTACTGGACTGCCGAGGTTTACTTTAAATCTCAGGATTTCCAAAGGGCCATAGAGTATTATAATAAGCTTATACGTGGATATGAAAACTCACCGTATCTTGTATTCGCTCACTATTCAATCGGCTGGTGTTACTATGAATTAAAAGATTACGCCCGCGCCCTGGAGGACTTTGAAATTGTTTTAGCCAAATTCCCTAAGGACACATTAGCCGTAAAGGCGAATTATAAAATATGCGAGATATTATACGAAAAGCAGGAATTTGCTAAGGCGCGCCTCAGGCTGCATAGCTTTCTGAAAAAGCATGCTCTCACCGACAAGGTCAGCGACGCATATTACATGTTGGGTGACTCGAGTTTTTATCTCGGAGATTTTAAAGACGCGTTACGGAACTTTGACGTGGCACTTTCAATGTCAAAAAACGCGAGCTGGATCAGCATGGCCCTTTACAAAAAAGGCAGGGCATATTTTGAATTAAAGGATTTCAACAAAGCTCTTGATGCTTTCCGAAAATGCAGAGAAAAATTTTATGATCCCGACCTGATTGCCGGAAGCCTTTTCGGCGCAGCACAATCCTACGAAAAATTGGGCGATCTCGATAAGGCAAAGAAGGTGTATCTTGAGATTGCCGAAGACTTCAAAAAAAGTAAATGGGCAGATGACGCTTACTATTGGCTGGGCGAGTTGTATTACAGCGAAGGAGATTTTGCCGGCGCTATCAAAATATACCGAAATGCCGCAGCAAATTTTCCCGCAAGTGAACTCACCGATGAAATTCGGTACAACCTTGGCTGGGCGCTACGGGAAGAGAACAACCTGGATGAGGCAAAGCAGGAATTCCAAAAAGTTGCAGAAAATTCCTCAGATACCGAGCTCGTTATAGGTGCTTTTTGCAGGATGGCGGAAATAAACGAAAAATTAAAGAGATATGACCAAGCCATCGAAACATACGATGCTATATTGAACAAATTTCCTACAAGCGTTTGGGCAGACTACGCGCAATATGAAGTAGGAAGGCTCCTTTCTGTAACGGATAAAATCGATGCCAGCATTCTAGCGTTTCAATATCTCCTGGCACATTTCCCGGGTTCTCATTTACGGGACAAAGCGCAATATCAACTCGGGCTTCTTTATTTTAAAAAAGGAAATTTCAATTTAGCCGCTGACCAGTTCGATGAAATTACAAAAAATACTCCCAAGAGCCCGCTAAAGCAGAATGCGCTTTTTCAGGAAGCGCTCTCTCTTTATAATGCAAATAGATATAACGAGGCAATCCCTATTTTTAAAAGCATCATAAAAGATAAAAAAGACACAGAGCTTGTAAAAACAGCGCGCTATCAACTCGGATGGTCTTATTATCGGATGCGTAGGGATAAAGAAGCGCTCAAGGAATTCGAAGCTGTACTAAAACAATATCCCGATGCGCATATTGCTGCAGGCGTAAAGATGTGGTTCGGAGAGTATTATTATGGCAAGGGAAAGTTGAAAGACGCCAAAAAGTATTTTAATTCTGTTGTTTCAGAATATCCGCGTTCTGATTTTGTGGATGACGCATTTTACTGGTTAGCCTGGACCCTTTACGAAGAAGGCGAGCCCAGCCGCGCCGTAGAAGAATTCCGGACACTTTACAAGAATTACCCTGATAGCGAGTGGTACGAGGAGGCTATATTCCGTACGGGAGACATCCTTCTTGAACAAGGTAAGCAGGATGAAGCTTTGGGCGAATTCAAGCTTATTACGGATAAACATGAGGACATGCCGTTTGCAAGAAATGCCAATCGGAAAATAGGCCATATTTTTATGGACAAAGGGGATTTTGTTCAGGCCATAGAATGCTTCAAAAAAGCCCAGACCCAGGAAGACACTGATTTTAACGCGCAGATTCAATATGACATAGCGCAGTCTTTTGAGCGGAAAGGCGATGTGGAAGATGCGATTGTGGAATATTTAAAAATAAGTTATATGTATCCTCGAAACACCTTTTGGGCTGCAAGGGCAGAATTAAAATGCGGCAGCCTTTTGGAAGAAGCCAAGAAACGAGACCAAGCCGTAAAGGTGTATGAGAGGTTGGCAGAGAGGGGCGTGAAAGAATCGGAATATGCAAAAAAGCGCCTCGAGTGGCTTAAGTCGAAGCAATAACGTACGAAAAATTGCCCCTCGTCCCGCGAGGCGGGATTCGGGACGATTTTTGAGTACAAAAATCGGAGGTAAAGATGTGGGAATTTATTTCTAAGGGCGGACCCATAATGGGGCTGATTATTTTATGTTCAATAATGGCATTTGCGGTTTTTATTGAAAGAATGTGGTATCTGAGAAATGCCAAGATCGATACCTCAAAATTTATGCAGGAGATATCGAACAAGGTAAAGAGCAATAAGGTGATGGAAGCAGTGGATATGTGTAACACAACAAGGGGGCCGATCGCGCGCATACTAAAGTCAGGCGTAATGAAATACGACAAACCCCGCGCAGATATAAAAGAAGCAATCGAGGACGCAGGTATCCACGAAACCCCGCTTCTTGAAAAAAATCTCGGTGTTCTTGCCACTATTGCGCACATCGCGCCGCTTTTGGGGCTTCTCGGGACAGTCGTGGGGATGCTCAAGGCTTTTCAGGTTATAGAAGTAAAGGCGACGAGCATGGTCCCCGTAAATCCGGGCGATCTTGCCGGCGGAATATGGGAAGCGCTCATTACGACTGTTGCGGGCCTTTCGGTCGCAATCCCGACTTACGTGGCTTATAATTATTTAGTAAGCAGGGTAGATAATTTTGTGGTGGTTATGGAAAAAAGTGCCACGGAACTTGTAAATCTATTGTCCGATCAAAGAGGCGTGTAATGAAATTTAAAAGAAAGGTGTTTTTAGAAACAGGCCGTCTCGATATTGCGCCGCTAATAGATATAGTATTTTTACTTTTGATATTTTTTATGCTAACCTCGAGCTTCATTTTTCAACCCGGAATAAAAATCAATCTTCCCAAGGCGCTTACAAGTGAAGTTATTCAAAGAGAGAACCTTATAATCATAGTAACTGCGGATAATTCTATTTATATAAACGAAAGGCGCATCGATTCCGAAGAGCTTACTTCGCGCATGGGAATTGCCGCAAAAGAGGAAAAGCCGATTCTGATAAAGGCTGACAGGAAAGCATCTCTCGGCAAGGTTGTCGAGATATGGGATTTATGCCGGACAGAAGGTGTACAGAAAATAAATATTGCCACTACCCAGAAGAGGTAATCGGTGTTTAGGAATAAGGAATTTAATTTATCAATTCTATTTTCATCGGTGTGGCATTTTTTTTGGATCTGCGTAATCGGTATTATAATAACTCCGAGTATCCAGACAAGTAACGTATACCAGGAAGTAAGTTTTCTCGGCCCGATACTTGAAAAAACAGCATTCGACATCATGGTTGAGGAGGTAACACCGCAAGCCGAGACGCTTTATGCGCGGTCAACAGTTTTCACGGACAAGGTGTATTTGAAGCCGGAAGGCCCGGAAAGAAAAACCTTGAAAGAATTTACCTCGGGCCCTATTCGTGATAGATTCGCATTTTCTTTGCATGGTTACGTAAAAGATACCAAAGAGGTTCCGGTGTATTTTTCAGAAGACATACGGATGATATATACCGAACCCGATAAGGTTAGAAAAACAGATCTCTCGCAAAAAGTAGAGGGCCCTGCCGGAGAAAGAGAAATTATTTTTAAACCGAAAGGCCTCACGATTCCGCGAGGACTTTACAACGATACTGATGAACACCTTGTTAAATTGAAATTTTTTGTATCCGGCAACGGAATCGTGTATGACGTAAACCCTGTTATCTCAAGCGGGTATCCGGAAGTTGACCTACAGGCGATTAGGTTTGTTAAGAGATGGAGGTTTTCTCCCTTGAGTAAACTCGAAAAAGATGAATCCACATGGGGGGTTGTAGCATTAAAAGTGGATGTTAGATAAGAATGATAAAGCTCGATATTTCAATAGCACTTTTTATTTATTTGTTTTGTACGGTTATAGTTACATTTGCGCTTTGGATATGGATGGAGCGAAAGACGCGATTTACCGCTTTTAAGATAGGCAGGAAAAATGTATGGCAATGCTCAGTCTGTAAATACGTGTACCTCGGCCAAAAAGACGAAGATTTTGCCAGGTGCCCGCGGTGCAAGAGCATTAATAAGAAAGGGGTGCGTAATTTATGATTACCGAAATAGGAATAACTGCCGGCGAGATTTGGCATTATCTCGAGAGTAATAATGAAACAGCGAACCTCGAAGATATTTTGAAATCACTCGACAAGCCCCGAGATATTGTTCTTATGAGCCTGGGATGGCTTGCGAGGGAAGGGCACATGGTGTTGGTTGGGGAGGCGCCTAATTTTAAAGTCAGTTTAAGAAAGTAAATTACAAATAGAAATCTCAAATTTAAAAAAAGAAGGAGGTAATGATGGATAGGCCAACGAGACGAGAGAGCGAGAGCGTTCCGATCATAGCGCCGCTTAAGGTTATCGAGCATAAAACGATCAACAAGCGGTTTGGTTGGTGGTCAGCTGTAGTTCTTCTTGAAAGCTATGGCAGAAAACAGATTTGCTTTTACTTATGGCAAAAAAGAGATGATAAGTGGAAGAGAAAACAAAAATTCGCCATACATTCTCAGGAAGACTGGGAACTTATTACAGATGCTGTCACAGGCATGATCAACGAGCTGACATAGTCAGTCGTTAGTCGATAGTCAATAAGGGCAAGCTATAACGTGAAGACGAAGATCGTCTACTCGGACGAATATTATATTGATATTGGTGCGCACGTATTTCCTACGGTAAAATACAAGCTCATAAAAAATAGGCTTTCGAACGACTTAAGTGTTGTGAATAAAATTCTTTTTGTTGAACCGAAGGAAGCGCAGGATGAAGACCTTTTGCGCGCCCATACCGCCGAATATCTTGATAAGCTGAAATACGGAAAATTGTCCGCGCAAGAAATTCTTACGCTGGAGCTGCCGTATTCAAAAGAATTAGCAAAAGGGGCCAGGCTGTGTTGCGGAGGGACTATAAGCGCCGTATGGGCTGCCCTGGATGACGGAATAGGAATACATTTAGGAGGCGGATTTCATCATGCCTTTGCGGATCATGGAGAGGGGTTTTGTGTTCTGAATGATATTGCGGTTGCGGTTAAGAAAGCCATAGGAAAGAAGCGTATTAAAAAAGCGCTTATAATTGATTGCGATTTGCATCAGGGAAACGGCACAGCGGCTATATTCGGCAACGAGGATAGGGTTTTTACGTTTTCAATACACCAGGAGAATAGCTACCCCTTCTATAAGCCGAAGAGTGATATGGACATTGGCCTTGTCGACAAAACGAAAGATAAGGAATACTTGATGCGTTTAGAAGAGAACATCCCAAAAATATTGTCCGATTTCAAACCGCAGCTTGTCATGTATGTAGCAGGGGCCGACCCTTATGAAAACGACCAGATAGGGAATCTCGCATTAACAAAAGAAGGGCTTAAGAAAAGAGACTTCTTTATTTATGACACGGCTAAAAACTACCAGGTTCCGGTGGCCGTGGTTTTGGCCGGCGGTTATGCCGCGCGGAGGGAAGATACTGTCGATATCCAGTTCAATACCATAAAGACGGCAATCGAGATTTTTAATTAGCATAAGGAGTAATTTTTTACTATGCCAAACCTTACATCAACCATATTAGTCGTGAATGCCGTTGCAACACTTCTTGTAGGAGCATTCGTTTATCTTGCGAGGCAAAAGAAAACGCAGAATGCCGTATGGCTTGTCTATAACATATTATTCTGCATATGGAGTTTTTCTCTGTTTAAAGCGCTTGACCCGGCGACGACTCTAACCACGTATTGGTTTCGCGTCTCGCTTTGCGCGCTCATTTTCATGGCTCCGGTTTTTCTGCATTTTCTTTCGATCTATTCTGATAGGGAAGTATTTAAAAAACAGATCATAGCAAGAATATATATAATTTTCTTCTTAATCTTTGCATCGTCCTTTGCCTTACCGCAGGAATTTATAAAAAACGTAGCCAGCGGCATGCATTTCAGATATACTATCGTGCCGGGAATTCTTTTCCACGCCTTTGCGCTGATTTTCGTAGGATTCATCGGTTGCGGTTTTTATTATCTTCTCTATTCCAAAAAGAAGTATCTAAGTTTCAAGAGAAACCAGAGGCTGTGGCTTTTTTGGGGCATGCTGCTAGGAATTCTCGCACCGCTTGATTTCTTTCTGGCGACATATAGAATTACATTTTCTCCGGTCACCTTATTTTTTGTCATTCCTTATCTCGGGCTTGTAACCTATATCGTATCGAAATACCATGTTTCCGAGATCAGCGTCGTCATTAATAAAATGGTTGTTTTCGCGTATGGGGCTTTAGCTGTCATACTTTTACACATATGCCTTGTGTACATTCTGCACGGGGTAGTGGGAATTGAATACCTTGTCTCTTCAATGCTCTCAGGCTGCATTATTCTACTGTGCCTTTTATTTGCGTTGCATTACGGGGACATGTTCAAGCTAAACAAGCTCGCCGACCGCGTTGTATATGAAAAAAGACTCGATTATTATAAGTTCTTAGAAGAATTTAACGCCATGCTCAACACGGAAAAAGACCTAAAGGCTCTTTTGTCTTTTATAGTGGGCTCTCTTAAAAATGTAATCGGCGTAGAGTGTGCCTCGCTTTATTTAATAGACGAGGAAACCTCGAAATTTAAGATGGTCATATACAAAGGAAACGAGTCTGTAGACTTGCGGGGGGCGGACAGCATTTCTCCCGCAAGCCCGTTCATCAATTTTTTGAAGGAAGGAAACATTTTTGTATCAGGTGAGAGCAAAGACTTTGCCGAGGACTACAATCTGGATAAAATAAGAAAGGTGTTTAACAAGGTTAATGTAAGGCTTAGCATACCCTTGCATTATAGTATGCCGTTATATTGCAGTAACGACATGGTAGGTTTCCTGAATTTGGGCGATAAAGAAAATCATGCCGACTACAGCAAAGAAGATGTGGATGTTTTGAATGCTTTCGGTAGAGAAGTGAGCATTTGCCTTGATAAAGCAAGGCTTTTTACTCATGCCATAGAAGACGATCTTACAAAGCTTTACAGGTATAATTATTTCCAGTCGCGCATCGAAGAGGAGCTGGAAAGGAGTAAGCGTTATAAGAGACCGCTTTCTCTCCTCATGATGGATATAGACGATTTTAAAAACATAAACGATATCTTCGGCCACCAGGTGGGTAACGAAGTATTGCGAAGAATTGCGCATATAATAAAATCAAGCTTAAGAAAGGTTGATATCGCCGCACGCTACGGGGGAGAGGAATTTAGCGCCCTTCTTCCCGAAACCGACACCAAAAAGGCGCTCATAGCAGCCAAAAGGATAAGGCGCAGCATAGAGGAAGAATTTTCAAAAGCTGATAAGGTAAAAGAAATTCTCAAATCCGGAATTTCGGATAGAGCGCAATTTAAGGTTACGGTAAGCATAGGCATTAGCGGTTACGGACCGGGCATCGAAAAGGAATTACTGATAAAGAAAGCCGACGAAGCGCTTTATGAAGCCAAACGCGAAGGGAAGAATCGTATTTGCCAGAGTCCTCGGGAGGCGTCTACAAAAATTTCGGGCCGGTAGTTCAGTTGGGAGAACGCCTCGTTCGCAACGAGGAGGTCAGCGGTTCGACTCCGCTTCGGTCCACCAGATTTCGCGAAGCGAAATTTGTCCAGAGGAAAACGCAAATTGCGACAAAAAGGAGCAATTTGCATTGACGAAGGGCAAATTCCATCGCCGAAGGGTCTTCTAAAACCAAAAAACATGTTAAATAGTGAACAAAAAACCAAGCTACTTAAATTAGCAAGAGATTCAATCACGCATTATTTAGAAACAGGAAAACGATTAGACATAAAAGAAAGCGACTCAGTATTAAATGCGGAAATGGGCGCATTTGTAACGCTTCATGAGCGTGGTCAGCTTAGAGGATGTATCGGAAATCTACAGGGCCACGGGCCTTTTTATCTTACGGTGCGTGACATGGCAGTGGAGGCCGCGACAGGGGATCCGCGATTCAGGCCGGTGACGCTTGAAGAATTAAAAGACATTGACATCGAGATATCGGCTCTTTCTCCGATGGAAAAGATTGATGATCCGGAAAAAATAGAAACAGGAACGCATGGAGTTTTGGTAAAAAACGGATTTAGAAGCGGCGTGTACCTGCCGCAGGTTGCGATTGAGGCAGGATGGAGTCGTGAGCAATTTATGAATTCACTTTGTGGCCAGAAAGCAGGCATGCCTCCTGATGCCTGGAAAAAAGGAGAGTGTGATATTTATATCTTTACAGCTCTAGTGTTCGGCGAGAAGGAGAAATAAAGTGTCTAGATTTTTTGTGCCAAAAGAAAACGTCCGGGAAGAGTTGATTTATGTAGACGGACCTGAGGCAAGGCATATTCTAACCGTGATGCGCATGAAAGAAGGGGATAAGGTCGTAGTTTTCGACGGTACGGGCAACGAATATACCGGCTTCATAAAAGAGGTAAAATCGAAATCGCTTATCGTGGAAATTGTTAGCACCCGGACCCCTAAGCACGAAAGGACTCTCGAGATTACGCTTGCACAGTCCATACCCAAAAAAGAGAAAATGGATTACATTATTGAAAAAGCGACAGAGCTTGGAGTGCAAAACATAATACCGATCATAAGCGAAAGAACGGTTGTGAAAGTCCCGGAAGAAAGATCGGATAATAAAATTACGAGATGGGAAAGAATTGCGGAAGCCGCTGCCAAGCAATGTGGCAGGACCGACGTTCCCGAAATAAAAAATATCCAAAAATTTTATAATGCCGTAGACAAGGTCAATAATTTTGACCTTGCACTTATGGCGTGTCTTTCCGAAGAAACAATTTCTTTCAAAGAGGCGCTTTCAGATTTTCATGCAGGAAAAATTATTGTATTTATCGGCCCCGAAGGTGATTTTACGCCTGATGAAATTGAAATGGCAAAAGACAATACGAACTGTAAATTTACATCACTAGGTAAAAGGGTTTTAAAAAGCGACACAGCCGGCCTTTATATTCTTTCGGTTTTAAATCATGAACTTTCTACATAGGAAGCCTCCCACTTTTTTTATTAAGACCCTCGGTTGCAAGGTCAATCAATATGAGAGCCAGGCCATGCGCGAGGATTTAACCCGGAACGGATTCCTTGAAAAAACCGATAGGGAGCCCTGCGATTTTTACATTATTAATTCATGCACCGTCACGCAAAAAGCCGATAAAGAAACGCGTAATCTCATCCGGCACTTTCACAGGATAAACCCTGAAGGAAAAATAGCGATAGTGGGTTGCTACGCGGAATTAGACAAGGACCGCAGTTTTTTAGAAAACATTCCCGGGGTTACGCACCTGGTGCGGAATGATAAAAAGCGAGAAATTGCCAAGCTCTTAGTCCTGAATTCCAAATTCCAAATTACAAATCACGAACAAATTCCAAATTACAAATTAAAAATCACAAACTTTAAGAACAGGAACCGGGCATTCATCAAAGTCCAGGACGGGTGCAACCACAGATGTTCCTATTGCAAAGTAAGCCTTGTGCGCGGTCATTCAAGGAGCAGGAGCACCGAAGAAATTAGAAGTGAAGCCGAACATCTCGTGACAGCGGGTTTCAAGGAAATTGTTTTAACAGGTATCTGTCTGGGGGCATGGGGAAGAGATGGAAAGATGGTAATGCTGACAGAATTAATAAAAGAAATTTCCGCTATTCCCAGAAGGTTTCGAATCCGCTTAAGTTCGATCGAACCCTTATATGTTACCGAAGATATTGTTACTCTTATGAAAAATGAAGAAAAACTATGCAAACACCTGCACATGCCGTTACAGTCAGGGGACGACAGGATTCTTAAACTTATGAATAGGCCCTACACGGTGAAAGGATTTAGGCAAATAATAAAAAGGATAAGAGAAGCTATTCCGGATGCGGCCATCACTACGGATGTACTGCTTGGTTTTCCGGGAGAAGATGATCGAAGCTTTCGCAAAACACTCAAATTTATCGAAGACATAAGGCCTTCCAGGATGCATGTTTTTCCTTATTCGAAAAGAGAAGGCACTCTTGCGGCAAAGCTTGAGGATGGTTTGGGTGAGAAGGAGCTAGCCGGGCGCGTAAAGATCGTGACTGAGTTTGGCAGGAAGCTTTCGCTTGAATTTGCAAAGCGCTTTATCGGCAAGAATGAGAATGTGATTATAGAAGACACCAGGCATAAAACTACAGGGCTTCTAACCGGGTACACAGATAGGTACATTCGCGTTTCTGGCGAAGGCCCGGACAAAATCAAAAATGAATTGGTGCCGGTTAAAATAACAAACGTAGACCGTGATGGAAATACCGCTTTTGCCCGCTTTAATGCATGCCCAGATATTGACAATGCTATAATTATATGATATACTTTGAACACTTTTGTCAAAAGGTGGTGGGCAGTTGTCAGATCTATTAAGTAGGGTAAATTGGATTGATATATTTGCCCTAATCCTTTTCATTAAAATAGGTTATGCGTCTTCGCGCATAGGCGTTGGTAAACAAATCCTTCCCCTTATTATTTTAGCGCTAATATTAATAATCTCTTTGTATAATTATGAAACTGTTGCCTCTTTTTTCATAGGCCGATATTCTTTCATGCCATCTGTTTGCAAATTTTTAAGCTTCTCGCTTATGGCGTTTGTGTTTTCTATCATCTACAGTATTATCATACGCATGACAGGCATGGCCCTGTTTTCGACTGAAACTGAAGCAGGCGGTATTGAGAAAATTGGCGGCATAATTTTTGGCGTCCCACGCTCCTTTCTTATAATCGGCTTAGTTCTCATTGCATTTTTGCTCGTGCCGGTTAAATTTGCCGAGTCTAGCGTAAGAAACTCATTTCTTGGACGGTTTATTATCAGCATGGATGTCAAAGCATATACCCTGGGGGTAAATTTGGGCTTGAAAAATAACGAGGTAACATATAAAAAAGAAATGTCGAAACTATTCGGAAAAAAAGAAGGCTACCTGTTTCAGTCGGACGAAAAGCGTAAAAAATCCAGATTTTACAAAGAAGAATTTTAATACACGGAGGTAAGGAATGAAGCTGCAAGAGATTTATGAATTTGTTATTAAAAAAGGCCTTGAGAAGGATCCGCGTAAGAAGAAGGAACTAAAAGATGAACTCGGCCGTGTTCGCCGAGAATACAAGGCTTTAAGGCGTCAGGACAAAAAATATTATGACAAGGAAAAACTCAGGCACCCTTTTGCGGATACCAGGATTTTGTGCGGAGACGTGAAAAAAACTATACGCACTATCATGGTTGGCATTGACATAGAAGTAAGCGAGATTCTAATGGCGTATCTTTTAAACGAAAAGGGAGCCGGCATAGACCTTGTCATGTCGCACCATCCCTCGGGCAAGGCCTTGGCGGGCCTTCATTATGTTATGCATGTGCAAACGGATATTCTAAAACACGCAGGGGTGGATACGGACGTTGCGAAGTCCCTCATGAAAGAGCGCATAGAAGAGGTTGCCAGGAGGATTTTACCCAGAAACCACCAAAGGGCAGCTGATAGCGCCAGGCTAATGGACGTGCCGCTTATGTGTGTTCACACACCGGCCGATAACCATGTTGCGCATTTTTTGCAGAAGCTGTATGAACGAAAAAAACCCAAGAAGGCAGGCGACGTACTGCATCTTTTAAAAGCAATCCCTGAATATCAAAACGCCATGCAAAACGGTACGGGCCCGCGCCTCATAGCCGGAAAAGAAAAGAACAAGGCCGGTAAAATTTTTGTCGATATGACCGGCGGAACCGAAGGTTCTCATAAGATTTTTGCGCGGCTTTCACAGGCGGGCGTCGGTACAATCGTAGCGATGCATCTTGACGACGTGCATTTTAAAGCCGCAAAAGCCGAGTTCTTAAACATTGTCATAGCCAGCCACATTGCCAGCGACAACTTGGGGCTTAATTTGATTCTGGACGAACTTACTAAAAGTACGAATTTTAACATTATACCCTGCTCAGGATTTGTCAGAGTAAAGAGATGATACCGAACGAAATTATAGACCAAATACTGGATAAAACCGATATCGTCGAAATCATATCGGGTTATGTGCCCATGAAAAGGGCGGGCCAGAATTTCAAGGGCCGATGCCCATTTCATGAAGAAAAGACACCGTCATTTATCGTAAGCCCGGCAAAGCAGATATATCATTGTTTCGGATGCAGCGCCGGAGGAAATGTGATTAGTTTTCTCATGAAACACGAGAGGATGGAGTTCCTTGATGCATTAACAATGCTCGCTGATAAAGCGAATATTGCGCTGCCCCGACAGAGTCAGGCAGACAGGGGTAAGTCCTCTTTCGCCGATAAATTGTACGGCGTGAATAACATGGCGTGCGACCTTTACCGGGAAAACCTCACAAAAGAAGACGGTAAAACCGCCTACAGATATTTTATTCAAAGAGGCATTACTGAGAGCACGATAAAGCATTTCAGGTTGGGGTATGCCGCAGATTCCTGGCAGGGGGTTATCAATCACTGCAAGAGTAAAAATATTGATTTGGAAACACTGCAAAAAGCAGGGCTTGTGCTACAAAGAGAGGATAAGAAGAACTGGTATGACAGATTCAGGAATCGCATAATCTTTCCGATCTTTGACTTGCGAAATAGGGTGCTTGGTTTTGGCGCCCGTACGATGGGTACAGACTTACCTAAATATATGAATTCACCGGAAACGCACATATATACAAAGGGAAAGCACCTTTACGGCTTGAACTTTTCAAAAGAATACATAAGGAAGCAGGATTATGTTATCATTGTCGAAGGATATTTTGACCTCATACTTCCGTTTCAGAATGACATAAGAAATATCGTGGCCACTCTCGGTACTGCCCTGACGCCTGCGCAGGTCCAGGGGATCAAGCGCTTTACAAAAAATGCGATAATGATTTACGATTCCGATAAAGCCGGCGAAGCCGCCACGCTTAGGGGGCTTGATCTTTTAATTGCGGAGGAGATGAATGTGCGCATAGCCTTATTGCCCAAGGGCCGAGATCCGGATAGCTTTGTCAGGAAAGAGGCAAGGCCCGGGTTTATGAAACTCTTGAAAGAGTCAAAAGACCTTTTTGATTATAAGCTAGGTGTGCTTACCGCAAAGTTCCAAAAGAACAGTCCGCAAGGCAAAGCCAGAATCGTAGGGGAAATGCTTCCTACGTTGGCAAAGATAAAAAACGCAGTTTTAAAAGCCGGATATTTAAAGAAAATGTCAGAGGAGCTTTCGATTGATGAAAAAGCCGTAAGGGCGGAGCTTGAAAAGGTGAAGCCGGAATTCAGGGCTTCTCTAGCTCCCTATTCCATTTCACTTGAGACGGTAAAAGAGCATAAGAAGAGCCCTGCTAGCCTAGCAGAGATTACACTTCTTGCCATCGCATTAGATGATGCGGAATATCTTGAAAAAATCAAAGAAGAACTGGGCGGAGAAAACTTTAAGGATGAATCTATAGCGGCTATCTTTAAAAAAATAACCGAACTTCGTAAAGAAGGGAAAAAAGTAAATCCTTCGCATCTAATATGTCACTTGAAAGGTGCCGGAACCAGCGAAATTATCTCGGAAGCCGTTAGCATGAATCAGATTATAAGAGATAAAGAAAAAGCGCTGAATGATTGTGTAAAACGCATAAAGGGCGACAGCCAGAAGCTTACTCTTCACAACCTTCAATCCGAGATTAAAAAAGCTGAAAACGCTTTCGATACTAATAAGATAAACAGGCTCATCGCCGAATACAGTGAACTCATTAAGGAATTCAAAAAGAACGGAACAAGCGTTAAGGGATAACGCTCCAAAACACTATGACCGCTAAAAAGAAAAAAAAGAAAAAAATCGTAAAGAGGCGCAAGTCCGCCGCACGAAAAATGGGTAGCCTCAAGAAATCTACTAAGCGTAAGGTTATTGATAGGCTGGTAGTCCTGGGAAAAGAGAGGGGACGCCTGACCTATGAGGAAATCAACAATCTTCTTCCGAATGACATGTTCTCTCCCGAGGAGATCGATGGTGTCATGGATGTTCTTGACAGAGAGGGCATCCTAATCTCTGACCAGAAAAAGGAAGAATATGTGCTGCCGCAGGAGACACGAGCTAGAAAAAGCAGCGCAAAAAGCGATGAAACCTCAAGGGTGACCCAGGTAGACGACCCCGTAAAAATGTATCTGAGGCAGATGGGGCAGATACCGCTTTTAACGAGAGAGCAGGAGATATCCATTGCCGAGAAGATAAAAGAAGCCGAAGCCCTCTTTAGAAAAAATGTATTATGGATGAATGTTGCCAAAAACGTCGTAATTGAGGTTTCGGAAAATGCGCTTGAAAAAAATATAAACCTCGACGAAATTATGGATCTCGATCCCAATATTAAGGAATACGTAGTAAGGAGAAAAGTATTAAAACTGCTAAAGAAGCTCAAAAAAACAAAGGCAAAAGACCGCGCTGCAAAGATTTTAATGGATATGCGGCTTGCGATTTATGTTGTAGAGCAGATTTCCCATAAGATTCGGGAAATAATAGAAAAAATCGAAAGCACAGAAAGAGAAATACGCAGGACAACGAAAGCCCAGCAAAAGAAGAAAAAAAAGTTAACTAAAAAACTAAGAGCCTTGCGCCATGAATTAGGCGAAAAGCCCGAGAGCGTTAGGAAGCAGTATCGTTTTATAAGGGTTAAAGAAACCAATTTTAACAAGGCCAAGAGAGGGCTTGTCGCTGCAAATTTACGACTGGTTGTGAGTATCGCTAAAAAATATACGAATAGAGGGCTTTCGTTTTTAGACTTGATACAGGAAGGTAATATCGGCCTCATGAAGGCGGTAGATAAATTCGAATACAAGCGCGGTTATAAATTTTCCACATACGCAACATGGTGGATCAGGCAGGCCATTACCCGCTCTATTGCTGACCAGTCGCGTACCATAAGAATACCTGTGCACATGACCGAAACAATCAATAAACTCATCCGCGTTTCAAGGTCGCTGGTACAGGAAACAGGAAGGGAGCCTACTCCCGAAGAACTATCCGGCCAGATGAAGATACCCGTGGACAAAGTCAGGTCCATATTAAAAATCGCACAGGAACCGATAAGTTTACAAACGCCTATCGGCGATGAGGGTGATACTCATTTTGGTGATTTTATCGAAGATAAGCGCGCTGTTTCACCGGCCAGCGCTACTGCTTACACGATGCTTAAAGAGCAGATGGGGGGCGTCTTGGACACCCTTACCGAAAGAGAGAAGAAGGTTTTACGTTTAAGATTCGGAATAGGAGACGGCTATCCACGCACGCTCGAAGAAGTCGGCTCAATATTTAGCGTTACAAGAGAAAGGGTAAGACAGATAGAAGCAAAGGCTTTGAAGAAATTAAGGCACCCCACAAGGGCGCGTAAGTTAAAGAATTTCTTAAGCGTAGGATTCGGTTGATATGTATAAAGACAGGATTTTAATCATTGATGACGAAAAGGACTTTCTGGATTTGGTAGGCGAAAGGCTTAAGCTGGAAGGATATGATGTTACAACAGCTTTTGACGGCGAAAACGGTCTTCAAAAAGCAAAAACCTGGAATCCTGACTTAATCATATGCGACGTGAAGATGCCGAAGAAGGACGGTTTCGAGGTTCTGAAAAACCTTAGGCAGGAAACAGATATACGCGTTCCTTTTGTCATGCTGACAGTTGTCGATGATTTCGCGAAGATCAAAAAGGCCTATGACGAAGAGGCCGATTTTTACGTTACGAAACCCGTAGAGCTTGCCAGCCTATCGAAAAACATACGGATATTGCTTAATCTTTCAAAAACCAAGAAAGAGTAAAATGAAGAAAGTGCTGTGTTTACTCTGTGCGGTTTTTCTGATTAACTTCTCAGCACTTACCTATGCCCAGCGCGGCACGCTGTTTAATTTTGAAAAAATTGCCGGTTCGGAATATTACACCTATAAACTTCTTCCGGTGGAGGGTGTGATAGAATTCAGCGAAACCGTGTTTCCGCCCTTCGGCGAATACATGGCAGAAATTTTTGTTAAGAATAATTCCGGGAAAACTATTGATTTCAATCGTGTTAGATTTGAGGCAGCTGGAAAAAACGGCAAAGCCTATGTTTTAGGCCTTGAAACGGTGGAGGTCAATACGGGTGGCGAGAAAAATAGCCCGCTCTTAAAGCCGGAAGACATTATAATTATTCACGCCCACAGTCCCGTCAGAAACGATGATGTGGCCGGGATCTATATGCAGCTAAGCGACGGCAATATAATACACTTTGTCCCGTACAGGGACCTGAACAAGTACGTAAAATCGCCCGAACAGCACCTTAAGAATTTGCTGAGCGGGTTAATGGAGATATTCAAGTTTAAGGTACGCTGATAAAAAGGAGGATGCGATGCGCTCGCCCAAGAAAAATAGCGTTTATTTTATAAATGCGATATCGATTTTTCTACTTTGCTTTGTGATTTCCGGCTGTAGCGGAAGTGGGCCATCCGAGAAGATAGTTGTCAGGATAAACGAATATACCCTTACCCCGGATGAGTTTAGCGAGATCTACGCGGAATCCGGCGTTGCCGAAGATACGCCAAAAGCGCGCGAGAAATTCATAGACAATCTTATAATCCGTAAATTACTTTTACAAGAAGCACAAAAAGAAGAAATCGATAAGCAAAGGAGTTTTTTGAGGAGCATCGAAAACCTGTGGGAGCAGGCCCTGCTAAAAATTGTTATAGACCAAAGAGCCAAAGAGCTTGACAGTACAGTGGGCGTAACAGAAGAGGAGCTTTTGGATTTCTATAACCAGTGGGCAAAGGATCACCCGGGGAACGCTCAAAGTTTCGATGACGTGCGTGAGCTTATCAAGTGGCAGATATCAAAAAGAAAACAGCAGCTCGCTTTTAATGCCTGGGTAAACAATCTGAAAAACCAGGCGAATATAAAAATTGACAAAAAGGCCTTGGGCTTGGAATAGATTTTCAGGAGGTGAATCATGGGCGGGGAAAACAAATTTAGAAGAAGTCAGTATTTTATTGATGCACGTTTCCAGATTGCATTTATTGCTCGATTCTGCCTGATCACTGTTTTAGCAAGTGCTTTAATCGTATTCCTTATTTATTATTTTAACCGTCAAACTACCACCGTGGCTTTTGAGAATTTGAAGGTTGTGGTAAAATCAACTGCCGATTTCATTTTACCAGCGATGCTACAAATCATGATGGGGGTTACGCTTTTGGTCGGGATTGCCACGGTAGCCGTAGCGCTATTCACTTCGCATAAAATAGCTGGCCCCCTTTACAGGATAAAGACGGACCTGGACAAGTTAAAAGGAGGCGATCTAAGAGGCCCAATACGCGTAAGGGGCAGAGACCAGGCGCAAAGGCTGGCTCAGTCATTTGAAGAAATGCGCGTAGAAATGAAAGATTCCATTTCCGCCGTGAAGGAAGAGTGGGATTCTATAAGGTCGAATTTGATTAAATTGGAGTCGGAAACACAAGACGGGGAAGAAAAAAAAGTCCTACAGGCTAATATTGAAAGAATAGATTCCGAACTCTCAAAATTTAAAATTGATTAACATATACTGTAGCTGGTGAATTACAATGGCAAAACTATTGGAAAGAAGAGAATTCACGCGGCGTAAAAGTCGGTTTACGCTGCGATATAAAGACCTGGCCAAACCTACCGAAAAATTCAGGACTGCTATTTCTGCTGACGTAAGTGAAGGTGGGGTAAGATTTCAGAGCGAAAAATTTATCGCCTTGGCCTGTCATCTAGCCGTAGAACTCGAAATCCCTACAATGTTAAAACCCATAAAAGTCATTTCTAAGATCGCTTGGGTAAAAAAGTTACCTATTGGTGAAGACTACGAGGTTGGAAATCAATTTCTTGAGATAAGCAATGAGAGTAAAGACGTTATCCGAAGTTTCATGAGAGGTGACCTCAGGCTTCCGGCGTCTTTCTAAAAAGAAAAGGAGCGTTTGTTTTATGCTATCTAATGTGTTAGGTGTTATAAGCATCCTGACGGGGCTATTTTGGCTTCTTAAGCCGGAGGCTTTAAAAAATCGCGTAAAAAAGAAAATGAACCGTAAGCTGATGTTCATCGTGTACGGGTTCATTATTGTATTTGGCTTTATGATTATCGGCAGCGTAATAGGGACTCCGGGCCTTCTGCCTAAAATTATTGGTATTGCGGGGATGATTATCGTGATAAAGGGGATTCTAATGCTTACCCGTAAGGGATCAGGGAAAATAACCGACTGGTTACAGGCTAAGCCCTTGCTCTTTTTTAGAGCGTGGGCTCTTTTTATTATAGCGATCGGAATAATGCTAATTTTAGCGTAAAAAATTGACGCTACCAAGCGAAAGGAGCAGATAAAATGAGCGATGTTGTTAAGAGGGCCATAGCCAGGGAAGGGCTTATCGTAATGGGATTTGCCGCGGCGTGTTTTATCGGTTTTCTCATGACCAAGTTCGCAAACGTTAGCTATACAGCCTCCGGCATAGGAGCCCTTATAGCTCTGACTTCAATAGGCGGCTATGTATTATATCAATTTTTGCATTTCTTTTTCTGGGCAATTCTGACATTAAAAGAAGAGCGCGAACAGGACTAAGCGCCTCAAAAGGAGGGGACATGGATAAAAGAATTTTACTGGCCCTTATTGTCGTGGCTTCGGCAATTATTGTATGGAGTTTCTTTATGCCGTGGGCTAACGTGAAAGCCTCTGTTACAAAAGTCGCAAGGAGTCTGACAGACAAAGCAGGGCCTCTTAAAGACGCGCCCCTTGCCGGCAAAATTATAGGCGAAATTAGAGAAGCGACCGATGCTTTAGACGCGTTCGGAGGCATAAATATAAAGACAACCGTGCGTGGTTATGATATCCCCAGGCTTGTAAATAGTAAGACATCAAAGGTTGCCCTGTCTCTTGCTCAAATTTTATTTAAGGGTACGGAAGGATTGGGGTTAAAGAGCTATCTAGTTTATGTTTTACCGCTACTTGCTTTTGTTTCTGCAGCTTTGGCAGTGATGGGGCTGAAGTCTACACAGGCCGTTATTGCAATGTTAGCAGTAAGCGGCGCGGTATGCATAGGAGGGCTCTACAATCTTTATACAGCTGATTTTTCAAACCTTGTTATTCAAATAGTCATCGGAAAAGGCCTGTGGCAAACCATGTACGCCTATCTTTTTATTTTCTTCGTAAGCGTGGCGTGGTTAATTCTGGATAAGCAGAAGCGCCTGAAGTAAGCTTGACAATATCTGTTCCTGTTACACGGCTTAAAAACAAAATAAGCGCAAGCATTGCATACCGAGTAATTTGTTACACAAGTGTTACAAGCCTATTACTCCTCTATTGCTTTAATGTCCTAAGCATGTGATAGAATATTGTCATGGAGGTAAAATTATGAAAACAAAAATCTTTGCAATATTGACCATAGTATTTTTTCTTAGTTCTAATATCTGTCTGGCTCAGGAGCCAGTCTTGCCCGGTGAGCAAATTTCTAATCCCGGCGGCAGTACCGTAGACGACTTAATATCCGGACAGTCTTCTGCAGAATCACTTGTTGAAACACAGCAGGCTATTGCAGAGGCGTTAAGCGCCGGATTTGTTACTGCGCAAGACACAGGTCTCTACGTTGACGGCCAGGAGTATAAGTTTTCCCACGCCAACAATTACTATCTTTTCTATAAACCGGATTACATGATTGATGAGATCTTTGAAGATGCTCAAAGATTGGGCCTAAATGCCATAAGAACATGGGGATTCTGTGACGGCATGTACAAGGAAGGCGTTTCGTTCCAGCCATCCTATGGCGTGTATGACGAAACAGGCTTTCTCAAGATGGATTACATTCTATACAAGGCCGCGCAATATGATATGAAATTGATAATACCCTTTGTAAATAATTGGGATGACTTTGGTGGTATCAATCAATACGTGGAATGGTTTCTGGGTCGACAACCGTCATATTCTGAGCACGATCTTTTTTACACAAACGAAACCATAAAAGACTGGTACAGGGACTATGTTACTTATTTTGTGAATAGAACGAATACCTATACCGGGATTGCGTACAAGGATGATCCCACGGTTTTGATGTGGGAGCTTGGAAATGAGCCAAGGGCCTATGGTGATTCAACGGGTGATACACTCAACCCCTGGATTAACGAAATGGCCGAGTACGTAAAAGGTGTTGACCCGAATCACTTACTTTCTACCGGTATTGAAGGGTGGTATGGATATAGCGATGGAGTCGATTTCATAGAAAGCCAGAGCTCTCCCTATGTAGACGTTGCTACATTCCACCTGTTTCCCGATTATTACAATCTATCGGATGAACAGGCGCTTCAGTGGATAAGGGACAGGGCTTCAGATGCGCAGAACGTTCTCAATAAACCCGTATATATAGGTGAATTCGGCAAGATGGTTGACAGGAGCGCGCCGGATGTCCGCACTCAAACAAAAGCCAGGGATGGCCTATATAGAAATATCTATAATACAGCGGCAAGCTCGGGCGCTAACGGCGTGGGGTTCTGGATTCTGTACGGCGACAGCTACCCTGACTATGACAATTTTGGGGTTTATTACCCCAGCGATCGCTCAACAAACAGGGTTATTAAATCCGGGTCCGAACTATTTGTCACTTCTTCCGGGGGATCGGGAGGTAGCGGCGGCGGTAAAGACAAGGAGAATCCCGGCAAGGGCAATAAAAAGAATACAACGAGCAATCTTTCAAGCGATATTAATACCTCTTTGCAGGCATATAAAAGACGCTTATTGAAAAAATCATCGTTAGACTTTTACAATGATTTATTGCCGGCCTCAGGGAATCTGGAATAAAAATCTACTTTAAGAGGTTTGCCTGTAGGAACGCATCATGGCAAAGGCCAATGCGATGGTTCCGAGAGATATGTTTATGAAATGAAAAGAGTTTACCCCGGGTATAAACTTCGTAATATCCGTTCCCACCACACAGCTTAAAACAAAATAAACCGCAAGCGCCGCATAGAGAGCATTTCTTTTATTGCTTTGCAATATAAGCAGTGCCGTAAAAGCAAACGGAATCAAAAGATTCACGAAGTAAGCTTCCCATGCAATGGGTGAGAAGACAAGTGAAGCCATGACGAGTGCTGAGACTTCGAAATATTTGCATTTATTTCCATTTTTTGCTCCGCTAATTTTAGAAATCCAAATGACCATTGCATAGGTGCATAGTGTCAGCATCGCGCTTATCGAATAAATCAAATTTTGTGGAGCGATCAATCCTCTTATCGCGCCATTTTTTAAAAGGAGAGCTCCTGTTACCGAAGGAACTGACTGGTTTTTGAAATTAAACAATTGCGAGGGTATGGACATGCTGAGAATTTCTTTCCACTCCCCGAGCAACGCGATTGTCGCATCCCATCCTATCGCAATGCAGGGAAGAAGCAAGAACCCCGCAAAAGCTATGACCGTGGATATGATTAGCTTTATTTTTCCTCTCAAAAGGAAATATAGGAGCACCGGCAGGAAGAATGGCTTTATCTGTATTATAAGCGCGATCATTATACCACAAGCGATTTCGTTATTTTTTAAATAAGCCACCAGAAACAATACCCAAAAAAAAGCTATGATCGCATCTGTCTGCCCCTGGCCTAGAATCATGAGATAATATCTAAGGGTTGCCAGAGAAGTGCCCCATAAAACAATCGATCTTTTGGTGTCTGAAAGATCGAAATCGCGGAAAATAAGCCTTCGCATTAAAAGAAAAGCTGCCAGTAAGGCAAGCGTAGAGAGGAGTGACCACCAGAAAAGTGCGGACTTAGGGTAGGGTATTTTACCGAACGGAACCATGAAAAGCGCTATGGTAGGAGAATACCTGAAATGGTAGAATTTAGAATTGCGGTTGTATATAGGATATTGAAGTATATCATTTTTTTGCGAATCGAGAAAAAATCTGTTAAAATTACCCGCAGCGCGCCAAAATACCCTGAAGTCCGGGTAGCCATCCCAGCCTTTGGAGCCGGGGTTACCGGATGTGTTTTTGTCCAGATAAAAGAGATTGGCCGCGGTTGAAAGTATTAAAAAAACAGCAATGAATACAAAAACGTTATTAAATAACTTTTTGCCGAGCTCGATTTTATTCATAGGAGTATTATATTATAGCGAGGCCTATTTTGCAACCCATTTGGCGCCGTGTGAGCCTTGCAAATTTAAGCTTATACGTGTATATTAATAAGTCAGGGAGGGGCCTGGCAAATGAACGCTACCGGTTTAAAAGAAATCTGCCAACGGGCTATGGACATAGGTATGGGCATCGACTTAACCGATTGCCCTTATGGCGAGACAACGGGGCCGTGCTCTTTCGTAAAACGCCCCACTAAGTACTACTTTTTTCTTGCCGGATTTGTAAGATTACAAAGGCTTACCCATGTTCTTGAGATTGGGACAAATTGCGGTGGATCGATTATGTCAATTTACAATGGTCTTTGCGAGGATGACATCACAGTAAGTCGGCTGGCAACTGTGGATATAATTCGTAAAAATGACGAAGGCTTCAAGAAATACCCCTTCATCAAAAGAATACAGGGTGATTCCTTGGATGGCGGGGTCATAGAGAAAGCAGTCAACTTTTTTGACAAAGACATAGATCTTCTTTATATCGATTCATTGCATGAATACGGCCATACAAAAAAGAATATAGATATTTATTCAGGCAAACTTAAGCCCCGCTATGTAGTCCTGGATGATATCAGGCAATGCGATGATATGAAAAGGTTGTGGAGCGAATTAGAAAAGCAATTCGGTGATAATGCATTTGACGCTTCGGACGTTAGCATAAGAAAAGGGGCCGGTTTTGGCGTCCTCAGGTGGGGGTAAAGTTTTTTGATGTTTACAGCGCATATTTTCGGCGCTATAATATAGGCAACTGTTAACCAGGTGGTCCTGGAGGTGTCCTATGAAATTAATAGATAGCAGGATATGCAGGACAAGGTTTAAGGTGCAGATAAAAACCAGAAGAATCGCCAGAAGAAACAAGGCGAATATTTTCTTGTTTTTCATCTTTGCCATAGCAGTGTTTGCGTTAACAAGGCGCTAAGGGTACCGGATGGATAAAAAAATACCTAAAATTCTGGCGTGCGATGATAACCGGAGCATTCTCGAGGTAGTAAGGACGATACTGACATCGGAGGGATATAATGTTCTTACGGCGGAAAACGGAGAGGAAGCGGTCAGTATTTTTAAAAAAGAATTACCGGATCTTATTATACTCGACGTATCAATGCCGGGCATGACAGGCCTTGAGGCCCTTGATAAAATAAGGGCTTTTGCCGGCGAAAAATATATCCCTGTCATATTCATGACCGCGAGTATAAAGATAGACGATAAGCTGAGGGCGCTTCACGGAGGCGCGGTAGATTACCTGGTAAAACCCGTAGACCACGATGAGCTTATAGCGCGCATAAAAAACTTTTTAGTTCTTAAGGAAAAACACGACAAATTAAAGAAAGAGGCAACTTTCGACTGGATGACAGGCGCTTTTCATAAAGTCTATTTTTTAAGGAGGGCAGAAGAGGAACTTTTTAAATGTCTTCGAAATAAAATCCCTTTAACTTTTATTTTAATGGACGTAGACAATTTCAAAGAGATAAACGATACCCTGGGACACCTGACGGGCGATAAGGTTATACGCGAATTTGCCGCACGCTTAAAAAAAATGGTACGAAAAACAGACCTCATAGGCCGTTTTGGCGGAGATGAGTTTATGATTATGCTTTCGTATAAAACAGCTACAGATGCGTGCGTTGTCGCGGAGAGATTAAAAAAAGCCATGAAGAAACCTATCGTGGTAGAAGGCAGCAAGATAAGCATCACATTCAGTATGGGCATAGTAGAACCGAAGCAAGGCAAGGAAGCAAAAATAGAAGAAGTCTTCAAGGAAGCCGACAGGGCGCTTTATGAAGCCAAGTCAAAGGGCGGCGACCGCTACGTGATAAGATAGCCAGGCATTTACCTACCTGAATAATAATTAAGCTCAATCAGGGTTCTCTAGGATCTTCTCGATTTTAAACCGGGCGCGATTTGGGCGCCAAGTTCTGCTCAATAAATTAAACACTGCGCACGCATTTCTACAACAGCCCTGTCACGGTCTGTCATACACATCGTATTCAAAAGCAGCCAATAATTCTGGCACACTTCTTGCTTATATATACTGTAGGATAATAGTTATTAGAAGAGCGAGTAAAACAAAAGAGGAAAATATGAATAAAATATTTCTTTCGATAATGTTAGCTTTCATGTTATTGTTATCTGCAGGCAGTACGCAGGCATTTGCATATGCTATAGACGGCGACCTGGGCGATTGGGGGGTAACACCCTTTGTCGACTGGGATCCGGACAGTCCTACAGCAAAACATACTGTGCAAGACGGCGTTACATATACCGGGGGCCCGATATGGGGCAGTCTAGGAGATGATCACGAGGCATTATATCTGGACATGGACGCGAATTCCATGTATTTTGCTTTGGTAAGTTCCCAAGCTCAAACAAGTCTGAATGCGTCAGACTTGAAGATTGATATATATGGAACGGATGGACAGTATAATTTTGGATTGGATATTACTCCTTTATCACCTTCAGCCGGTATTCAGCAAGTTCCATTGTTAGAGGATCCTACATGGATCACGATGTTTGGCTACCCATCAAAGATACCAAGCGTTGCCTGGCTTACGCAGTATGGCTACCCAGTAAGTATGCACGGTACGAATAAAGGATCCAGCGATGTATCCTATAAGAATGCAGGAGAGCTGGAACCAGGCGAAGGCGATACCTATATTCTCGAAGGAATAATTGATAGGGCTCTACTTAGTTCCTCCTTTCCGGACGGAACGGAGACAATGTTATCTCTCGGATATTCTGCGAATGACCAAGTACCTATGGATATATCAAAAAGAAGGTATCTCTCCAGCGCATTCTCTGATCGCATTGTCCTGCAACAGAGCATTGTTATTCCTCCCAACACTGTTATCCCCGAACCCTCTACCATACTTCTATTTGGAGCAGGTCTCTTAGGAGCAGGCTTTTTTAGGCGAAAAAGAACCAAAAGATAACCTACCCACTTCTCAGTTTACACTCCCGTAAAATATTGATATAATATGCCTATTCTAAAAAGGAGTAGGTATGTATAAACATTCTCTAGGAGTATTGGCAGTATCGCTAATAGTGGCTTTCTATGCCAATGCCCAGGAAGCGGATAAAGAGGCTTTCCAAAAAGGCATAATTTATGGAAGACAAGGCATGCATGAGGAGGCAATTGCCGAGTTCAACAAGGCAATCAAGTCTAACCCTATCCATAGCGAAGCCTACTATGGCCGGGGTGCCGCCTACGAGGATCAGGGTAATCTTGATGCTGCCATTGCTGACTACAACAAAGCAATTGAAATTAATCCTAATTATGCCGAGCCCTATAATGGATTGGGGAATATCTACAAAACCCTCGGGTCTGTCGATCTGTCCATCGCTTATTTTAATAAATCAATAGAGATTGATTCAGATTATATTATTGCCTATAATAACCGAGGGCTTGCTTATTATCATAAAGGCAATATAGACCAAGCTCTTTCTGATTTTGATAGAGCAATACAAATCAATCCCGAATTACTATTTCCTTATTATAACCGGGCACTTATGTATTTCCATAGAAAAGAATATGACAAATGTTGGGAGGATGTTCATAAAGTAGAAGCGCTGGGAGGAAATGTTGATTCTGCGTTTCTTGCAGACCTTAAGAAGGACTCAGGTAGAAACAAGTAGGAGATGTTTAGGTAAATGTCCGAATATATTTGCCCACACTGCGGAAAGCCTACCTATGATGATGAATCATTGCTGTGTCTTTACTGTGGAGAAAATCTGAAACGTAGTATAGGGTTTATGGGCAAGATAAAATATCCTACGCCAAGAATAATTATAGTAATTGCCGTGATAGCAGTATTGTTAAGTTTCATACTATTGATGAGTTGTTGAATGACACTTATCCGCAAAACAAAAAACAATCAGACTTGCATCATTTATAACGGTGAGGGAGAAGTGACATGAAAAAGCTATGCGTGATTGTATTAATATTCGTAATAACAATAACAACGCTCACTTTTGCGGGAAGCGATAGCAGGCGCATTGTCCCTAATGTGCGGTATACTACACCAAGAAACGATTCGATTGTAGACCTTGCCGGTAAAGAAGTTCTTGAATTTAAATGGAAAAGCACGCCCGCTCCGTCCGGTGGAAGAAGCGTCTATAAATTTGACCTATATAAAGGCTTTGGCTATGAAGTCCTTGCGAGCGAAAAGCTGGGCCATAAGGTTTACTCGATAAAAGCCCCTGTAGATATGTTTGAAGACGGCGGTGAGTATACCTGGCAGGTCAAACAGCGCGGCCGGAAATCACGTCTCTGGGGCATAGACAACCGATGGAGCTTTAGGGTTAAAAAGTAAACCCTATAGGCAATTCTTCTTTAGCGATTTAAGCAGGCCAAATCGGCATTTTCCGTAACTTCAACAATCACACCTAATCACGTTATTACATAAGGACTTACGTTAAATTTCAATTACTGTGTATTACTGGGAATTTGGATGTATTTGGATGTAGACCGGACACTATTCAGACACCGGAAATTTAGCCCAAAACCTTGCAAATTCTTGAATTTAAGTGTATATTTTGAGATAAATGAGTTAATCGTGCGCTCTATGTTTTGTTTAATTTTGCACCGTTTGCAGTTGTAGAAAAAGGGGACAGAAATTGGCTATTTTCAGATATGTGTTTAAAATATTAAACATTGTTGTTGTATTATGTTTGATTTTTTCAAGGAAAGCATATGCTTATCTTGACCTAGGTACGGGGAGTTATATTTTTCAGCTTATTATAGGGTTTTTTCTCGGAGGACTATTTGTAATGAAAATTTTCTGGAAGAAGATAGAATTTTTTTTAAAAAAACTATTTTCTAGGCGAAAAAAAACATGAATAAAGCAGAAACCTACAAACGTATGCCAAGTTCATTTCGTGATCCAAGCGGTTTTCTTTTTCATCTAAATGGAGAAATTTATCGCCAAATAAATATATGCTACAAAAAAAATTACGATTATTTAATGAATTCCGGACTTTATGAATCGCTTACGGCTGCCGGTCTGTTGATACCGCATAAAGAGGTTGATATTGATTTTTTGAATAACGAGAAGGCATATAAGATAATAATGCCCGAACGGATACCGTTTATATCATATCCGTATGAATGGTGTTTCAGCCAATTTAAAGATGCTGCTTTGACAACTCTCAAAATTCAAAAGAAAGCGCTTGAATTCGATCTATCCCTTAAAGACTGCAGTGCCTACAATATACAATTTAGGGATGGTAAGCCTATATTTATCGATACGCTTTCTTTTGAGAGGTACCGCGAAGGACAGCCGTGGGTTGCTTACAGGCAATTTTGTCAGCACTTTCTTGCTCCATTGGCGATAATGTGCTATACCGATATTCGTCTGTCCCATTTGCTGCGAATATATCTGGACGGAATCCCCTTAGATCTGGCCAGTCGCCTGTTACCTTTTTGTTCCCGTTTTTCATTTTTTATTTTTTCTCATATTCACATGCACGCTGCTAGCCAAGGCTATTTTGCTGATAGACGGCTACATGCTGCACGATATAAAACAAACCGACTGGCTTTGCTTGGAATCATTGATAATTTGGAATCTGCCATACAGAAGCTTAAATGGCGTTCCCCGCGCACAGGGTGGTCCGATTACTATAATGAAACGAGCTATTCTCAAGAAGCACAGAACCACAAAAAAAAAGTTATAGATCAGTTCTTGAATAAGTTAAACCCCAAGACAGTTTGGGATTTTGGAGCCAACTTAGGAGTGTTTAGTCGGATTTCAAGCAGCAGGGGGATAGAGACCGTCTCTTTTGACATTGATAGTAGCGCTGTTGAGAAAAATTATCTCGAATGTAAAAATAAGAATGAAACCAGAAATTTTCCATTGTTACTTGATATTACTAATCCGAGTCCTGGCATCGGCTGGGAGAATCAGGAAAGAAATTCCCTGATAGAGCGTGGGCCCGCGGATATTGCGTTAGCTCTTGCATTAATCCATCATCTGGCGATTTCCAACAACTTGCCATTTAATAAAATAGCCAGTTTTTTCAGCAGGGTCTGCAGATTGCTTATCATTGAATTTATTCCAAAAAGCGATTATCAGGCACAGAAACTTCTGTCAACTAGGGAAGACATCTTCTCAGATTACACACAACAAATATTCGAAAGGGAATTTGAGCAATACTTTATCATGCGGGATTCAGTGCCACTGCGGGATTCCAAAAGGATTTTATATTTGATGGAGAAACGCCGGGTTCAAACACGATGAAGAAAATGCGCGTTATCCACCCATTCTTATTTGCAATATCCCCCGTTTTATTTCTCTTTGCTTTCAACATTGGACAGCTGTCATTTCACCAAATTATTGTGCCGCTTTTGGTTGTATTGGGTATGACGTTTACGGCCATGCTATTGTTGTATCTGTTCCTCAAAAATGCCAAAAAGGCAGGAATTATTATAACTATTTTTTGGATTTCGTTTTTTTCGTATCGTACTGTATACGTTCTGATAGAAGGATGGCACGTGTGGGGTTTTATAATTGGTTGTCACCAGTTTCTTAGTTTTGCGTGGGTTGTTTTGTTTGTCGGCAGCGCTTATTTTACTGTAAAAACGCGAAGCGATTTGCACGGTTTTACAAAATTCTTAAATATATCGGCGATTTCAATAGTCGCGATTTCTCTGGTTAATATTAGTACTTATGAATTTAAAACAAGAATCATTTCGCAAAGTAATAAACTCATAAAAAAGAACCGGACAGTTCGAGCGCATATAAATAATAGAGACGTGCTACCGAATATATATTATATTATATTAGACGGATATGCGAGAGAAGATATCCTGAAGGAGTTGTATGAATATGATAATGCGGCGTTTCTGGAATACCTAAAACAAAAAGGCTTTTATATAGCGAATAGAAGCAGATCAAATTATTGCAAAACACATTTATCGCTCGCCTCGTCACTTAACAGTGATTTTATTCATAACCTGCTTGACAGGATAGACGTTGAGTCAGACTCTATCAGGCCACTTAACTACCTGTTAAATGATAGTAAAGTTGTTCGTTTTCTCAAAGAGCGCGGGTATAAGTTTATAAGTTTTGCTTCCGGTTATTCTATTACGGAAATCAAAAACGCTGATATGTATATAGAACCCGTAAGATTCTGGGATGAATTTACAATCGCCCTCGTTAACACAACCCCCCTTCCATACGTGATCGACATGCTGTCGAATAGTAACCGGTATTTCCGAAGGCTTAGAAGATATCACCCGCTTAATTTATATAAAAAGAAGATTTTATATGCGCTAGACCATCTTGCCGATGTTGCTAAAAGCGAAGAACCTGTCTTTGTTTTTTCGCATATCATTTGTCCACATCCACCTTTCATATTTGGTAGAGATGATGAAAAACTTGATTTAGCAGAAGAGTTCTCAATTAGCGGTAGTCACCTTGTATCGCTATTATACGAGAAAAGCGAAGGTAGAAGACTTTATCTAAAACAGCTTATTTTCATCAATAGCAAGATTAAACTAATAATCGATAGGATATTATCTGAATCGTCGAGACCCAGTATTATTATTTTGCAAGCCGATCACGGATCTAATTTCATATCGCTTAAAAAGGATGATGTCAATAATGTCGATTTAAAAGATTTATTTTGTATTTTTAATGCGTATTTTTTTTCCGATAATGATTATAGACACCTGTACGACTCTATAACCCCCGTGAATACATTCAGGGTAATTTTCAATCAATATTTTGGCGCCCAATATGACTTATTGGAGGATGAAAGCTATTTGTCAATTAAGAAACGCCCCTTTAAATTTATTAATGTATCTGATAAGATTAATTCATCAACCAGGAATTAATCTTATTCGGTATGGTTCCCGCAGTAAACTTACACCTGCCTTGCAATTCCTATCTGATGTATAATTTTGTACGATCTTGTACCGTTTGCGATTCTCCGTTCAATCTGTCCACGAATCTGAACTTAAAGGTGTCCCCCGGCAAATCTTAAGGTCCTTCGGAATAACAAATCCTCCAATGGGTTGGATTTGCAACATTCCGCAGGATCAAATTCGCTTCGCGAATTTGGGGCCATAGCTCAATTTGGTTAGAGCATCTGACTCATAAGCCCAAAAAGCCAATTTCTGTAACTTCAATAATCTCACCTAATTACGTTATTCCATAAAGACTTACGACAATTTTCAATTAGGCTCAATTAGGGTCAATTAGGGCCTTTTTGGATGCTGACTGGACACTATTTGGACACCAGATAGCACTCCACGCCGAAGCCAGATTTTGGTAAACCATTCCTGTAGCATACATACAAAAGGAAGTCTTTAGCTGGAGTAAAAAAGGGTAGCCACCCCACTTAACTGCTCACTATATCTATGTATTAGAATCGATTTCCCCGCCGATACCACTTTTTTAGAAACCCCTTGACAGTTACTATGACATGAGCGTAGAATAATACCTACCACAAAGGAGTGGTTTATGAATTATGGGGCAGTGTATTATAATAACGTTAAGCAACCAGAAAAATGGTTGTTTTTTTTATTTAATGGAGGCTTGATATGAAAAGATTAATTTTAGTATTAGCGGTGGTTCTTTTGTTTGGAGTTAATGTGTATGCACAAGATAACTATGCGATGAGCTTTGATGCATTAGACGATTATATCGAGGTCCCTGATAGTGGCGATTGGGCTTTTGGGATGAACAATTTTACAATAGATTTTTGGATTAATTTTAGCAGCCTTCCAGGGCCGTCTTCATGGAATTCTGGTATTTTGGGACAATGGGTTGATTCTAGTCAAAGAATGAGAATGTTTCATTCTCAAGGTGCAGCAACACCCTATCTTTTTTTTGGTTCGATGGAGAGTCCACCGTATGAAAGCTATGTTAAGTGCACATGGGATTTGCCCGTTCTCGACACCTGGTATCATATAGCTGTGGTAAGGCGTGGAATAGCAACTAGCGATTGGAGCATATTGATTGATGGTGCCCCTCAAACCATTACAGAAGGAATCTATGACGGTGCCGTAGTTGATTTAGAAACACCTCTTCAGATTGGAAATGATTCTGGGGGCGGCTTAGGCAGTGGTCTTAATGGCTATATGGATGAATTAAGATTTTGGAACTACGGAATGACTGAGCAAGAAATAAATGATTGGATGTATCAACGGGCTATCGGCTCAGAGTCAAATTTGGTTGCTGGCTGGAACTTTGACGAAGGTAGTGGAGATACAGTTAATGACATATCGGGCAATAACCACCATGGTGTCGCATATGGTAATCCAGAGTGGGTTATATCAGACGTTCCAACCGACCCCCCATACCTTACCGCTGACCCTGCCAAGAACGAAGCCCAGGCCAAAAAAAGTGCCAAAAACGCTCTCAGTGCTCTATTAGCGCCTGGTTCTGATAAAAAGAAAGTTAATAGCAAAGCTCTGGAAGTTGTTGAAGATGAAGAGGGTGGATGGATAATAACTCTTGGCGTAATACAGCCTGAGAGAGACGAGAATGGTGAAAAGGTTTATGACGAATACATCTTTAAGGTAGAGGTAATACCAACTATAGGTGGCGATACAACCATAATTGATAAGCTCGAAAATGCTATACAACCCAAAGAGGAGCAATGGGCACTTTATAATTCTTCAGGAAAGATAACATATAGTTCTGATTTATACGACGAGCTTACTGGCTCAAGCCTCTACGACGAGTTCTGGGCTGACTAATAGTTCTTAAAGAGCCAAAAGATAACCTACCCATTTCCTAGTTCACAATAACACATGGTAATGTTATAATATGTCTACCCTACAAAGGAGTGGGTGTATGAGGAAGTATATAGTCATATCTATAGCCCTGCTTTTAATCTCCTCTCTCACCTTTGCCCAAACCCAAGAAGATAGAGAAAGAATTCTCAAACAGTATAACGCTAAGACCTCAACCGAAGCCTTTCTAAACCTCCACGATTATGAACAAATCCAGTTAGTAGAGAACATCATTAACCGATACAAGGCACAAGGTGTGAAGGTCAAATTAAACTCTCCTGAATACGTATACATTCTAAAAAACGTGTTAGCCCAGAACCCTGACTACATCGGCCTTGAGCTTGGCCAGATATTCAAGACTATACTTGAGGAAGAAGGTAGTTTACCAAAGGAGGAATGATGGAGGAATCAAAATTGTTTCAAGGAGAATTTACGCAAACAGGAAAATTATGGAAAAGAACCATAGCATACATTGCTGACGGATTTGTATTGCTTTTGCCGACTCTTGTAGTCTTATTTGTATATTTCTTTATAATATCGGGAGGAAATTTTTCGAGCCTTCCGCAAATATTTGAGAATGAAAGTATAAAGAAAATTATACCTCTTCAAATAATCTTGTGGTTTATCATCCTATCGTACTTTACTTATTTTATTGGAAAAACAGGCCAAACCCCCGGTAAGAAAATCATGGGTGTAAAGGTTGTCGATGTAGAGGGTAATATCATAGGATATAAAAAAGCATTTGTAAGGTCTTTGTTTTACATACTTTATGGATTAGAAAACATCGGTTTTTTGGTTCTGATTATATCAGCCATCATTGGAAGAACTGATAAATACAGGAGAATGCTGCACGATAGAGCTTGCAAAACATTTGTTATAAGCAAAGAAGTAGAAGAAGCTATTGAAAAAATTCGTCAAGAAGGAAAACCTCGTTTGGCAGGAGCCTCTATTTTTGCTTTAATATTATCAATTGTTGCATTTGTTGTCCCTGTTATAGGGCAAATTATCTGTTTTTACGTATGTGGCAGAGTATTGTATGACATCAAACAAAGCAATGGGTTATTAAGGGGTAAATCGTTAGCTATGGCAGGGTTGATTATTTCTGTCGTATATTTGATAGCTTTTGCCGTGTTATTTTTGTTTATAATTCCAGCTACCTCACCCGTCCCAAAGTAAAGGAACAGTTTAAGCAGGAGGAATGATGGAGAAGAAAAAGCTTATATTGGGAAGTGCAGGCAGAGAAACCGCAGATTCAATAACTTTAGACATTTGCCCAGAACATAGTCCAGATGTTGTGCACGATTTGAATATAATACCTCTGCCATTCAAAGATAATCAATTTGAGGAAATCGTTTGCCATCATATCTTAGAACATCTAAATGATTTATCTCCCGTTATGTCTGAACTGCATAGAATATGTGACCCAGATGGCGACATCTATATAGAAGTTCCTCATCACACATCGTGGTGTGCAAATGTTCCCGAACACAAACTAAGGTTTAACTATTTTGCTTTTGATGGATACATTGAAAACGGAATAATTAAATGGATGACGGGGAAGAAATTTAAGTTATTAAAGAGAGAGATTACTTTTCATCGGGCTTTCAGAAGAATTTTGTTGCATAAACTGTTTAATCTTTTCCCAATGACTTATGAAAAGTTTTGGGCATATATTTTCCCTGCGGAACATTTGAAAATATGCCTCCGTCCTATAAAGTAAAGGAGATGTTTAGGTGAAGAAGTGTCCGAAGTGTGACAAAACCTATGATGATACTTGGGAAGTCTGTTTACGCTGCCGAAAGCCACTGATTAATACTACGCCAAGTAAAAAGGTGAAGCAAGAAAAACATATTGGATATGGAGAACATTTCTCTAATTTTCTTGTTACTTCTTTTATAGGATTGATTGTTTTAACTTTATTATCATGGCTCATTAGTGCGATTATACCCTTAATCATACCTTTCGCTATACTCCTTACAATCTTTACGATCTTTGTCTATCCAAGCATAAAAGTTAAGGAGAAGCTAAAGAAAAGGAAATAATACGACCCTCTCTACAAAACGAAGCAAAGGAGATGTTTAAATAGGAGAAATGATGGAGAAGAAAAAGTCTAAAAAGTGCTGGGACTTCTGGCATTGCTCCGTTTCAAAACGAAATAAGTGCAAAGTCTATAAACACAATTATGGCAATAGGTGTTGGTTCATTGCTAATTGCTCAGATTTGTTTAAAAGAACACTACCCATTAAAGATTGCAGTACGTGCTTATGGTATCTTATAAACAATTATTTAGACCCAAAGAAGTTGAAGAAGGTGTTTAGATGACCCGTCCCAAAGTAGTGCGACAGTTTATGGAGCACAAGAATAAAGGAGATGTTTAGATAAGAGGATAAATATGGCAAAAATACCCAAAGAAATTAAAACCTTTAAGATTTTGTTTATAATTATCGTAACTTATCAACTTGTAGGGATACTTTCTCGGCCGGCATTTTTAAATTTACACACAAAAGGTATTGGTAGTATCAAAGGCGACTCGATTATAGTTGCCATAGGTTTTCTTATTGGAGTAATATATATAATTTTTCTTTGGTATCTACATAGCTCGACAAAAATATTAAAATTAAATGATATAATAAAGATTAAGCCTTGGATTTTTATTGTATGTCAAATCATTCTAACGGGGGGATTAATTCTTCCTGGAATGGTAATACCAATTTTTGTATGGATAAAATCTAAAAAACTTTTAACACTCGACACAATCAAAACCTATGATGAGAAAAAGTTTATGTTGCCCCAAAGTAAGAGAGCAGTTTAAATAGGAGGAATGATGGAGAAGAAAATATGGCGAAAGCATAATGAATTTTTGACAAGCAATCCTGTATAAAACGGGGTTGCTTTTTATTTTGGAGATACAGGTTAGCAGAGGTGCAGGTATTTGAGAGAAAGGTGAGGATAATAATGAGAAAGAATATCTTTGAAACGATTCGTTATTTTGCTAAGAACATTACTGTTGTTATTGCCATAGTTCTAATTTGGCGAGGTATTTGGTATGTTCTTGATTACTTTGACACGTTAATTTTTCAAGACAATCATTTGCCGTTGGCTATTGGAGGGATTATTATCGGGCTGTTAATGCTTTATTTGCCAGATAGAGATCTTAAGGAAATTGGAAAATAAGGAACGGTTCTGAAAGTACCACCAAAGTAAAGGAGATGTTTAGGTGAGCATTTATAAAAAAGAAAAAAGTTATTATATTGATTATTACGCTCATGGCAAGCGCAAAAGAGAGAAGATTGGCCCAAGTCGAAAACTTGCCGAAAGTGTGCTTGCCAAACGAAAACTCGCCATGGCAGAAAATCGCTTCCTTGATATTAAGAAAGCATCCAAAACAACCTTTTATGAACTGTGTGACCTTTATATTGAACTTCATGCTAAACCAAACAAGAGAGACTGGCGTAGGTCTGACTTACTTCATCAAAGGCGTTCAAAAGAGTTTTTCGGCAACGCAAGATTGCATACAATAACTCAGGAGCAAGTTGAGCAATATAAGGCAAAGAGATTAAGCAGCGTCTCACCTGCAACGGTTAATAGAGAATTATCTAGTTTAAAACATATGTTTAACAAAGCAATAGAGTGGGGGAAGGTTGAAATCAATCCAGCCCATAGGGTGAAGAAACTTCGGGAAAACAACGCTCGCCTTCGCTACCTCGAAAAGGAAGAAATAAAAACTCTCATCGATAACTCGAACGCCACACTACAGCCCGTTCTGGTTGTCGCAGTATCCACAGGAATGCGAAGGGGAGAGATTCTCAATTTGAAATGGAGAGACATAGATATAAATAAAGGTATTATATATGTATTAAGAACGAAGAACCACGAGGCACGAGAAGTCCCAATGTGCGATACCGTAAAGCAAATCTTTATAAAAACAGAGAAACGCCCTAATAGCCCTTTTATCTTTTGCAGGAAGAACGGTAAACCATACGGGAAATTGGATAAAAGTTTCTTGCAAGCGTTAAACAAATCTGGTATACTTAACTTTCGATTTCACGACCTGCGGCATACTTTCGCATCTCAGTTTATGATGGCAGGCGGTGAACTAAATACTTTGAGAGAACTGTTGGGCCATAAGGACATCAAAATGACGCTGAGGTATTCTCACTTGTCACGAGACCATAAACGCCGAGCAATGGAGAATTTTGGACTTCAGATGGACACTTTTTGGACACCAACGAGTAAAACAAACTTTTTCGATAGTTTACGTGATTCTCATAACTCTTTGAAAAATAAAACGTTATAACTCTGGGGCCATAGCTCAATTTGGTTAGAGC
>JABMQJ010000001.1 GCA_013203315.1 Candidatus Omnitrophota bacterium | reverse complement strand
GCTTACTACAATTTTTTGAAGAAGAAAGAGCTCCGTCGTTTAATTGCAAGCCGCCCTCGCCAATACCCTCTCATTCCGTACCTCTCTCGCTTCTTATTAATTTACTTGAAGTGGAGGGGGAGTTGTGCTATATTGTGAGCCAAAAGAAGGGTGAAAAATATGGGAATCAAAACAAGATATCAATTAAAACTTAAGCAAAAAGCGAAGAGAAAAAAGAAGAGACTCAAGCTCACGAAGAAGGGAAAAAATCCCGACGAACATTTCTATAGTGGGTTCAATGTTTTCAGGCCGCTTAAGTAAAAAAATATCCGGCTTCCACGGAAAAATAAGTGAAAATCCTATCCAGAACTTATAAAGTACTCAAGATTCTTTTTTTCTTTTATCTATTCTTCGTCAGCATAAGCCTGATGAGCCATGCCTTCGGTGGCTTCGGCAGCGGCTTTGCTGAACGTCTCATAACAACAACCTCAAATCCTTTCGTTGGCCTATTTATAGGTATCCTTGCCACGAGCCTTATTCAAAGCTCCGGGACAACTACATCCATGGTTGTAGCCTTTGTGGCCTCAGGCATGCTTTCTGTTCGAAGTGCTATCCCCATTGTCATGGGAGCTAATATCGGGACGACCGTTACATGCGCGCTTGTTGCCATGGGCCATATTACCCGAAAAAACGAATTCAAAAGGGCATTTAGCGGTTCTATTGTGCATGATTCCTTTAATGTGCTAACTGTTCTTATCCTTTTCCCGATAGAAATGAGCACGCACTATCTTGAAAAAGCAGGGATGTTTTTGTCCTCTACTTTTAGCAACATGGGAGGGGCAGCGATTACAAGCCCCATAAAATTTATTGTAAAACCCGCCGTAAACGCAATTGACGGCACATTGCGCCCGCTTTTCGGTGGATCAAATACACTTTTAAGCGTTGTTTTTCTTATCGTTGCGTTAATTTTCCTTTTGCTCTCTTTATTTAATATTACCCGTGTAATGAAATCATTGGTCATGAAAAGAGCGGATATGGTATTTGACAGAGTTATCAGGAGAAACGCGATATTTGCCATGGTGATGGGCATGCTATTTACGATTATAGTGCGATCGAGCTCCATTACTACGTCATTACTTGTACCTTTGATCGCTGCCGGTGTCCTGGAATTAGAACACGCCTTTCCCGTAGTTTTGGGCGCCAACGTCGGAACGACGGTTACGGCTCTCCTCGCTGCTCTTACGGGTAATATCGCGGGCATAACCATTGCATTTGTACATTTAGTCTTTAACATTACGGGGATTCTTATCATCTATCCCGTGAAGTTTTTAAGGAGCATTCCGATTAGATTTGCGCGTTTTATAGCGGAAATATCTGCAAAAAACAAAATATTTGCTCTTGCCTATGTATTAGGTTTATTTTATGTTTTACCTATAAGTTTGATTTTCTTGTCAAAATTTTTCAAAAAATAAGAGAGGTGTACCATGTTTAAAAATCTATTAGCATTCTGGAAGGGAAAAGATTTCCTGGCTGAGGTTCTTGAAGCATTTAAAGAAATGTTGAACGACACAAAGAGCATGTTTGAATCCGTATGCGACGCTCTTATAGAAGGACGCAAGGGGCCGGATCTAGAAGCAAAGGTTTACAAGGTTGATAAAAAAGTAAACCTTCGCGAGAAAGAAATAAGAAAGAGAATCGTAGAGCATCTTTCCATTCAGCCATCCGTGGAGATCCCGGTGTCTTTAGTGCTTATGAGTGTCGTAAAGGACGCGGAAAGAGTAGGGGATTACTGCAAAAATCTTTTTGAAGTTACAGAACTTCTTGAAGGTTCGTTAGAAAGAACCCATTTTGCAGAATTTTTTAACGGCATTGATAAAAAGATTTTGCAACAATTCGACAAAACGGTGAAGGCCTTTATGGAGTCAGACGAAAAAGTAGCAAAAGAGATCCTTTCCATAGAAAGAGGGATCGTAATAGACTGCGATGATATCCTGAAAAAATTGGCCAAAGGTAATCTTCCTACAAACGAGGCCGTATGCCTTGCGCTTCTTGCCAGATACTTCAAACGTGTATCTGCGCACCTCGCAAATATAGGCTCTTCTGTGATACTACCTGTTAGCGACCTTGACTTTTTTGACGAAAAATTGAGGCGCGAAAAGGGCAGCAAGTAAAAAGGGCGAAACCGCATTATTATTACGCCTACCCTTGATTTATAGCCGTTTATTGTATATAGTTATATGATATGAGAGGCATGTCATGAGAGACGTATTATGCGTAATAATGGGTGGGGGAAGAGGCACGAGGCTCTATCCCTTAACGAAGGAGAGGTGTAAGCCGGCAGTTCCTGTAGCCGGAAAATACCGCCTGATTGATATCCCTGTATCAAACTGCATTAATTCCGGATTTAATAGAATTTATGTCCTGACGCAGTTCAATTCCGAATCGCTCAATAAGCATATAACCAGGACCTATAAGTTGGACGCCTTCTCTGACGGGTTCGTGGAAGTCATGGCGGCCGAACAGACCATGCAGAACACGGAGTGGTTTCAAGGCACGGCCGATGCGGTTAGGCAGTGTCTCAGGCACTTCAATGACCCTGCCACCAAATACATAGTTGTTCTCTCAGGGGACCAGTTATACAAGATGGATTTTAAAGCAATGCTCGATTTTCATAAAGAAAAAGGCGCGGACATAACGCTGGCCTGCAACCCTGCCCACGGAAAAGTGAATTTAGAGGAACTCGGTGTTATAAGATTAGGTGAAAATAATAGAATAGTGGACTTTTTTGAAAAACCCGGCGATTCCGATAAACTAAAAAGTGCCGCAATTACGATAGACGGAAAAAAATCTTTCCTGATTTCCATGGGCATATACATATTTAATAGGGACGTTCTCATTGAACTTTTGACAAAAAACGATAAAGTTGATTTCGGAAAGGGAATAATACCAAGCTCCTTTGCGCACAAAGTAACGGAAGCCTTTATCTATAAAGGATATTGGCGTGACATAGGTTCCATAAAGAACTTCTATGACGAAAACCTGGTGCTTACGGAACCCGTTCCGCCGATAGACTTTTTCGACGAAGACTGGCAGACATTTACGCGTCCCAGGCACCTTCCCCCGTCAAAAATTAAAGATAGCCACATCTCAAGGTCCATAATATCAGACGGCTGCATCATAGAATCCGCTAACATAGCGCATTCGGTTATTGGCCTCCGAAGCAGGATCGAGGAGAAAGCTGTAATTGAAGATTCAATTATCATAGGCTGCGACTTTTATCAGTCCCTGGATGAAATTATTGCCGACAGAAAAGCAGGCCGCCCGATCATGGGCGTGGGAAGGAATTGCGTGATAAGAAAAGCCATTCTCGACAAAAACGTAAAAATGGGCGGCAATGTTAAAATAATAAACGACAAAAAATTAGAAAATTTCGAAGGTACAAATTACTCCATAAAAGACGGCATAGTAATTGTCCACAAAAACGCTACAATACCCCCCAACACGGTAATCTAATTACATGAATATCCTACACCTTGTTCCCGCCATGGAATCGGGCGGTGTCGAGACAGGCACGGTCGATCTGGCTTTGTCACTTAAACAGCTCGGGCACACTGTTACCGTGATTTCAAACGGCGGCCGGCTTGTGAGGGCTTTGGAAGACAACGGAATTGAGCATATCTGCCTTCCCGTGCACATAAAATCACCGCACTCTCTTTTTTTGGTGCCAAAGATAGCGAATATCCTACGGTTAAAAAAGATAGACATTGTCCACGCCTCAAGCCGTGTGCCCGCATGGATAGGATATCTCACCTGTAAACTAGCAGGCGTAAAATTTGTCACAAGCTGCCACGGATTTTATTCCACGCATTTTTTTAGCCGTGTTATGGGCTGGGGTGAACTTGTGATGGTTATTTCTAAAACCGTGGAAAAAAGGATGATCGAGGACTTTGGCGTCCCGAAAGAAAAAATACGGCTTATATATAGAGGCCTGGACCTAGAGAAGTATCCATACTATCCGAATAAGTATGATAAGGAAAAAGAAACCCCTATAATTATAAATATAGGAAGGATCACACCGATTAAAGGCCAGCTCGAATTTATAAAAGCAATGGAGCGCGTTGTAAATGAAAAAAACCGCGCAGAGGCGTGGATTGTAGGCGGGGCAGAAGGCGCACGAGAGTTTTATTTGAACGACTTGAAGAGCCTGGTAAAGAAATCAGGGTTAGAAAAGCATGTTAAATTTCTTGGCCTAAGGCCAGATATACAGGATTTATTGAAAAAAGCAGACTGCCTTGTGCTCTCGAGCAATGTCCCGGAGGGGTTCGGTAGAGTCATAATCGAAGCGGGTGCTGTGGGCACTGCTTCGTGCGCATCGGACATAGGAGGCGTAAAAGAGATTATAGACGACGGTACTTCCGGGTTACTTTTTCCGCCGGGAGATGATTTTAAAATGGCAGGCGCGATTCTTAAGATGCTAAGCGACAGGGAGCTTTGCAAGAGATGCAGCCGAGCCCTTCGCAGAAAAGTTGAAGAGTCCTTTACGCTTGATAAAATGGCCAAAGACACGCTTTCCGTCTACGAAGAAGTGCTTAAAGGGCCCACGATAATTTCGCATTGACGGAAAAGGCTTCGTATGATAAAGTAAGCATGCCATGAAAAAGAATAAAATCAAAATTACGCCAAGTTTATTATCGGCTGACTTTGGCTGTCTTGCCTCGGAGATTAAAAAAGCAGAAAAGGCAGGGGCTGACATGCTGCACGTTGATGTCATGGACGGGCATTTTGTTCCCAATATAACGCTCGGGCCCTTCATAGTGCGCGCTATGCGAAAGGTTACAAAGCTTCCTTTAATAACACACTTAATGATCGAAAACCCGGAAAAATACGTAAAGGAATTCGCCAAAGCCGGCAGTGATACGATTATATTTCATATCGAGACTACTAAGAATGCGAAGGCCCTTATCCGGCGAATAAAAAGTCTCGGTAAAAAAGCAGGTGTTTGCATAAAGCCTAAAACGAAGGTAAGCTCTATACGCAAGTTACTTCCGCTTTTAGACGAAGTTCTCGTAATGACCGTGGAGCCGGGATTCGCGGGGCAGAAGTTCATGAAAAGTGAGGTTCCCAAGATAAGAGAGATAAGAAAGAATTTTGCCCGCGACATAAGTGTTGACGGCGGTATAACTTATGAAAATGCATGCGAGGCTGCCGCTGCCGGAGCGAACGTTTTTATCGCCGGAACATATCTTTTTGGCGCTAAAAATATGAAAAAGCTTATCGCCGAGATGAAAAAAATAAAAGTTTGTGGAAACTAAATCCAAGGTAAACACGCTCACCGCCCTCGCCCGCATAGGTCAAAGCCCCTGGTACGACAATATAGACCGCAGGTTTGTAAAAAACGGCAAACTGAAAGAACTTTTTGATAGCGGGATTCTGGGGGTTACCTCAAACCCCACGATTTTCGAGAAAGCCGTTAGCGCCTCCGATATATATGATCCCCAGATAAAGGAGCTTTCTCTCGAGGGTAAAAAACCGCTCGAAATTTATGATATTCTTACCACCGAAGACGTTGCAGCCGCGGCAGATCTTCTGATAGGTACTTACGAAAAAACAAACCACGTTGACGGTTATGTGAGTATCGAGGTTTGGCCGGAATTTGCGCATGATGCGAAAAAAACAGTCGAATATGCCAGGAGAATTTTTAAAACACTTAATAGGCCGAACATAATGATAAAGGTTCCCGGCACCACCGAAGGCCGGGAAGCGATCCGCGTGTTAATAAAAGAAGGCATAAACGTGAACGCAACGCTTCTTTTTTCCGTAGGACATTACGAAAAAATCGCAAATGCGTATACAGGTGGTATAAAAGACAGGCTGAAAGAAAAAAAGGATGTAAAGAATATAATTTCGGTGGCAAGCGTATTCGTAAGCCGCATAGATAGCAGGATTGACAAGATTCTGGACGAAAAAGAAAACCTGGAATTAAAAGGTAAGATCGCCGTATCTTATATGAAAATGATCTATCAAAAATTCAAGGAAATATTCGAGAGCAGCGATTTTAAAGGTCTAAAATCCAAGGGCGCTAATGCCCAGCGCGTTCTATGGGCCTCTACAAGCACGAAAAACCCTTCTTATCGTGATGTTATGTACGTTGAGGACCTCATCGGCCCGAATACGATAAATACCATGCCTCCAAAAACCGTTGACGCATTCCTTCGGCACGGCAAGGTGGAATTGACAATCGAAAAAGACATGGATAAGGCAAGATCAAATCTTGCCAAGATAAAATCCCTCGGTATAAACATAGACAGCCTTTGTCAGGAAATCCAGGACGCCGGTGTCGGCTCCTTCCAAACCTCCTTCGACAAACTCATCTGTGCTATCGCTAAAAAGCAAAAATGAAGCACTTCGATATTATAGTAGTAGGCGGCGGACATGCCGGCTGTGAGGCAGCGTTGGCAGGCGCGCGGCTTGGCTGCAAAACATTACTCATTACTCTCGAGATTGAAAAAATCGGCGTTATGTCTTGTAATCCTGCAATAGGCGGTGTCGGCAAGGGGCAGCTTGTAAAAGAGATCGATGCCCTGGGCGGCGAAATGGGTAACGCCATAGATAAAACGCTTATACAATTCCGCATGCTTAATTCCTCAAAAGGTTATGCTGCCAGGTCATCACGCGCCCAAGCCGACAGTAAAAAATATAATCACTGCATGCGCGATACGATTCTGGCCGAAGAGAATCTCGAGGTTTTGGAAGACGAAGCAATGGGCGTAGACGCCAAAGGTAATCTATCGAGCGGTGTAAAAACAAAAAAGCACGGTGTTATCAATGGGAAAACGCTTATTCTTACGCCCGGAACCTTTTTAAACGGGGTCATTCACATAGGCCTGGAACATTCCGGAGGCGGAAGGATGGGAGAGGACGCGGCATGCGACTTACCTGAAAGCTTACTGTCGCTCGGCCTTAGGATGGCCAGGCTAAAGACCGGCACTACCCCGCGTCTGGATAAGAAAACAATAGATTTTTCAAAGCTGATTGCGCAGAAAGGCGACGAAAAAATCATTCCGTTTTCATTCTGGACGAAAAAAATCGATATAGAACAAAAACCCTGCTTCCTGACCCAGACGAATCAGCGCACCCACGATATAATAAGAAAAAATCTTGACCGCTCGCCGCTTTATTCCGGGAAAATAAAATCTACAGGCGTCAGGTACTGTCCCTCAATCGAGGATAAAATCGTAAAATTTCCGACAAGGGACTCGCATACTATATTTTTGGAACCCGAAGGCCTGAGCGTAGATGAATATTATCCCAACGGAATTTCCACGAGCCTACCGCGCGATGTGCAGGAGCGCATGGTGCATAGCATAAAGGGCCTGGAGAAAGCCAAAATAATAAAGCCCGGTTACGGTATCGAGTACGACATCGTTGACCCTACCGAACTTAAAGCGACACTTGAAACCAAAAATATAGAAGGGCTTTTTCTTGCGGGCCAGATAAACGGAACTACCGGCTACGAAGAGGCCGCAAGCTTAGGGCTCATGGCAGGCATCAATGCGGCGATGAAAGTGAAAAAGAAAAAACCATTAATTCTTGATAGATCCGAAGCCTACATAGGCGTTTTGATAGATGACCTCATTACCAAGGGAACCAACGAGCCTTACAGGATGTTTACCTCCAGGGTTGAGTATAGGCTGACAGTAAGGGAAGATAACGCTACCGCCAGATTGAGCAAAAAAGGATTCTCCGTCGGGTTACTTTCCCGGGAAAAACTTAATAAAGTGGAAGAAATGCAAGAAAACATTGAATCGACAGTAAAAAAGCTGAAATCAAAACCCGCACTCTATAAATTACTTAAAAGACCGGAAGTTTCATTTGATGACATAATAAAATCCGCACATCCGGAAGGCAAATTTTCCTATTATGAAAAGACCCGGGTCGAAGTTGATGTAAAATACAAAGGCTACATCAAAAGAGAAAAGTCTTTTATAGATAAATTTAAAAAAATTGAGCGCATGCGCATACCGGATGGCTTTGATTATTTGAACGTACCGGGGCTCTCAAGTGAAATAAAGGAAAAGCTTTCCAAGTTCAGGCCGAATTCCCTGGGCCAGGCCTCACGCATATCCGGCGTAACTCCGGTTGCAATAACGCTTTTAATGGTAAAGCTTCGCGCGCAAAACGCTGACTAAGTAATGGATAGCCATTATCACTCCTTTAACGCGTACCTTCGGAAAAGATTCGGCCAAAGGGCTCACCGGATTAGCCTAAACGCCGGATTTAACTGTCCAAATACAGATGAGAGCAAGGGCAGGGCCGGCTGTATTTTCTGCAACCAAAAAAGCTTCGCGTATTTTACGGATACGTATCCGCCGATTGAAGCGCAGATCAGGGATTCAATCGGGCCTGTCAAAAAACGCTTTAAAGCAAAAAAATTCATAGCCTACTTTCAAAATTCCACTAATACTTACGCCTCTCCAGCGGAACTAAAAGAAGCCTATGACACGATAAAACTCTTTCCGGAAATAATCGGTCTTGCCATATCCACGCGGCCGGACTGTGTCGACGGGGAAAAGCTAGATTTGATCGAAAGCTATACAAAAGATTACGAGGTGTGGATAGAATACGGGGTGCAAAGCATTCATGAAGCGTCGCTTAAAAAAATAAAACGCGCCCACACTTTTAAAAAAAGCCTTGAGGCAATAGAAAATACTGCCAAACGAAATATAAAAGTAGGCGCGCATATTATTCTGGGGCTTCCCGGTGAGTCGCGTGATGACGTAATCCAAACGGCGAAGATGATAGCGAGCCTTCCGATATCGGGAATAAAGCTTCACGCCTTTCACGTGTTGCGCGATACAGAATCGGAAAAATTATTTAAAAGCGGCCGAATAAAATTATTGAAGAAGAATGAATATGTTTCTTTAGCGTGCGATTTTTTGGAGCATTTAAACCCGGAATGTGTTATATTAAGGATTATATCCGACGCAAAACCCCATATCCTGATAGCCCCGGAATGGATGAACCGAAAGCACCAGGTAGCCGGGGAGATAGAAAAAGAATTTAAAAAAAGAGGCACGAAACAAGGCGCTAAGTATGAAAAAAAGAGTTTGTGTATTCGGTAGCTACAAGGACTTAGGAAAAAAAGAAAAAGAAGATGTCGTGGGGCTAGGGAAACTCCTTGCCGAGAGCGGCTTTGAAGTTATATCCGGCGGCTTCGGCGGGACGATGGAGGACATCTCAAAGGGCGCAAAGAGTGGCGGCGGAAAAACAATAGGTGTCACGTTTTACAAGGGTAAGAAAATTCTTCTAAGGGGAGCAAATAAATATATAGATGAAGAAATAGAAACTGAAAATCTTTTTGAACGGATAACCGTTATGATGAAAAAATCAGACGCCTTTATTGTGCTACCGGGAGGGACCGGCACGCTTCTTGAGCTTGCGGCCTGCCTCGAGCATGTTAACAAGGGCCTCGCGAAACCAAAACCCATTATAGCATTCGGCGATTTTTGGAAAAGTATTGCTGAAAGACTCGCCGGCGAGCCTGTCTTAAACGAAGAGACAAGGTCTCGCTTCAACGCTTTGTCCTGTCGCGATTTAATCGCATTTGTTGACACTGCCGAGGAGGCAGTGGCTAAAATAAGAATGAGCGTGTAATTCATGGAGATCATATTCCTCGGCATCGTTCAGGGGCTTACCGAATTCCTGCCCATAAGCAGTTCCGGGCACCTTTATCTCATAAAGAATTACCTGGGCATGTCCGGGAATCTTCTTCCTTTTTTTGTTTTTCTGCACTTTGTCACCCTTTTAGCCGTTTGCATATTTTTACGCAAAGAAATAATAAAAACCCTGACAAACAAAAAGTTATTGATTCACATCGGTATTATTACAGCCATTACTGCTGCTTTAGGTCTTTTTATCGATATGTTCGCAAAGAACCTATTTGATAGCAAGTATTTCGTGAGCTTTTTCCTGCTTTTAAATGCCGGAATTCTTCTTAAGACAAGAAACGCGCCCGAAAAAAAAGACAGAGACGCTTTTAAATTAAAAGATGCGCTTATCATGGGAGCACTTCAGGGTTTTGCGGTTTTACCGGGGATCTCGCGTTCAGGCATTACAATAGCCGGTTTATTAAAACGCGGCTTTAAGGCAAAAGAAGCTTTTACCCTGTCGTTTTTAATGGCTATCCCGATAATTTCCCTAGTTTCCCTGCTAAAGGTTAAAGAGTTTCTTAATTCCGTGGTTCCTCTTGCGGACATGGTAAAAGGGGGGATAGCTGCATTTTTATTCGGGATATTGGCCTTGTTTATCGTGCGAAAAATGCTTATAAGCAAGAATTTCGACAAGTTCGGCTATTACTGCCTGGTTATCGCTTTTTTGAGCCTGATTTTGAATAGGTAATCCTTCCTTTTCTGCTTGTATTTTGCCCGTCTCTATGCTAAAATTTTCTTCTACTATACTGTGTCATAATAATAGTATATAACTGATGCGGAGGACAGGGATGGCAAAGATCAAAAGGGCTTTAATCAGCGTATCTGACAAGACAGGTTTAGACGATTTAGTTAAAACACTTAACGAATTTGGCGTAGAGATGCTGTCTACCGGTGGCACCGCAAAACGAATAAAGGATTTAGGCATACCCGTAAAAGACGTCTCCGAATATACAGGTTTTCCCGAGATGATGAACGGCCGTGTAAAAACACTCCATCCCAAGATACACGGGGGGCTCCTGGCTTTAAGAGATAACGAATCCCATATGGGCCAGGCAAAAGAGCACAAGATCGAAATGATCGACATGGTTATTGTAAATCTCTATCCCTTTGAAAAAACCGTAGCAAAAGAAGGCGTAAAGCTTGAAGAGGCCATAGAGAATATAGACATAGGCGGGCCTTCGATGCTAAGAAGCGCGGCAAAGAACCATAAATCAGTAGCTGTCATCACAAACCCCGCGAAATATCCGGATATAATTAAAGAACTTAAAAGTAGCGATGGCTCGCTTTCAGAGGCCACTATTAACGCATTGGCAATCGAGGTATTTAAACGCACGTCAGAATACGACAGTGCCATATACAGCTATTTGAGCAAGGGTGCAGCGTCCGAGGAAACCGCAGCCGGCACTTTTCCTAAACAATTAAATTTAACGTTTGAAAAAGTGCAGGATTTAAGATACGGCGAAAACCCGCATCAAACAGCAGCATTTTATAAGGACCCGAGCTCACGTGAATCCGGGATATGTAACGCAAGACAACTTCAAGGCAAGGAGCTGTCGTTTAATAACATCATAGATTTAAATGCCGCTATCGAGATAGTCAAGGATTTTGATAAACCGGCCGCGAGTGTTATAAAACATACCAATCCCTGCGGCGCAGCAGTGGCAAACTCACTAGCGCAGGCCTATCTCAATGCTTTAAGCTGCGACAGGCTAAGCGCTTTTGGCAGTATAGTGGGATTTAACGGCAAAGTAGACGAAAAACTTGCCGAAGTTATCATGAAGGAAGCAGATTTTGTAGAATGCATTATAGCGCCTTCTTTTGAAAGCGACGCGCAGGACATGTTTTTGAAGAAAAAGAATTTAAGGCTTCTGGAAGTACCGAATTTTAAGAAAACGCAAAAAGGCGAAATGGATTATAAAAGGGTAGTGGGCGGAATTCTTCTCCAGGACATGGATTTAAAGGTTGTAACCGAAAAAGACCTTAAAGTAGTAACGAAGGCCAAGCCTACAAAGACAGATATAGACTCGCTTCTTTTCGGGTGGATTATCGTAAAGCATGTAAAGAGTAACGCGATAGTCATATGCGACGGAACAAAGACTGTCGGTATCGGCGCAGGCCAGATGTCCAGGGTTGATTCCGTAATTATCGCCTGCCGCAAAGCAAAAGAAAAAACGCGCGGCGCTACACTCGCCAGTGACGCTTTCTTCCCGAAGCGCGACGCCATAGATCAGGCGCATAAAGCCGGCATAACGTCTATAATTCAGCCCGGCGGGTCAAAGGGCGACGAAGAAATTATAAAAGCCTGCGACGAATACGGTATCAGCATGGTGTTTACCGGCGCCAGGCATTTCAAGCACTAAACAATGGATAAGAAAAAAATAACCAAGGCAGTAAAAGAGATACTTGAAGCAGTAGGGGATAACCCGAAAAGGCAGGACCTTTTGGATACCCCGCGCCGGGTAGCCGAAATGTACGAAGAAATACTAAGCGGCATGAAAAAAGATCCCGGTAAAGAGCTTGAAGTTCTCTTATCCGGAGGCCATGACGAGGTAGTCCTTCTAAAAGGCATCCCACTTTATTCAATATGTGAACATCATCTTTTACCCTTTGTCGGCAAGGCGCATGTTGCATATGTTCCTCAAGGTAATAGGGTAACGGGTTTAAGTAAGCTCGCGAGGGTTGTCGACGTGTTATCGAAGCGTTTGCAGGTTCAGGAAAGGCTCACAACTCAAGTTGCCGATACTATCGTAAAAAAGCTCCGGCCCAAAGGCGTCATGGTGGTAATTGAGGCAGAACACCTCTGCATGACGATGCGCGGAGTAAAGAAACCGGGAACCGTAACCATAACAAGCGCAGTAAGGGGTATCTTTAGGACTAACTCTAAGACGCGAGCCGAGACGTTGGCGCTTATAAAATGAAAACAATCACACAAGTAGGATCTTTACCGCTTGAAGATGTAAAGATGGCCGTAGCCTATAGCTTAAAACACGATATTCCCTTTTTACCGGAACTTCCGAAAAAAGGGGATGCTATGCTGGAATACATTAAAACCCCAGGTAAGTTAAGCTGTCTTAGCGAATTCAAGAAAAACAAATTCGAAACAGTAAAAATACAGTGCGTAGGCCCGGCGACATTGACCCTGGCCGGGTATAATCCGGATGAGGCTATTGCAAGAATACTCGATCATGTAACGGTTGTCATGGATGGTTTAGATGCCAAGGAGACGATACTTTACCTTGACGAACCTGCCCTCGGGCAATCCGGCATAAACTACAAAGACCTGTGGGAAGCGCTCTTTTCAAGTATTTCTGTAATTCGCGGCGTGCATGTTTGCGGCAACATGGATTGGGATCTTTTATTTGACTCAAATATCCAGATAATAAGCTTTGACGCCTCGCAGTTTGATCTTACGAAATATTCCAAGTATAGAAGCGGGAAAAGGATCTCCTGGGGCGCAAAAGAAGCAAAAGACGTTAAAGATTTTAAGGCAGGAGATTTGATAACCCTACCTTGCGGGATGGGTACGCCTCTTTACAAAGCAGAAGACTGCGAGAAAAGTTTAAAAAAACTTCAAGACATCGCGAAAGAAATTTCCAAAGGAGCCTGACATGAAAAAGGTACCATCTGATTTGGCAATTGCGCAAAAAGCGCATCTTGAACCCATAAAGAAAATCGCCAAAAAAATAGGCTTAAAAGAAAAAGACCTTTATCTTTACGGGGATCACATGGCGAAAGTGTCGCTTTCTGTAACGGATCGCCTAAAGGCAAGAAAAAACGGAAAATACATCGATGTTACCGCAATCACACCCACTCCCTTAGGGGAAGGAAAGACCGTTAACACGATCGGCCTTGCCATGGCTCTTAATCGGATCGGCAAGAATGCAATTGTTTGCATACGCCAACCGTCCCTGGGGCCGGTGTTCGGCATAAAGGGCGGCGCAGCAGGCGGGGGTTACTCACAGGTAGTGCCGATGGAGGATTTCAACCTACACCTTACCGGCGATGTTCACGCGGTTGGTTTGGCACACAATCTTTGCGCGGCATTTTTGGACAACTCTGTTTTAAAAGGAAACCCTTTGAACATTGATCCGTCTTCGATAAAGTGGCGACGTGTCGTGGACGTCTCGGATAGATTCCTACGTAATATAAAGATCGGGCTTGGTACGCCAAACGACGGTATTCCACGCGACTCGGGATTCGATATTACGGTCGCGAGCGAAGTAATGGCGATACTTGCGCTTACCGATGGCTTGAAAGATTTGCGTAAACGCTTAGGGAAAATTGTTCTCGCTACGACAAAAGACGGAAAACCGGTTACGGCTGAAGATATAAAGGTAGCGGGCGCGATGGCTGTCCTTTTAAAGAATGCGCTTAAGCCGAACCTGCTTCAGACACTTGAAAATACGCCGTGTTTTGTGCACGCGGGCCCATTTGCCAACATTGCGCACGGAAATAGTTCTATAATTGCCGACAAGATAGCGCTTAAGCTCTCGGATTACGTTGTAACAGAGTCCGGTTTTGGCGCGGACTGCGGCGCGGAAAAATTCTTTGACATAAAATGCAGAATGAGCGGTCTTAAACCCGACTGTGTAGTCATGGTAGCCACCGTGCGGGCGCTTAAAATGCATTCCGGAAAATTTAAAGTCGTAGCCGGTAAGCCGCTTGATCCGAAACTCCTGGAGGAGGATCTGGAATCACTCGCGGAAGGCTGCGTAAACTTGGAAAAGCACATAGAAAACATGAAGCTTTTCGGTATACCGGTAGTTGTCGCTGTAAATAAATTTACTACCGATACGAAAAAAGAGATAGATCTTATCCGCAAAAAGGCAATAGCAGCTGGCGCGGAAGACGCTGTCCTTAGCGAAGTTTGGGCCGAAGGCGGAAAGGGCGGAACTGAGGTGGCAAAGGCAGTAGTGCGCGCCGCAGAGAAAAAATCAAACTTCAAGCTTCTTTATCCGGCGGATTTATCTATAAAGGAAAAAATAGAAACAATTGCGACTAAAATTTACGGCGCAAAAGATGTCCATTATGAAGAGGCCGCTGAGAAATCAATAGAGCTTTATACAAAACTGGGTTACGACAAATTACCTCTTTGCATGGCAAAGACACATCTTTCTATTTCACACGATCCGAAGCTGAAAGGTCGTCCCGAAGGCTTTACTTTACCGGTAAGGGACGTGCGCGCATCCGTGGGTGCGGGATTTTTATATCCCTTATGCGGAACAATGCGCACCATGCCGGGGCTTCCGACGCATCCGGCGGGTGAGAAGGTAGACATTGATAAAGACGGAAAAACAGTGGGGTTATTCTAATGTACGGTAAAGGAACAATAAATAAATACCTGAAAGAACTGGCGTCGAAGTCACCCATCCCCGGAGGCGGAAGCGCAGCGGCGCTTGTCGGTGCGGTAGGGGCAGCGCTTTTAAGCAAAGTCGCAAACTTTACAATAGGTAAGGAAAAGTATAGGGGCGTCGAAGACGAAATGAAAGACGTTTTAAATTGCGCCGAGGCCCTGCGCGGTGAATTCATGAAACTCTGCTCGGACGACGCAAAAGCGTACAAAAAACTTTCAAAAGTTTTCAAAATGCCAAAAGGGGAAGTGCGTGCTAAAAAGCTAAAGGCGGCCTTAAAAGAAGCAATGCAGGTGCCTTTCGAAGTTTGCCAGACTGTTAACAAGGCTTTTGAGCTATGTTTATCGCTTTGCAAGAAGGGCAACAAAAATTTAATAACAGACGTGGGTGACGCTGCCCTCATGCTTGACTGCGCATTCGGCTCAGCGCTTCTCAATGTAGAAATAAACCTTAAAAGCATAAAAGATAAGACGCTTGCGCACGCTGTAAGGGAGAACCTTATGTCGATGCGGGAGGAAATAAATAAAATTGACCAAGAGGTAGCAAAAGGGGTAGAGGAGGGGATAAAGTGATAAAGAAAATATCGGACATCCTGAAAGAAAAAGAACGCACTTATTCTATTGAATTTTTTCCGCCAAAAACAGAAAAAGGAAGGGCGAAACTTCCCGAGGTCGCGAAGGTTTTTACCGAGATGGGCATAGATTGGTTTTCCGTGACTTATGGCGCGGGCGGATCCACGAGGGAAGCTACGATGGAGATCGTAGAAGAACTTCAGAAGAAATTCGACGTGCCGGTAATGCATCACTTTACCTGTGTAGGCCACAGCCAGGAAGAGCTGAAAAAGATACTCGGAAAAATGAAAGAAAAAAATATATGTAACGTTCTCGCACTTCGCGGTGACGCGCCGGAAGGCGAAGAGTTCTGGACGCCTTCCCCGGACGGCTTTGAGTATTCCTACCAGCTTGTCGAGCTTATCAAGTCGTTTGGTGATTTTTTCAGTATAGGCGTAGCGGGTTTTCCCGAGGGGCACATCCATTGTCCTGATAAGGAAACGGACTCCAAGCACCTTAAGATCAAGATGGACGCGGGCGGAGAGTTCATAATGACACAGCTTTTCTTTGACAATAAGGATTATTTCGAATATCTGGAAAGAACCAAAAAAGTCGGCGTAAACGCGCGTATTTTTCCTGGAATGCTGACAATAACAAATTACAAAACGCTACTTAGGTTCTGTGCTACTTGTGGGGCCACGATTCCCGAAAAGGTGCACGATATATTTAAGCCCTTAGCGGATAACCTCGAGGCTACGTACAAAGCAGGCGTGGATTTCGCGGTAGACCAATGCAGGGAATTGCTTAAGGGTGGCGCGCCGGGACTTCACTTTTATTCTTTGAATAAAGTAGAGCCGACACGAGAAGTGATAAATAGGGTAAGGGGTTAATCATGAGTGCAAAGCTATTAGAAGGAAAAACTATTGCCGGTAAGATAAAAGAAGGCTTAAAAAAAGAAATCGAGTCTTTAAAGCAAAAAACCGGTAAAACGCCAAAGCTTGTCAGTATCCAGGTAGGCGAGAACGCGGCATCAGCAGTTTATATAAAATCGCAAAAGAAAAACGCCGAAAACTTAGGGATCGAGTATGAATTAAAGACACTCGACGCCGGCATGACCGAGGACGCTTTAATAGGGGAGATACAAAAATTAAATCAGGATAAAAGTGTATCGGGCATAATCGTCCAACTCCCGCTTCCGAAAGGCGTAGACCATAAGCTGGTTATGAGTAGCATTGCTCCGGGGAAAGATGCCGAGGGTATGCACCCGGAAAACCTGGGCCACGTGCTTTTGGGCGATGCGAAGCTTGCTCCCTGCACGGCACAGGCAGCGATGGAGCTTATAGAGTCCAGCGGAGTGAAGCTCTACGGTAAGGAAGCCGTGATTGTCGGACATTCAGAAATCGTTGGAAAGCCGCTTTCGCTTCTGCTCTTAAACAAGTTTGTCACTACTACCGTTTGCCATATCGCAACAGGCGAGCGCGGTGTTTTGCCCGAGCATGTAAAGAAAGCGGAAATTTTAGTAGTCGCTGTCGGCAAGGCAGGGATTGTTAAGGGTGACTGGGTAAAAGAAGGCGCTATAGTTATAGATGTAGGGATTAACAGGGTTGACGGTAAACTCGTAGGCGACGTAGAGTTCGAGAAGGCAAAAGAAAAGGCTGAGTTTATTACACCCGTACCCGGCGGCGTAGGCCCGCTCACGGTAACAATGCTCCTACGAAACGTCGTAAGTGCTTTTAAGCTGCAGAACAAAATATGAAAATAGCTTTTACGGGAAAAGGCGGGGTCGGGAAGACAACGCTTGCTAGTATTTTTGTAAACGTTCTTTCTAAAGAGGGAGAGGTTCTCGCGATTGATTGTGATCCGGACAGTAATCTGGCGAGAAATCTCGGATTTGGTGACGCGGAAAAAATAAAACCCATCGTTAAAATGGAAGACATGATAAACAAACGCATGGGTGTCGAAAAGGGGAAGAAGTCTTTTTATAAATTAAACCCAAAAATAGACGATATACCCGATAAGTTTTCCCGCACGAACGGCAATGTAAAATTAATCGTGATGGGTGCCGTAAAAGAAGGCGGAGCAGGCTGCATGTGCCCGGAAAACGCGTTTGTAAAGAATTTAATAAGCCACCTTGTCTTAAAAAGAGACGAGAATCTTGTAATGGACATGGAGGCCGGTCTTGAGCACTTCGGAAGGGGTACTGCTGAGGGGTGCAACTTTGTTCTTGCGGTAGTTGAGCCGTCTTTGAACTCCATACAAACCGCTAAAAATGTAAACGAACTTGCAAAAGACATAGGAGTAAAGAAAGTTTACGCGATCGGCAATAAAGTGAGAACGGTTGCCGATAAAACATTTATAGAAAAAGAACTCGGGAAAATAAAATTAATCGAAACGATAGATTTTGACGAAGAACTTTTAAAACAGGATAAATATGAGGGTTTTTCAGTTGTTTCAAAAAAGATATCAACCGGCATGGAAAAGATAAAGAATCTATTAAAGGAGGAATTAAGTTAATGGCTAAAGAAAAAATAAGCGCAGAAAAACTTCATGAGATTTGTTACTCCTGCGGTATTGAAACTATATGGCAGCGTTATGATGCACAGGACCCGCACTGCGGATTCGGCACTTTAGGGCTTTGTTGCAAGAATTGCAACCTGGGCCCGTGCAGGATAGACCCGTTTGGCGAAGGTCCGCAAGTAGGAACATGCGGAGCGAATGCCGATACTATAAGCGCAAGGAATCTTGCAAGGCACGCAGCGGCTGGAAGTGCCTGTCACTCCGACCACGGAAGGGAAATTGCGCGCACGCTCTTGCTTTTTGGGCAAGGTAAAGCACCGAGTTATGCTATAAAGAGCGAGGAAAAACTAAAAAAAGTTGCCGGAGAATACGGAATAAAGATAGAAGGCAGAAAAAACGAAGAAATTGCAGTCGACTTAGGAAATGCAATGCTGGCGGATTTCGGGAAACAAAATGAGGCGCCCGTATTTTTCAAAAGGGCACCGAAGAAACAACAGAAAATATGGAAAAACCTTAAGATCGTCCCACAAGGTATCGATAGACCCATAGTAGAGATGATGTCACGAACAAATATAGGTGTGGACGCCGACTATAAAAATATTATGTTAGGCACCATGAAAACAAGTCTTGCTGACGGTTGGGCAGGATCGATGATTGCTACCGAGGCAAGCGATATTTTATTCGGCGCGCCGCAAGCAATTAGATCGCAGGTGAACCTGGGCGTTTTAAAAGATGACGAAGTGAACATAATCATTCATGGGCACGTACCGCTTCTAAGCGATGTCATAGTTACGGCTACACGAGATGAAGAGATGCTGAAATTAGCGAAGTCCAAAGGTGCAAAAGGCATTACAATAGCCGGTATATGCTGCACGGCTAACGAGATCCTAATGCGAAGAGGGGTACCCGTTGCAGGTAGCTTCCTGCAACAGGAATTGGCAATTGCAACAGGTGCGGTGGAGGCGATGGTTGTTGATTTACAGTGTATTTTACCGGGCCTTACGACAGTCGCGTCGTATTTTCACACAAAATTGATCTCAACGCATCCAAAGGCGAAGTTTCCGGGAATGGAGCATATAGAGTTCGAGGAAGAAAAGGCTCTTGAAGTAGCTAAGGAAATCGTGACAAAAGCCATTGAGAATTATCCGAAACGAGACAAGAAAAAGGTAAATATTCCAAAAGAGAAAATGGAACTTATCGCCGGATTTACGGCAGAAAACATATTCTATTATCTCGGCGGCAAATACCGAGGAACTTACAGACCACTGAATGACGCAATTATAAGTGGAAGAATAAGGGGTGTTGCAGGTGTTGTTGGTTGTGATAACCCCAAGATTCAAAGCAGTAAGGCACATATGCAAATGGTAAAAGAGTTAATAAAACACGACGTGTTAGTGGTGCAAACCGGCTGTTCAGCTTTAGCCTGCGCTAGAGAAGGACTTCTCGTACCTGAAGCCGCTGGGAAGTTTGCAGGCAAAGGCATTCAAGAGGTGTGCGAAGCAGTAGGTATACCGCCGGTGTTACACCTTGGCTCGTGCGTTGATAACTCAAGAATTCTTATAGCTTGCACGAACATGGTAAAAGAGGGCGGAATAGGCGAAGGGATAGACGAACTTCCGGTCGCGGGCGCCGCACCCGAATGGATGAGCGAAAAAGCGATTGCGATAGGCTGGTATTTCGTAGCATCAGGTGCACTTGTTGTTTTCGGAAACGAATTTCCGGTAAGCGGCAGCAAAAATATGATGAAATACGTCACAGAAGACGTTGAAAAGGTTACAGGCGGAAAGTGGGCGTTTGAAAAGGACCCGATTAAGGGTGCGCATATAATAATAAAGCACATCGATAAAAAACGAAAAGCCCTTAAGTTGGGCGATGTAATGTATAAATCAGAAACAACGAAGGCCAAGTAGACATGAGCAAGGTAAAGGTAAAAAAAGATAAAGACATCACGATATATTGCGATGTTACAAAATGCGTAGCATGCAGAACGTGTGAACTTGCCTGCGCAGTTGAGCATTCGAAGAGCAAAGATTTGGCCAACTCTATAATTGAAAAGGATACGCCGAGAAAAAGGCTCACTGTATCGGCGATAAACGGTAAATCCATTTCTGTTCATTGCCAGCATTGTAAGGAAGCGCCGTGCGTAACGGCTTGCATGAGCGGGGCCCTTTCAAAAGATGAAAAAACAGGCGCGACACTCCAGGATAACGAAAAATGCGTGGGATGCTGGATGTGCGTAATGACATGCCCCTTTGGCGCCATAGTCGGGGACAGCGCCAAACACATAGCCGTTAAATGCGACCTTTGTCCGGATAGGGACGACTACGCGTGCGTCGCTACGTGCCCGACAGGTGCGCTTTTTGCCGGCACAAAAAAAGAATTTGAAAAAAAGCTAACTAAGAAAAAGAAGTAAAACGAAGGAAACCACACACGGAAGTGTGTGGAGGAGCGAATATGGCGGATCATGTAATTATAGGCGCAAGCGCAGCGGGCGTAGCCGCAGCCGAGACTTTAAGAAAAAACGATAAGAAAGCGTCCATAACGATTATATCGGATGAGAAATTGACACTTTACTCAAGGTGCCTTTTAACGTATTTGATAGCCGGCGCCATAGATGAAGAAAAACTTATATTTAAGGGCAAGGACTTCTATGAGAAAAATAACATAAAAACCCTTCTCGGCAAGAAGGCGATTTCAATTGATCCCAAGAAAAAAGCGGTTACGTTGGAAGGCGGGACAACTGTTTCCTACGACAAGCTTTTAATCGCAACGGGCGCCACGCCAAAATCAGTTAACATCCCGGGTGTGGATAAAAAAGGTATTTTTACAATAAGAAAAATAGATGAAGCCCGCACGATAATAGGGATGCTGGATGGCGTAAAGGAAGTAGCTGTCCTGGGCGGAGGATTAATAGGCTTAAGAGACGCATACGCGCTCGGAAAAAAAGGAAAAGACGTTTTCGTTATCGTAAAAAGCCCGCATATTTTATCTCAAATGGTAGATAAAGGCGCCTCAGGCGTGATAGCCTCGACCCTCGAGAAAAACGGAATAAAGATAATGACGGGATTAGCCGCAAAAGAATTCCTGGGTGGTGATTCTGTTAATGAAATATTACTAGATGACGGGAAAAAACTTAAGTGCCAGCTTGTTATAATAGGCAAAGGCGTAAAACCGAATACGGATATCGCCTCTTCCGCGGGTTTAAAAGTAGAAGACGGAATAAAAGTGGATAAATTTCTTAAGACATCTGATAAAAATATTTTTGCGGCAGGCGATGTTGCCGAGACTTATGATGTCGCAAGGCAGGCTAACCGTATAAACGCCCTATGGCCGTGCGCGGTAGAACAAGGCAACATTGCGGCGCTTAACATGCTCGGCAAAGAAGCGGCGTATGACGGGTCGCTTTCCATGAACTCGGTTGATTTTTTCGGCTTAAGATGCATCTCGATGGGAATAACAAAGCCGAAAGAAGAAGGTTATGAAATAATTTCAAAGTCTTCAGAACATTCTTATAAGAAATTCGTGCTAAGAAATAATAAAATTGTCGGCATGGTTTTAGTAGGCGACATAAAATGCGCAGGCGTCGTAAGCGCTTTGATAAAAAAAGGAATCGACGTTTCAAGCGTAAAGCATATACTGTGCGAGACGAAATTTGACTACGCGAAAATAATGCCGCTAGTCAAAAAATTCAGTGATAAGTTTAAAGAGGAAGAATATCAGGACACGATAGCAAGCTATAAACCGTAAGAAAGGGAGATTTAACCGATGTCAAAAATTGTAGCAGCAGCCGCGATGAGGGGCGCAAAAGCGCTTGTAACCGAGGCAGAAAAACTTGTAAACAAAGCCATTGAGGAAAAGGGCAAGGATCAAAAATTAGAATTCCCCGAAACGGCATTTTTCCTTCCGATGGCAAACGCGTTACTGGGCGCTGAGGTAAAAACGTTAAACGAGGCCCTGCCCATACTTAAAGAAGCAAAGTCCCTCTTGCATGACGAACCCACCAAGGATTTGTGGCTTCCTTACCTGGGCGGCGCGCTTGATTCGGGTATCGCCGCACTCTTAGCGGAAGAAATTATTTGCGCAATACGATACTTAAAGGGTATTGAACCGCAGCCTGACTGCAACGGATTTTTTACCGACACCATACTTCGCACGCTGGGTATACAGCTTGTAGACGGAAGGATGCCGGGTTTTGCGGCAATATTGGGCGCCGCTCCCGACAATAAAACAGCCGTAGAAATCGTAAGAGAATTTCAGAAAAGAAGCATAATGACATTTGTCGGATCAAGCTCGAACGGAAAAAGCATCATAGACCAGCTTAAAGAAGAAAAAGTCGAAATGGGTTGGGATACTTACATTGTTCCTTACGGAAGGGACACCATATCTTTGATTTATCCCCTGCACTGGGCCATAAGAGGAGCGCTCACGTTCGGAGGGATAAAAGCCGGTAACGCGAAAGACTGTTTAATGTATTGCAAGGAGAGAGTTTTTGCCTTTGGCCTCGCACTTGGACCGCTTGATGATATTAAATATGCATCAGGCGCCGGTGCAATTAACATGGGCTTTCCTGTTATAGCGGATACGGAGATACCGGAAATTAAACCGACAGGCATATGCACCTATGAGCACCTTGTTAAGGAGTTCGACTACAAAAAGATCGTGCAAAAGTGTATCGAGGTTCGCGGCGTGAAAGTGAAAGTAGCCAAAATACCTATCCCTGTTTCTTACAGCGCCGCGTTTGAGGGTGAGAGGGTAAGGCGCGAACAGATGTATGCCCAGTTCGGAGGGAAATTCTCATCGGCCTTTGAATATGTGCGCACAAAAGAGTTAAATGAAGTTCTTGACGGAAAAATAGAGGTCGTAGGGCCGGAAATAGACGAGATGAAAGAAGGCGCGGCATTTCCGTTGGGTATTGTAGTTGATGTTGCCGGAAGAAAAATGCAGCACGACTTTGAACCCATACTTGAAAGGCAAATGCACTCGTTTCTAAACGAAGCGATGGGGCTATTCCACATGGGCCAGCGTAACATGTGCTGGATAAGAATTTCAAAAGAAGCCCAGAAAAAAGGCTTTAAAATGAAACATTTCGGCACGATTCTTCACGCCAGGTTTCATGACACATATGGGAAAATTGTAGATAAAGCGCAAGTTACGATTTATACGAAAAAAGAAGATGTAGAAAGAATAATGCCCGAGGCCGTGAAGGTCTATGAAGAACGTGACACGCGCCTTGCAGGCATGACAGACGAAAGCATAGACACGTTTTACAGTTGCACACTTTGCCAGTCCTTTGCGCCTAACCATGTGTGCATAGTAAAGCCGGAACGCTCAGGATTATGCGGCGCTTATAGCTGGCTTGACGCGAAGGCCTGTTTTGAATTAAATCCGACAGGGCCGAACCAGCCGATTAAGAAGCTCCAGGTCCTGGACGCCGAGCGCGGCGAATGGAAAGGCGTAAATGATTTTATAAATCAAACGTCCAATAAAACGCTTGAAAGATTTCACGGTTATTCTATCATGACGTTTCCCGAAACTTCTTGCGGGTGTTTCGAATGCATAATCGCGATTTTACCGGAAGCAAACGGATTCATGGTTGTTAACAGGGAATATGCGGGGTTTACTCCCGCGGGGATGAAGTTCTCGACGCTTGCCGGATCTGTCGGCGGCGGCAACCAAACACCCGGCTTCATGGGCGTCGGAAGGCTTTATACGATAAGCAAGAAATTCTTATCCGCAGACGGCGGGCTTAAAAGGCTTGTGTGGATGCCCAAAGAGCTGAAAGAAGCCCTAAGCGGTAAACTTAAGAAGCGCTGCGAAGAAGAAGGTGTGCCGGATCTATTCGATAAAATTGCCGATGAGACCGTTGCCACCGAATCAGAAGCGCTTGTAAAAACTTTACAGGAGAAAAATCACCCGGCACTAACCCTGCCACCTTTGATGTAAGGGAGGAAATATATGGCTTTATCGGGACTAGGAATTTACAAGTTATTACCCAAAACAAACTGCAAGAAATGCGGGTTTCCTACATGCCTTGCTTTTGCGATGCAGCTTGCCGCAAAAAAGGTGTCGCTGGATAAGTGCCCGGATGTTTCCCAAGAGACAAAGAAGGCATTAGAGAGCGCTTCGCAGCCTCCGATTAAACTTATTACCGTAGGTTCGGGGGACGAAAAACTGGAAATCGGAAACGAAACCGTTCTTTTCAGGCACGAGGAAAAATTCTATCATCCAACGGGAATTGGTTTTATCATAGAAGACACATCTTCCGAAGAAGATATTAAAAAAGCGCTCGGAGAAATAAATAAACTTGATTTTGAAAGAGTAGGGCAGAGGATTAACGTAAATATCGTAGGAATATCCTGCGAATCTAAAGACGCGTCAAAATTTCAAGTTGTTGTAAAAACTGTTTTGGAAAACACTAAACTCGCACTCGCTTTAGTAAGTGATGACGCAAGCTTTATTGCCAAAGCCCTTGAAGCGTCAAAAGAAAGAGTGCCTCTTTTGTGCGGAGCGACGAGCGCTAATTATAAAGAGATGGCAAAACTCGCCAAAGACAATAAAGTGCCCCTCGTGGCAAGCGCGCCGACTTTAGAAGAACTCGAAACTTTAGTCAAGAACCTTAACACAGAAGGCGTCGAGGATATCGTTCTGGATACTGGCAAAAAAAGCATAGCGGATAAACTCTGGGATTTAACGCAAATCAGGCGCCTGGCGCTTAAAAAAGCATTCAGGCCCTTCGGATATCCGGTTATAGCGTTTACGCAAAACGCGGATAAATTTCAGGAAGCAGCTGAAGCCTCTACGTACGTTTCAAAATACGCCGGCATAGTAATGTTAAAAAATAGAGACCCGTGGGTAGTTTTACCGATATTGACCATGAGGCAAAATATATATACTGACCCGCAGAAGCCGCTGCAGGTTGAAGCAAAGGTGTATGAGATAGGAAAAGTTGAGGATAAATCACCTGTTATAGTTACAACCAATTTCTCTCTTACATATTATACGGTTGAAGCAGAGGTGGAATCAAGCAAGGTTCCTACCTATATAGTGTCCTGCGATTCAGAGGGAATGTCTGTTCTCACTGCCTGGGCAGCAGAGAAATTTACAGCGGAAAGTATCGCAAAGGCCCTCGAGAGTTTTGGAATAAAGGATAAGGTAGCGCACAAGGACCTGATTATACCGGGTTACGTGTCGGTTCTAAGCGGAAAACTCGAAGAAGCTTCCGGCTGGAAAGTTACCGTAGGCCCGAGAGAGGCTTCAGGGATACCTGTTTTCTTAAGAAATTTAACTAAGTAGATACTCATTTATGGAAAAGTTCAAAGTAAAATTTAAACCTTCAGGAAAGATTGCGGAAGTAAAAAAAGGCGCTGACCTATTGGCGGCTGCCGTATCGTGCGGGCTTTTTATAAATTCAAGCTGCGGCGGCGAGGGTGTGTGCGGAAGGTGTAAGGTTGTAATTAAAAAGGGAAAATTCAGGACAGAGCCCACCGGAAGAATTTCGCACGAGGAACGAAAAAAAGGTTACGTCTTAGCGTGCCTTACTACTGTCGAGGATAATCTTGAGGTATTTGTTCCCAGGGAGTCCCGGCTTGATCTAACTAAAGTTAAAGATGAAGAAGCAAGGCTGCACCGCTTAAAAGGCATGTATTCGGAAGCGGTAGACATTGACAAAGGAAAGCCAATCATAAGCGAGGAAATATTTACGCACAGCCCAATATCTACGAAGATCTATCTTGAGTTGCCGCCGCCGACCTTGGATGACAGCGTAAGCGATTATGAGCGCCTGGTAAGGAAAATAAAAGAAAAATACGATATTCCCATGATGCAGACCGGCCTCAGGAATCTGCGAAGGCTTGGAAGTGTTCTCCGGCACAGTGACTGGAAGGTAACAGTGACGCTCGGCAAAAGAAACGAGACGACCGAAGTTGTAATTATAGAGCCCGGCGATTCCTCCGGGGAAAACTACGGCGTCGCCTTTGATATAGGCACCACAACAGTTTCCGGACAGCTCATAAACTTAAACACCAAAGAGATACTCGGCACAAAAGCAACTTATAATAAACAAATAATTTTCGGGGATGACGTAATCACGAGAATCGTGTTCGCGAAAGAGGAAAGCGGCCTGGAAAGATTGCACCACGCTGTCATAGACAACATGAATTCGATCATAAGGGCATTAACTACAGAGTATAGCGTTCCGCTAAACCAGGTAACGGGCGTTATTTGCGCGGGCAACACAACTATGATCCATCTTTTGCTAAGAGTCGATCCCACGCACATAAGAAGGGAGCCTTATGTTTCAACCGCAAACTTTGTTCCGGTCATAAGGGCGTCCGAAGCCGGCATAAAAGTTCATCCGAGGGGCCTCTTGGCTTGCATACCCGGTGTCAGCACTTATGTTGGAGGCGACATAATAGCGGGCACGGTAGCCTGTGGCATAAATAATGAGGACAAACTCACACTTCTTATAGACGTCGGCACAAACGGCGAAATAGTTTTGGGCAATAAAGAATGGATGGCGTGCTGTTCTGCCTCAGCAGGGCCCGCGTTCGAAGGCAGTGGTGTATCCTGCGGCATGAGGGCGATCAAAGGGGCCGTTGAAAGGGTAGAGATAAATTCTAAATTTGAGCCCAAGGTAAAAGTAAAAGGTGATGAAAAAGCAATGGGCATTTGCGGTTCGGGGTACATAGATCTTATATCTTGTATGTTCAAAAGAGACATAGTAAAAAGAGACGGTAAGATAAACCGTGACCTGAAAACCAAAAGAATCAGGCAAAAAGACGGCGAATACGAATATGTTATTGTTTTCAAAAAGGACGCCTGCTGCGACTATGACATCGTCATAAAAGAGTCCGACATCGAAAACATAAAACGCTCAAAAGGCGCAATTTACTCGGCTGCCGCGATCCTGGTTAAAAAATTCGATCTAAAATTCAGTGATTTGGATAGAATCTATATAGCGGGCGGATTCGGTACATTTCTTGACATAGATAGCGCGATCTCGATCGGGCTTTTACCGGACTTGGACAGGAGCAAATTCAAATTCGTGGGAAATAGCTCTCTTATCGGTTCGCGTGAAATACTTCTTTCGTATGACACCATGAAGAAAGCCGAAGAAATCGCCAGAAAGATGACTTATATAGAACTTAGCAAGGATCCGTCGTACATGGACGAGTATGTCTCGAGTTTATTTTTCCCGCACACGGACCTTGAGAAGTTTCCGAGCGTGAAGAAGTAAAAAAATGAGTAACATAATAGCAATAGCGGGCAAAGGCGGAACGGGGAAGACAACGTTTGCGTCTTTGGTTATAAGGGCGCTTAAGGAAGAGAATGCCGGCTCAATTCTGGCCATTGACGCGGATCCCAACTCAAATCTCGGAGAATTGTTGGGCGTGAAAGACATATCAACCATTGTAGATATTATAGACGACATCTCCAAGGACCCGGACCAGGTTCCGAAAGGCATGACCAAGGATAGGTTCATAAATTTAAAAGTTCAGGAATCTCTAAACGAAGAAGATGGCTTCGACCTTTTAAGCATGGGTCGTCCAGAAGGGCCGGGATGCTATTGTTTCGTTAATAACATGCTCCGCGCGCTTATCACCAAGCTCATGAAAAACTACTCCCACGTTGTTATTGATAACGAAGCCGGCATGGAGCATCTTTCCAGGCGCCTGGTTCGCGATATTGACAGGCTTTTCATGATAAGTGATAGCTCCGTTATCGGGATAAGGGCCGCGGCAAGAATTTCAAAACTCGTAGATGAATTGAAAGTGAAAACTAAAGAGCGCTCCCTGATTTTAAATAAATCCAAAGGTGATCTGGGTCCACTCCGGGCAGAAATAGATAAAGTGGGACTCAATTTAAAAATAGTTTTGCCGCAAAACGCCGAAATCGAAGATGCGGCTATAAATAATAAATCTGTTTTCGAGCTAAAAGATAATGTATTGCTAAACACGATAAAAGAAACAATAAAAATTCCGGTAGCTGAAAAGAGGTAGGAAGTATGGATTTAATGAAGGAATGCTGGACAGGTAAGATCAATACCGTTACGCTCGGCGCTACGGAAAAAGAAGGCGGGACCCGTACTTCACAAATTACGGTCGGAGGCGAGACAGCGCTCCCGTTTCTTTTTAAAGAAGGCGACATTCCGCATGCGCCTGTTATCGCGATGGAGGTTTTGGACGCAGAGCCCACTGATTGGCCCGAAGTTTTAAAAAAACCTTTTGGCGATGCGTTGAAAGACCCTGTTAAGTGGGCGGTTAAATGTGTTGAAGAGTATAAGGCCCGGCTCATATGCGTAAAGCTGATAGGAACGCATCCCGACTTCGGCAATAAATCCGCTGCGGACGCAGCCAAATTAGTTAAAGATATTTTGCAGGCAGTGAAGGTCCCGCTTATAATTTTAGGATCAGGTGACGATGAAAAAGACAACACTGTCCTGGCAAAAGCAAGCGAGGCTGCCAAAGGCGAGAAGTGCCTGATAGGCGATGCCACTGAGAAAAACTATAAAACCCTTGCGGCAAGCTGTCTTGCGGACGGCCACAACATAATAGGAGAGTCCCCCATAGACATAAACATAGCCAAACAGGTGAATATTTTAATAAGCGAGATGGGATTTCCCTTAGACAGGATCGTGGTAAACCCAACAATAGGTGCTCTTGGATACGGATTAGAATATGCCTATTCCATAATGGAGCGCGCGAGAAACGCGGCTCTACTTGGCGATAAAATGCTTTCCATGCCTTTTATCTGTTTTGTCGGGCAGGAAGCGTGGCGCGCTAAAGAAGCAAAAGCCACTTCATCCGAACATCCGGAATGGGGCGATGAATCGGAGCGCGGTCCTTTGTGGGAGGCGCAAACCGCTGTAGCCGTGCTGCAGACAGGCGGCGACATCCTGGTCATGCGCCATCCAAAGGCGGTCGAGGAAGTCAGGAAGTATATCGATAGTTTGATGAAGAAGGGATAGGCACAAACTAGGAGGATAGATGCTAGTAATCGGTGAATTGATAAACGGAATGTTTAAAGCCGTAGGTAAAGCGATAGCGGATCGTGATAAAAAGGTTATACAAAAAGTAGCTAAGGACCAGGTCGCCGCCGGCGCGGGAATGCTTGATGTAAACACAGGACCGTACGAAAAAAACCCGAAAGACGCCATGAAGTGGCTTGTGGAAACAATTCAGGAGGTAACCGACGTCCCTCTTGCGCTTGATAGCACAAAAGCGGACGTTATAGAAGAGGGGCTTAAGCTCGTAAAGAAAAAGGCCATGGTAAATTCCGCAAATGCCGATGAAGAAAAGTTGAATACAATTGTGCCGCTGGCGAAGAAATACAACGCTTTTCTTATAGGACTTACGATGGACAAAAAAGGAATCCCACGTGATAAAAACGAAAGAACCGAACACGCGGTAACAATTATAACGAAATGCCAGGAAATAGGATTTAATTTAAGCGATCTTTACCTGGATCCGATAGTACTTCCAGTAAATGTCGCGCAGGCGCAAGGCATAGAAGTGCTCGAAGCCATAAAGGAATTTAAACTTCTTTGCGATCCGGCGCCTAAAACAGTCGTGGGGCTTAGTAATATTTCTCAAGGCACGAAAACGCGCCCGCTTATAAACAGAACATATCTTGTGATGGCGATAACGAACGGTTTAACAGCGGCCATCATGGACCCGCTTGATAAGGAACTCATGAATGCGGCGATCACCTCAGAGCTTATTTTGAATAAAAATATATACTGCGACTCATTTCTTGATTCATACAGGAAAAGATAGTTTAAAAAATGGTAAAAACTAAGCACATAAAATTAAAATCAAAGGGCGAGACAGACATAATTAATATAACTAGCGAAGTGGAGAATGCTGTCGGTGGCGCGAAACTTAAAAACGGCACAGTTACTGTATTTGTTTCCGGCGCGACGGGCGGGCTTACCACTGTTGAATATGAACCGGGGCTTGTAAGCGATTTAAAAATGGCATTCGAAAAGTTGGCGCCACGCGACGGAAAGTATGCGCATAATGAAAGATGGCACGACGGTAACGGCTTTTCGCATGTAAGGGCCTCGCTTTTAGGGCCTTCGATTACGGTTCCTTTTTCGTCCGGAAAATTGACCCTCGGAACATGGCAGCAGATTATTTTTATAGATTTCGATAACCGTCCCAGAACACGGGATATAGTTTTACAAATTATTGGAGAATAGATGAAACCAAAATTACAGTTAGCATTAGATTTTCTGAATCTTAAGCGCGCGCTAAAAGTTGCCGAAGAGGCGGTGCGTGGTGGGGTTGATTGGCTTGAGGCAGGAACGCCTCTTATAAAGAGTGAGGGCCTGGACGCCGTAAGGGAGCTAAGGAAAAAATTTCCCACGGTAACTATCGTGGCCGACATGAAAATCATGGATGTCGGAAGAATCGAAACAGAAGCAGCCGCGAAAGCCGGCGCAAACATAGTTTGTGTTTTGGCAGCAGCCTCTGATAGCACAATAACCGAATGCGTGGAAGCAGGAAGAAATTACGGCGTTAAAATTGAAGCCGATTTAATAGAAATTAGTGAGAATAAATTAGAAAAACGCGCAAAAGACATGGAAAAGTTAGGCGTAGATTATATAGGAGTGCATATTGCCATTGACGAACAGATGCGTGGCAAGGATCCGTTCCTGCGGCTTTGCAGGATCGTTAAGGCAGTAAATATTCCCGTCGCTTGCGCAGGCGGAATAAATTCCGAAACCGCTGCCCGCGCCGTAAAGGCAGGAGCAAAAATCGTAATAGTCGGCGGAGCAATAAATAAAGCCAAAGATCCCACTCTTGCTGCAAAACGCATAAAAAAGGCAATCACTACGGGAAAAATAATAAAAACCGAGCTTTTCAAAAGAGTTTCGACAGAAGATGTCGGTAAAGCCCTGAAGCTTGTGTCAACTTCTAACCTTTCAGACGCGATGCATAGGTCAGGCGATTTAAAAGGAATCTATCCGGTTCTGCAGGGGGTAAAAATGGCAGGTCCCGCGCTCACGGTGCGCACCTATCCCGGTGACTGGGCGAAAACCGTCGAGGCAATTGACAGAGCGGAAAAGGGCCAGGTCATAGTAATAGACGCCGGCGGTGTAGGGCCGGCCGTATGGGGAGAGTTGGCTACGCACGGAGCGATCCAACGCAAAATAGCGGGCGTAGTCATAGACGGCGCAACCCGCGATACCGCGGAAATACGCAAATTAAAGTTTCCCGTGTTTTCTAAACTTGTAACACCCACCGCAGGTGAACCCAAGGGTTTCGGGGAAATAGGCGTTCCTGTAAACATCGGCGGTACGAGAGTATGTAATGGTGACTGGATACTTGGCGATGACGACGGAGTAGTTCGTATCCCTAAGGAAAAGGTAACCGAAATTGCAAACCGCGCGATGAGTATTTTAGAACAGGAAAATAGGCTAAGGCATGAAATAGACAAGGGTTCTACCCTCGCTAAAGTGATTGAGCTCTTAAGATGGGAGAAAAAATAGCTTTGGGCATTACGTTTAAAAAAATAAGCAAGACACGACGCATCTTTATATCAGCAACCGGGCAAAATGCCGGAAAAACCACTTTCTCTCTCGGCCTGATAGCAGCACTTCTCAAAAAGTATAAAAACATAGGTTTTATTAAACCCATCGGCCAGCGCTATCTCATGGAACAGGGCTTCAAGGTTGATGAGGACTCGGTTCTTATAGAGAGAATTTTCGGCATATCGAAAAACTTAAGCATAAAAGATTTATCACCGGTTGCGGTTGAAAAAGGCTTCACGGAAAGATATATCGAGGGTACTTCTAAGGGTAACTACGCGAAAGATATAGTCGATTCTTTCAATAGAGTCGCCAAGGATAAGGACCTTGTAATAATCGAAGGTACTGGGCACGCCGGTGTAGGGTCGGTTTTTGATCTTTCCAACGCTACTGTCGCCAAGCTTCTTAATTCGAAGGTTATCCTTCTTGGCCCCGGCGGGATAGGGAGGCCCATAGACGAATTCATGTTAAACAGGGCACTTTTTGACAAAGAGGACGTCAAGCTTGCGGGCGTAGTAGTCAACAAGGTGTTATCTGATAAATTCAGTAAAATAAGTAAATACGTGCGGATGGGGCTCGCCAAGAAAAAGCTCCCTGTTTTAGGCGTGATGCCTTACCAGAAAAGGCTTGACCTTCCTACTATAAGAGAAATATTCGAGGAAGTAAAAATAAAACTCCTTTGCGGAAAAGATTATTTGGAAAACGTGGTAGATAAAATATTAATCGGCGCCATGGAAGTTGGGGAAGCGCTTAATTACATGGTGAATAATTCATTGGTCATAACGCCCTCAGATAGAATGGACATGATCCGGGCCATAATTGATCTCCAAAACGGGAAGCTGCGTAGGCCCTGTAAAATATCAGGCCTTGTCTTATCAGGGGGCATAGTTCCTCCTCCCAAAGTTTTAGCGCTCCTTGAGAAAGCTAAAATACCGACTCTTCTTTCCGACCATGATACGTATTCGATCGCGGCCAAGATACACACCATGAAAATAAAAATAAAACCCGAAGACAAGGCCAAGATTGGCATAATCGTTAACATGGTAAAGCGTCACATTGACATCGACAAGATTGTAAAAATTATAGATAGCTAGGAGGTAATGATGAAAGTTTTACTTACAGGCGGAGCGGGCTTTATCGGAAGCTGCATGCTTTGGAGGCTTAATAACGCCGGGATTACGGATATTACGGTAGTTGACCATCTGGGTTCCTCCGAGAAGTGGAAAAATTTAACCGGAAAACGTTTTGAGAACTACTTTGAGAAGGACAAATTTTTGGATTACCTGGAAAGCGGTAAGCTAAATCGGAATATAGACATTGTTATTCATCTGGGCGCATGCACTTCCACAACCGAGCAAAACGCAACATACATGATGGAGAATAACTATGTCTATTCAAGAAGAATTGCCGATTGGGCTCTTAAAACTAAGAAAAGATTTTTATATGCCTCAAGCGCGGCAACCTACGGCGCAGGCGAAGAGGGTTATTCCGACACCGATGAAGTAACCCCCAGGCTTAAGCCGCTAAACGTCTATGGTTATTCCAAGCACGCCTTTGATCTGTGGGTTTTAAGAAACGGCCTCGAGGAGGAATTCGTAGGATTTAAATTTTTCAATGTCTTCGGCCCAAACGAAGGCCATAAGGGCGACATGCGCAGCATGGTTAATAAAGGGTACAAACAGATAAAAACAAAAGGCATGATACGCCTTTTTAATTCGTATAAACCAAAATATAAAGCCGGAGAACAAAAAAGAGATTTTGTTTACGTAAAAGACGCCGTGGAGCTTGTGTATCATTTTGTTGAGCACCCCGAGGCAAGAGGCCTTTACAATATAGGAACCGGTAAGGCCGGGACCTGGAACGAACTGGCAAACGCGATCTTTTCAGCCCTTGGCATGAAACCCAAAATCGAATATTTTGACATGCCGGAGACCCTTAAAGATAAATACCAGTATTTCACCGAAGCGGATCTTAAGAAGCTGAAAGAAGCGAACAAAATACATAAGTTTTTCGATCTTCACGAATTCCATAGTTTAGAGAAAGCTGTAAAAGATTACGTAAATTACTTAGAAAGCGGAACGTATCTTTAAAAAAAACGAACGGAGGACACAAAGATGTACGTATTGGGAATAAATGGTAGCCCTAGAATACACGGAAATACCGATACCCTGCTCGATAAGGCCCTCGAAGGCGCAAAATCAAAAGGCGCTGAAGTAGAGAAGGTTATTTTGAATACCTTTAGAATAATGGCCTGCCAGGAATGCGAATATGTAAGGGATGACGGGACATGTATACTGGAAGACGACTTTCAGCCGGTTTACGAGAAGATTAAAAAAGCCGACGCCATTATTATAGCGTCTCCCATATTTTTCGGATCTTTAAGTGCGCAGACCAAAATCATGATTGATCGCTTTCAGTGCGATTGGAGATATAAATACATATTAAATAAGGAAGCTCACCGTGAAAAAACCAAACGAGGCGCCTTTATTTCCGTAGAGGCCTCAAAAAGGCAGGACTTTTTCGATAACGCCAAATCCATAGTGAAGAATTTCTTCGTCAGCATAGATGCGGCCTATAAGCTTGAGCTTTTCTGCCAGGGGATTGAGGGGAAGGAAGACATCTTAAAACACCCCGATTACCTGGATAAGGCATTTGAGCTTGGAAAAGACCTGGTCGAGTAGCGCAAGCCGGCTTTTAAACACACCTATAAAAAAATAAAGTTTTTCTTGACAGTATGGCTCTTTTAGTGTATACTTTACTATGTTGATAAACATAGTAAAGTATAGCAATAAAGCTTGCCGGCGGCAAGTAGGGAGTTAATATGAGAATTTCAGCAAGATGTGACTATGCATGTAAGGCGCTTTTGGAGCTATCACTGCATTGGCCGGGGGATGCGCCGCTACAAATTCACACTATATCCGATAGACAGAGTATACCTATTAGATACTTGGTACAAATTCTAATTCAACTCAAAAGAATGGGTCAGGTCTCGAGCATAAGAGGTAAGGACGGCGGGTATAACCTGGCCAAGCCTCCGAATGAAATAACGCTGGGCGAAGTGATGCGCCGGATAGGAGGCCCTCTTTTAACTGCGTCCAAATCAGTTGCAAAAAGAGAATCTGTATTTGCGGCGATTTGGGATGAGGTCGATGGCGCTATAGCCAAAATACTGGATAAAGTCACTTTTGAAGATATAGCGGAGAGGTCCAAAGGAAAAAGGGGAGCATTTGCTTACCAAATATAACGATGTATTGTAAAGGAGGAAAAGAAAGTGAGCATATTGAAGAACAACGATGATCTAAAAAAACTAGTCGACACGCTGAATTTTAAAGAAAAAGTTGAAAGGTCGCTTGCGCTTATCGAAGAAGCGTATAAGAAATACGGTGATGGGCTTGTGGTGGCCAATAGCCTGGGGAAAGATTCCGTTGCTATTTGGGATCTTGCAAGAAAAGTAAACCCCAAGATAAGAGGCTTTATAGTAACTACGCGCTATAAACCAAAGGCAACCATTAAATTTATGAATGAAGAAGTTGCCAGGTTCCCGGAGCTCAAGGTTTACAAAAATGACGTTGAAATACCGGATAAGCTTTACGAAACTAAACCTGATAAGTGCTGCGATATATTAAAGGTAGAGCCCACAAGAAAAGCCGTAGAAGAGATGAAGGTAACATGCTGGATTACGGGCCTGCGTTGCACCGAAGGCAGAACTCGTACAGACTTTAAAGAGGTAGAGGAGCGGGACAAGGGCCTTGTAAAATTAAATCCGATTCTTATCTGGAAGGAAAGAGAGGTCTGGGAGTATCTGGCGCTTAACGAAGTAAAAGTAAATCCTCTCTATGGGTTAGGGTACCGTTCATTGGGCTGCGCGCCCTGCACAAAAATTACAGTTGAAGACGATGAGCGCGCGGGCCGCTGGATCGGCACGAGCAAATGCGGCGGTGAATGCGGTATTCACACCAGACCCCTTAAAAATATTGGCGGCGACGGCATCTAAGGTATCTAGAAGAGGCAATACTTGGCACACTATATCGTTTTAGCAATACTGGCTATTCTTTTCGCTCTTAATATGGGCGGAAGCAACTTTGGCGCTTCTTTTGCCGCCGCGCACGGTGGCAAAATTATCACCAGAGCTCGGGCGCAGATTCTTTTTGCTATATTTGTCTTTCTAGGGGCTGTTCTTATAGGTAAGCCTGTTTCAGAGACTTTGGGCAATAAGATCATTCCGCATGAGCTTATGGGGATTAACGTTATCCTCGTGATTTTGATTTCAGCGACGCTCAGTTTATTTGTGGCGAATAGATTGCATGTGCCACAGTCCACGAGCCTGGTTACGGTCGCATCTATATTAGGTGTGGGTCTGTATTACAGGAGTGTATACACCAAAACCTTATTATACCTGGTGCCTTTTTGGGTACTTTTGCCGGTTTTAGGCTATTTCTTAACATATCTTTTGGGAAAAGTCGTATATCCGCCGAAAAATAATAATTTCTGGATCTATGAAAAACTGGTTAATCACACCGATAGGTTGAAACTATTCGTGATAATTGCAAGTTGCTATAACGCCTTTTCAGTGGGCGCGAATAATGTAGCCAATGTCGTGGGTCCGCTTTCCGGGGCCGGAATTTTAAGTACAACGCTCGGACTTATTTTAATCGCGCCTATTTTTGGGTTAGGAAGCCTTGTATTCCATGGCTCGCTTAAGACCGCGGGCGAAAAAATAGTGCCGTTAGGCGTTTTATCGGCGACGATTGTATGCCTTGTTACCGGAACGCTTATGATAGTGGCCTCTCTCTTAGGTGTGCCGCAGTCCTTTGTAATGATCAAAGTGGCTTGTCTGTTTGCCGTAGGAGGTCTAAAAAACGGACATAAGACAACATTTACTAACCCTGTAACAAGAAAAACATATATGACCTGGATCGTGACACCGATTATTGCGCTTATCATATCATTTTTACTGACAGCAGTACTTGACAAGATTTAAGGAGCCCTGTGATGATTTCTTTAAGCCGGAAGCATATAGATGATTTAGTGGAGTATTCAAAGAAAGAGGCCCCCAGCGAGGCTTGCGGTATACTTGCCGGTCCGCCTACGCCAGAGGAGAAATTCGCAGCAGGTAGGCTTCGGCGGATATCAAAAGTAACGAAGATATATCTTATGGCCAATGCGGACAACAGCGGACAGACATTTTTAATGGACCCTAAAGAACAGCTTAAAGTCACCAAAGAGATAAGAACCCTGGGCCTGGAAATGGTTGGCATATACCACTCACATTTAGAAACAGAAGCCTTTCCTTCGTCGCATGATGTGAAGCTGGCCTACTATCCTGACTCGTCATACGTGATAGTTTCAATAAAGGATGAGGCAAGTCCAAGCGTAAGATCATTTAAGATCGTAGAAGGCAAGATCACCGAAGAGGAAATAGAAATAAAGTGAATCTCATATTAGTAGGAACAAACCATAAATATAGTCCGGTAGAGTTCAGGGAAAGAATCGCTTTTTCCAAAAAGCGGGTAAGGGATGAGATCTCTTTTTTAAAGGAAAACACCGGTTTAAACGGAGCTATTATAATCTCGACGTGTAATAGAACAGAGATTTATGCAAGCACAGACAATAAAGATAAGGGGCTATGGGAATTGGAAGACTTTATTTCACGGTATCACCAAATCGATAAAGAAAGTATCTCGCCTTACCTATATAGGTATGCGGACGAGGGAGCGTTAAAGCATTTGTTCTCAGTTGCGAGTGGAACTGATTCTCTTATACTCGGCGAAACACAAGTGCTGGGCCAGGTTAGGGCCTCCTTTTTAAAAAGTCAAAGCATTGGTTTTACGGATAAGCTATTAGACGGCGTATTTAATTCTGCGTTCTTCTTTGCCAAGGACATGCATGCGACGACGAAGATATCCGAGGGGAAAGTATCGGTGGGAAGCGTGGCCATAGACTTTATAAAGAAAAAAATAGGCCGGCTGGAAAATAAAATAATTTTGATCATAGGGGTAGGGAAGGTTACGGAACTTGTTTTGAAATACCTGGAAAAAGAAAGGGCCTCTGTAGTTTTCGTATCAAATAGGACCTTTTCCAGGGCACGAGAGTTTGCTTCCCAGATCGGGGCGCAGGCGGTAAGATTTGATAACCTAAGAGAATCACTGGGTAAGGCGGATATCGTTATAACGGCTACCGCCAGCCCGCATTTTATAATCAAGAAAGAAACCTTCAAAGAGAAGCAAAACGGGAAACTATTAATAATAGATCTTGCCTTACCAAGGGACGTTGATCCCGAGGTAAAAAGAATCGAAAACGTAGATTTATTCGGCCTGGAAGACTTGGATACTGTGATTAAAGAAAATATAGAAAAGAAAACAGAAATCGCAAAAAAAGTAAGACAAATTATAGATATAGAAGCAGGTACAGTATGGCGAAAACTTACAAAATCGGAACCAGAACTAGTCCTCTCGCGTTAAAGCAGGTAGAAGAAATTTTAAATGCTTTAAATGACGCAGGAACGTCCCTTAAAGCCGAAATAGTGGGTATAGATACCTGCGGCGACAAAGATAAGTTCACACCCATATCGTATATAGAAGGTGAGGACTTCTTTACAAAAGAGATAGATCAGGCGCTTCTTTTAGGTGAAATTGATTTTGCCGTGCATAGCGCAAAAGACGTGCCTTTTGTTTTAGCGGAGGGGTTTCACATAGCAGCGCTTACGGAATCGATCGATCCGTACGATGTTTTAGTTTCAAGAGATGGATTAAAGTTAGATAGTCTACCATTTGGCGCGCGGATCGGGACAAGCAGCATTCGCCGTAAAGAGGCATTGAAGAAATTCAGGCCGGATTTTGAGCTTGTAGATATCCGGGGTAATATCCAGGAAAGACTTAAGATATTGGAAACAACAAGCTTAAATGCCATAGTAATAGCCGCTGCAGGCTTGATTCGTCTGGGATTAGAAGAAAGAATAACCGAAATTTTACCGCCACATATACTTGAGCCGCACCCCTTGCAGGGGCGTCTTGCAGTTATCGCAAGGGCGGAGGATTCTGACTTAATAGAAATTCTCTCAAAAATAGATTCAAGAGAAACGGCTGTAATATGAAAAAGGGTAAAGTTTTTTTAGCAGGCGCAGGGCCCGGCGAGCCGGATTTGATCACGGTCAAGGGCCTAGAGGCTCTTAAGCAGGCCGATGTTATTGTATACGACCGGCTTGTAGATAAGAGGGTTTTGCAATACGCAAACCCCGCCTCAGAACTCGTATGCGCCGATAAACTGGACAGGGTCCGTCATAGCGACGGATTTTCCAAAAGGCAGAATTTGATAAACAAGCTGCTTGTAGATAGGGCCCAAAAGGGTAAAAATGTAATGAGGCTAAAAAACGGAGATCCTTTTGTCTTTGGCAGGGCCACTGAAGAAATCAGGGGTTTAATCAAGAAAGGAATAGAGTTTTCCGTGATTCCCGGAGTTACCGCAGCTCAAGCGGCAGCCTGTTATAGTGGTATTCCGCTTACGTCAAAGGGTTTCGCTTCAAGCGTTGCATTTGTTACCGGGCATGAGGACCCTAAAAAGAAAAAAAGCTCTATCAATTGGGATGAGCTTGCAAAAGGTGGAACGATTGTTTTATACATGGCAGTAGGAAGCATTTCCCGGATCGCGGATACGCTTATCTCAAAAGGCAAAAACAAAAACACAAGCGTTGCCGTTATTTCCAACGTTTCGAAAATAAACCAAAGGACAGTAACCGGCAGATTAAAGTATATAGGCGCTATTGTCAAAAAAGAAAATATAAAAGCGCCCGCAATTATTATAATCGGCGAAGTGGTGAGGAAAGAAAAAGAATTTGGCTGGTTTAAAAAATCCAGGAAAATTCTTTTCACGGGACTCTCAAATCACAGGCCTTATGAGAAGGGTTTAATTTTTCATCTTCCGCTTATTGAAATAAAACCTCTAAAAGATTATACAAAGCTTGACGAGCTTATAAGAAAACTTAAAGCTTTTGATTGGATTGTCTTTACGAGCCGTTACGCCGCGCTCTACTTCTTCGAGCGGCTGTTTAAACTCAGGCTCGACACCCGTAAAATGGGGGGTATCAAGGTTGCCGCTATCGGAAACTCTACTGCCGAAAAATTAAAAGAGTTCGGCGTATTTCCGGATCTTGTCCCGAAGGACGAATCTTCGAAGGGGTTGCTTGCGGAACTGAAAAAAATAAATCTTATCAAAAAGAATATTTTGTTACCGCGTTCGGATATTGCTGACAAGGGCCTGACCGAGGGATTAAAAAAAGAAGGCGCCACGATTTTTCCATGCGTAGCTTACAAAAATACAATACCGGATAATCTTCCGGATCTTGATATTACGAATTTCGACGAGATAATGTTTACGAGCCCGTCAACGGTGAGAAGTTTCAAAAAAAGATATAAGAAAGTGCCCAAGGCCGTAAAGATTAGATGCATAGGTCGCGTGACACTAAAAGAGGCGAAACGATGCGGACTTTTAAACTAAAGAAAAAAGACATAATTACTCCTTATTTTGTTGTTGGTGGTAAGGATGTGAAGCGGCCTATCCGTTCGATGCCCGGTATTTATCACTTTTCTGTCGATAACTTGATCAAGGACATAAGATCGGCCCGGGGCATCGAAGAGGTGCTTCTTTTTGGCGTGTCCAAAACAAAAAACGATACAGCTTCTGCCGCTTATCATGAATTCGGCCTCATCCAGAAAGCCATAAGGGCAATAAAGAAAGAATTCAAAAACTTAAAAGTTGTTACGGATGTTTGCCTTTGCGCTTATACCTCTCACGGGCATTGCAGGATATTAAAAAAAGGAAAGCAAAAAGCGAAGCTGGCCGTAGATAAAAAAGCTACATTGGAGACGCTGGCTAAAATTGCCGTCTCACACGCTAGGGCAGGGGCGGATTTTGTTGCGCCTTCTGCTGTGATGGACGGCCAAGTCGCGGTGATAAGACACGCCTTAGACTGCGAAGGCTTCAAATCCACAAAGATACTGGCTTATTCAGCCAAGTACGCGTCTAATTTCTATGGGCCGTTTAGAGAGGCGCTTAATTCGTCGCCCAAGTTTGGGGATAGAACGAGTTATCAACTGGACCCCAGAAACACCGATCGGGGTTTAGCGAAAATAGAAGAGGATATTAAAGAAGGTGCGGATCTCGTCATGGTTAAACCCGCACTTGCGTACCTGGACATCCTTTACAAAGCAAAGAAAAAATTTAAGACACCAATAGCCGCTTTCAGCGTAAGCGGAGAATATACCATGATTAAAAAACTTGCCGATGGAGACAGTGCCAAGGAAAAAGAACTTGTGCTGGAGGCGCTAACTTCTATGAAAAGAGCAGGTGCGGATCGTATAATAACTTATTTCGGAAAAGAGGTTATAAAATGGCTGGGGTAGGAATCGCGAAAGATTTATTAAATGATGCCAAGAGATTCATCCCGGGTGGCGTAAATAGCCCCGTAAGATCTTTCAAGGCTGTCGGCGGCTATCCCGTGTTCGTAAAGCGCGGCAGCGGCTCAAAGCTTTACGGTGAGTGCGGCGGCGAATTCATCGACTATTGCCTTTCATGGGGCACTATGATACTCGGCCACGCGTATCCGGAAGTAACAAAGGCGCTTGAAAAAGCCGTAAAAGATGGGACGAGCTTCGGTGCGGCCACTACAAAAGAGACAGAGTTGGCGCGACTTATTGTTGAAGCGATCCCTTCGGTCGAACAGGTGAGGCTTACCAGCTCCGGCACAGAAGCGGTAATGAGTGCTATAAGACTTGCAAGGGGCTATACCAAAAGAAACAAAATTATAAAATTCGAAGGCGCATATCACGGCCACGCGGACTATCTTTTGGTAAAATCAGGATCCGGTGCTGCTACGCTTAGCATGCCCGATAGTCTAGGAGTGCCGAAAGACTTTACCAAGCACACGATTGTAGCGCCTTACAATGATATCGAGGAAACGGAAAAAATAGCCGAAAAGTACAAAGAAGATTTGGCCGCCATAATTGTTGAACCTGTAGCCGGAAATTGTGGCGTCATTCCTCCGGAGGCGGGTTTCCTTAAAGGGTTAAGAAAAATAGCTGATCAACATGGTGCACTTTTAATATTTGATGAGGTTATTACCGGATTTCGGTATTTATATGGTGGCGCACAGGCACTTTTTGGTATAATACCGGATATAACCTGCCTCGGAAAGATCATAGGAGGCGGACTGCCGGTAGGCGCTTTTGGCGGCAGGAAAGATGTTATATCGCTTCTGGCGCCCCAGGGTGGTGTTTACCAGGCGGGGACATTATCAGGTAACCCCATAGCCGTAAAAGCTGGCATCACAACTTTAAATATATTGAAAGAAAAAAATCCTTACGCAGAACTGAAAAACAAAACCGAAGAATTATGTGAGGGAATAGAAAAAATAGCCGCTGCGGACAAAATAGCCCTTAGAGTAAACCGCGTCGGTTCAATGTTTAGCGTATTTTTTACAAATGAGGCTGTCGTAGACTACAGGACCGCGAAAAAACAAGATACGGATTCATTTAAAAGATTTTTTCACGGCTTATTGAAACAAGGTATATATTTTTCTCCGTCCGGATTTGAAGCGAATTTCTTATCCCTTGCGCACAGCAAGGGGGACATAGAGAAAACTTTGGAAGTAATCAGTGAGGTTTTAAAAAAATAAGGAGGTATCGGGATGATGACGACAATCTATTTAAATGGCAAAAAGGAAGAAATCGGCGATGACATGAGCGTTGCCGAGCTCCTGGCGGACAAGAATATAAAGCCGGAAGTCGTTACGGTCGAATTAAACGAGAAGATTATAGAGAGAGGTAAATACAGCGACACCTCGCTTAAAACCAATGACAAGCTGGAATTTGTATATTTCATGGGCGGCGGCTGTGAAAAAGGCGGCCGAAAAGCGGCGCGCAATATATTAGAATTGATAGGCAACACCCCCATGGTCAAGCTGAATAATATTGTCGAGCCCGGCATGGCGGATATTTTTGGAAAACTTGAATTTTATAATCCCGGCGGCAGTGTTAAAGACAGGATATGCCTTTCGATGGTAGAAGACGCCGAGCGTAAGGGCCTCCTGAAAAAAGGTGCAACCATAATTGAACCGACAAGCGGGAATACCGGAATTGGCCTTGCCATGGTATCTGCTGTAAAGGGTTATAAATGCATTCTTACAATGCCTGAAACCATGAGTCTCGAAAGAATTTACATACTTAAGTCTTTTGGCGCACAAGTAGTTCTTACCCCGGGCGCAGAGGGGATGCAGGGCTCCATAAAAAAAGCCGAACAGCTTCTTAAGAAAACACCGAATAGCTTTATGCCTCAGCAGTTTAAAAATAAGGCAAACCCGCAGGCTCATAGAGATACAACCGCTCAAGAAATACTTGAGGCAGTTGATAAAAAGATAGACGCCTTTGTTTCCGGCGTTGGGACGGGCGGGACCATAACAGGTGTAGGAGAAGCATTAAAAAAAGAATATCCGGAAGTTAAAATTATTGCTGTTGAACCAAAGGCGAGCCCAGTATTATCCGGCGGGAAGCCCGGTCCACATAAAATACAGGGTATCGGCGCCGGATTTATTCCGGATGTCCTTAATAAAAAAGTGATTGATGAAATAATACAGGTAAATGACGACGATGCTTTTACAACCTCAAGAAAGCTTGCCACACTCGAAGGATTGTTTGTGGGGATATCCGCAGGTGCGGCAGTCTGGGCGGCGCTTGAGGTCGCTAAAAAGTTGGGAAAAGATAAACTTGTAGTTACAATTTTACCCGATACGGGTGAGAGATACTTTTCGATGGAAAGGTATTTTGGGGCCTAAGGAGACAAAGAGATGGCATTAAAAAAATACAATGAAACAGAACTTTTGGATCTGAGAACCGGCGGGGTCTTGAAACAAATACAAAAGGATTATTTTATCCTGCGTACAAGAATTCCCGGCGGGCATTTAAAAGCGGAAAAACTAAAAAAATACGCCATACTTGCCAAAAAATACGGCAAAGATTATGTCCACGTCTCGACCCGGCAGGGGATAGAAATTCCGTGGATACACATAAAAAATATAAATAGTTTACTCAAAGATATGAAGAAGTTCGGAATATTAAAAGGCGCATGCGGCCCGAGATCCAGAAACCTCATTGCCTGTCCGGGGTCGAGCGTATGTAGATTTGGTTTTGTTGATGCTGAAAAGTTGGCTATGAAACTTGATAAAGTCGCGTTTGGCAAAGAGGTTCCCAAAAAATTCAAAGTAGCAATTACAGGCTGCATGAATTCTTGCGCCAAGCCGCAGGAGAACGATTTGGGATTCCAGGCGCAGGGCGAACCCGAAGTAGATCTTGATGCGTGCATACACTGTACGCTTTGCGCAAAGGTTTGTGAAAAAGTCTGCGCAAGGGGAAAAGGGCAACCGGCTATTGTAATGGATAAAGACAAAAAACCCGTGTACAGAAAAGAAAATTGTTACTTCGAAGGGGATTGTGTGAGGGTATGCCCGGTAAGCGCCTGGAAAACAAAGAAAGTCGGTTTTAAGGTTTACATAGGCGGTAAGGTGGGACGTTTTCCTCGATTCGGAACTGAAATAGCAGAGTTTGTAGAGGAAAAAAAGATCCCCAAAATCATAGAAAAATCAGTCGAGTACTATAAAGAAATAGCAAACAAGGGTGAGCGATTTGGAGAAGCGCTGGACAGGACAGGGCTTAAGAAAGCAAAGGACAAGATTTTATGAGTGATATAAAAATAGATCAGATATTAGACTTAAAGGGCGTTCCTTGCCCGATGAATTTTGTAAAAACGAAATTAAAACTTGAATCGATGCAAGCGGGCAAGATACTGGAGGTTCTCCTTGACGACGGTGAGCCGATTAAGAACGTTACGGCCAGCACTAAGGAAGAAGGGCACGAAATTTTAAAAGTTGAAGAAAAAAACGGGTATTGGAATCTTATTGTCAGGAAATCGAGGTGACAAAATGAGTTATGTAAAAGGATTAAAGTGCAGGGAATGCGGCAGGGCTTATCCGAAGGACCCCATATATGTATGCGAATACTGTTTCGGGCCGCTAGAGGTGGACTATGATTACGAATGGATAAAGAAGATATTGACCAGGAAGGAAATAGAGTCAAGACCCAAGAACCTATGGCGTTATAGAGAACTTATGCCCATAGACAAAGACCCTACAGACGGTCTAAATTCAGGATACACACCTTTAATAAGAGCCAGGAATCTTGAAAAGGTGCTGGGCGTGAAAGAACTCTACATAAAAGACGACTCTGTAAACCACCCGACACTTTCCTTCAAAGATAGAGTGGTCGCGGTAGCGCTATCAAAGGCGAAGGAATTCGGTTTCAAAACTGTTGCATGCGCTTCGACGGGTAATCTTGCGAATTCAGTAGCAGCGCAGTCCGCCATAGCTAACCTGGAAAGATATATATTTATACCCGCTGACCTTGAAAAAGGAAAGGTTATAGGGACACTTATATATGATCCAAATTTGGTGGCTGTCGAAGGGAATTATGACCAGGTTAACAGGCTTTGTTCGGAAGTCGCAGCAAAATATAAATGGGCCTTTGTTAACATAAACATAAGGCCGTATTACGCCGAAGGGTCGAAAACATACGGATATGAAATTGCCGAACAGCTGGGATGGAAAGCGCCCAAGCACATCGTAGTTCCTTGCGCGGGCGGCTCACTTATCACGAAAATATGGAAGGGCTTGCACGAATTTAAGAAACTGGGGCTGATTGATAAAGTCGACACAAAAATTTATGCTGCCCAGGCCACAGGATGCGCGCCGATAGTTACCGCGATAAAAGAAGGTTCGGATATCATAAAGCCTATTAAGCCAAATACCATTGCGAAGTCTTTAGCCATCGGGAATCCTGCTGACGGCATATATGCTGTCGGAACTGTAAAGGAATCGGGTGGTTTTGCGGAAGACGTATCGGACGAGGAAATAGTAGAAGCGATTAAGCTTTTGGCCAAGACCGAAGGCGTATTTACCGAAACCGCAGGAGGCGTAACGCTTGGCGTTACAAAGAAACTGATAGAACAGGGAAAAATTCCGAAGAATGAATCAATTGTCGTGTGTATAACAGGCAATGGTTTAAAAACTCAGGAAGCTGTTGCGGAAAAAATAGGAAAACCGCTCAAGATAAAACCGAGTTTGGAAGCGTTTGAAAAAGCTAAAAATAAACGACTGGGGGTTTAAGATGGCAGTAAAAGTAAGAGTTCCGACACCGTTACAAAAACTTACCGGCAACAGGGCCGAAGTAGAGGTAAACGGTAAAAATGTAGGGGAGTTAATCGAGAACCTGGAAAAAGATTTTCCCGGGATAAAAGAGAGGATCTGTGACGACCAAGGTAAGGTTCGCAGATTTATAAATATCTACGTAAATGAGGAGGATGTGCGTTTCTTAAAACAGGACGCCACACCCTTAAAAGACGGGGACGAAGTTTCGATAATTCCGGCAATAGCAGGTGGAAGTCGATGAGCCTAAAAGAAGATCAGATAGAACGTTATTCAAGGCAAATTATATTGCCTAGAGTCGGCGGAAAGGGCCAGGAAAAACTTCTCGGAGGCAAAGTTCTCATAATAGGCGCAGGTGGCTTAGGCTCGCCATGCGCTTTATATCTGGCCTCAGCCGGTATCGGCACGATCGGTATCGTAGATTCGGATAAAGTAGAGCTCAACAATTTGCAGAGACAAATTGTGCACGATACGAATACCGTAGGTGTCGCAAAAGTTGAATCTGCCAAACAAAGATTAAACGCCATAAATCCGGATGTCAAAGTAAAAGCGTTAAACATGCGTCTCACGTCAAAGAATATAACCGATGTTATAAAAGAATACGACATCGTTGTAGACGGATCGGACAATTTTCCTACGCGATATTTGGTAAACGATGCATGCGTTCTGGAAAAGAAACCACTCTCCCACGGAGGAATATTCAGGTTTGACGGCCAGGCGATAACAATTTTACCGGGCAAAAGCGCATGCTACAGATGCCTATTTCCCGAACCGCCGCCTCCGGGGTTTGTGCCAAGCTGTCAGGAAGCAGGGATCCTCGGCGCAGTTGCAGGTGCAATCGGTGTAATCCAGGCAAACGAGGTCCTTAAATACATTTTAAACATAGGTGATCTTTTAGCCGGAAAACTCCTTGTGTTTAATGCGCTGGACTCCAGCTTTCGCCAGGTAAAGGTCCCAAAAGACCCAAAGTGCCCGATTTGCGGCGAAAAACCTACGGTAACTAAGCTAATAGATTATGAACAGTTCTGCAGTATAAAAAAGAAAAAGGAGGAGTAATTATGCCAAAGAAAATGGTGCATTTAATATTCCCGCAGAAACTCATTAAAGAGCCTGCTATTTTTACAATGGCCAAAAAATACGATGTAATTCCCAACATCAGGAGGGCAAAGGTAACCGAAACAGTAGGTGAGGTAACGCTCGAATTGGAGGGCACGAAGGAAAATCTCGAAAAAGGCATCAAGTATCTTACCGGGCAAGGCATAAAGGTTGAGTCGCTCCTGGGAGACATAGTAGAGTAATACAAAAAAATAGAACCGGATCTCTAGAAATATCATTGACATGTAAACACGTCTGTGGTGTAATATAATAAAAAGGAGGTACGTATGTTTAAAAAAGTAAGTGAAGCGCAAATAAGTAAAGCAATCGTAAGTGAATTCACGAAATGGTTCGAGGACTACATAATTTCCGACGTAATCATAGTTGGTGGAGGCCCAAGTGGCCTTGTAGCCGGAAGGGACCTTTCGAGACAGGGTGTTAAGACCCTCATAGTAGAGGCCAACAATTATATCGGCGGCGGTTTCTGGATAGGTGGTTATCTGATGAACACGATAACCTTTAGATCCCCCGCAGAAACTGTTTTAGACGAGATCGGTATCCCCTACAGGGAAAGAGAAGACGGCTTATTAGTTGCCGATGGCCCGCACGCCTGCTCAAAACTCATAGCGTCAGCATGCGACGCCGGCGTAAAGATCTTGAACATGACAAGGTTTGACGACGTTGTATATCGCAACAAAAGAGTAGAGGGCGCGGTTATCAACTGGACACCTGTAGCGGCCCTACCAAGACAAATCACCTGCGTTGATCCTATTTCCATGGAGTCCAAGGTTGTAATTGACGCTACGGGGCACGACGCCTGTGTATGCAGAAGCCTTGAGAAAAGACACATGCTGAAGTTGGCCACTTTCGGTCCGATGGACGCAGACACTTCAGAAGACTTAGTAGTGAAAAGAACAGGCGAGATTTTTCCGGGTCTTATCGTAGCAGGCATGGCAGTTTCCACTGCTTACGGAATTCCGCGCATGGGCCCGACTTTTGGCGGAATGCTCCTTTCCGGTAAAAAAGCGGCTGAGGTAGCGATGAAAATGCTTTCAAAAGACGGCACCAAACCGCAACCGGCAGCTACCAAACTGGAAGCAGCAGTAGCGTAACCTTATAAACAAGATACGAAGGAGCAGCGACTATTTTTCTATTAATGAAGGATAGTCGCTGTTACTTTTTTTAAATGACTAAAGCAATAGCATTACTTTCCGGGGGATTAGACAGCATATTAGCTACGAAGCTTATGCTGGAACAGGGCATAGAAGTAGAAGCGCTTAACTTTTTAACCGTATTCTGCAACTGTACTGCCCACGGAAAAACATGCCTTGCCAGCAAATCAGCAGCTGATACCCTCGGTGTTCCTCTTAAGGTCTTCGAAATAACCAAAGAATATTTGGAGATAGTCAAAAATCCCAAGCACGGCTACGGCAGCAACATGAATCCGTGCCTTGACTGCCGCATATTCATATTTAGAAAAGCAGGTGAGTACATGAAGCAAACGGGCGCTTCTTTTATTTTCACCGGAGAGGTATTGGGAGAACGCCCGATGTCGCAGAGAAAAGACGCCATGCGAACCATAGAGAACGAGAGCGGATTAAAGGGATTCATCGTAAGGCCGCTTTCGTCCAAGCTCATGGAGCCCAGCATCCCGGAAAAAGAAGGCCTGGTTGACAGGGAAAAGTTCCTATCCATAAGCGGACGCTCAAGAAAACCGCAAATACAACTCGCCAAAGACTTTGGCATCAATGACTATCCTTGTCCCGCGGGCGGATGTCTTTTAACGGATCCGGGTTTTGCCAGGAGAATGCGTGATTTGCTAAAACATAAACCCGATATCACTATAAATGACGTGCAGCTTCTCAAAGTCGGCAGGCACTTTCGCCTAAACACAAAAGCCAAATTAATTGTAGGCAGAAACGATGAAGAAAACAAGAAACTATCAAGCCTCTCCAAGGAAAACGATTTTCATTTTTATCCTCTAGATACAACCGGCCCGACCGGCATCGGGAGAGGCGCTTTTGACGAAGATTCTATTCTAAAGGCCGGGCGTATAGTCGCAAGGTATAGCGACGGGGAGCCGAACCAACCATTAAAAATTACCTGCAAAGAGAAAAGTACCGGCCACCCCGAAGTCTTACCCATGGGTGAAGAAGAACTAAACGCGTTAAGGGTTTAATAACCAAGAGTAGCGATGCGGATAATAATTATACTTGCAATAGTAACGTTATCTTTAAGTGCGTATGCGGAGAGTAACCCGAACTGCACAAGCGGCACGCTTTATACGGAAGATAATATTACAATTGCTTACGAGCAGTACAAAAATGAATTCGACTCTGTAATTGTAGTATGCCCGGGGTTCTATAACAGCATGGAAAATCGATGGATGCGGAAGACCGTCGATTTACTCTTGTCCGAACACGATGTCATAATATTTGATTTAAGGGGGCACGGAAAGAGCACGGGAAAATACTCGTGGGGGGCCCGGGAACATTTGGATATTAACGCTATATTGGATTACGCAAAACTTGAAGGATACAAAAAAATAGGCATATTAGCCTTTTCATTGGGCGCCGCTTCCTCAATAAACGCTGTCTCCGAAAGAGATGACGTGGATAGCATGATACTGATAAGTTGTCCCTCGAGTTTTAAGGGTGTGAACTTTCACTTCTGGGAACCCGGGATGCTATCAGATTTAAAAGACAATATCGATTGTAAATGGGAAGGAAAGGGCGCAAGGGTTGATCACATTTTTCTTCCGAAGAAAAAACCCATTGATACGATAACCTTAGTAAAGCGTACGCCGATGTTTTTCATACACGGGGACAAAGACTGGATTATTAAAGACTATCATTCCGAAACGCTTTACAATGCGGCGCCGACTTACAAAAAAATAGAAATAATAGAAAACGGCCTTCATGCGGAAAGGCTTGTTCAATTCTATCCCGATAAGCTAAGAAAGTTAATACTCGATTGGTTCGACGAAACCTTAGATAAATCTTGAGGCTATTTATTTTTAGGGGTATAATTAGTATACATGAAGACACATACCGAATACCTTTGGGTTAATACGAAAAACGAGAGAGAGTTTATAAACATAACCCCCGAGGCTGAAGAGATCCTACGAAAAAGTGGCATAAAAGAAGGCCTGTGCCTTGTAAACACAATGCACATAACAGCGAGCGTTTTTATAAACGATGACGAAAAAGGCCTTCACGCAGATTTTGAAAAGTGGCTCGAAAAACTTGCCCCACACGCGCCTATCTCGCAATATAAGCATAATCTTACCGGCGAAGACAACGCCGACGCGCATCTTAAAAGAACCATAATGGGGCGCGAGGTAGTCGTCGCTGTTACTAAAGGTAAATTTGATTTCGGGCCGTGGGAGCAGATCTTCTACGGTGAATTTGACGGACGCCGCCGGAAACGCATCCTCGTTAAGCTGATCGGCGAGTAAACAAGAGGAGCGCTTTATATGGCAGAAAAAGCGGATAACATGCTAAAAGAAATCATTGAAAAATCTAAGACGCTTGATATTTTCGAAAAACGCACAGTAAACGACGAATATTGCGAATATGTCGTAGCTACCGATGAAATAAATAAATGGGAAAAGATGCTTACCGGTATTTTGGGGCCTGCGACAAAACCCGCAAAGGTAAAACCCACAAAAGAAGACGTGCGCATTACACAAGAGTGTGGCGGTGTTTTTGATAATCAGACACTTTTTAAGAAAGAGTTTGAAGACGGTACTATAATAGCGATGTTTTGGCCCTGGCAGGATGACACCCATACTACCGTAAAAATTGCGTTTATAAAAAAATAAAAAGGGAGAAAAAATGTCTTATTTAACGCCCGAAGGATATGAGAAGCTTAGAAAGAAACTCGAGACCCTGAAAACAACCAAGCGCCGAAAGTTGTCCAAGGCGATAGGGGAGGCGCGCGCGCACGGAGATATAAGCGAAAACGCCGAATATGACGCGGCCAAAGACGCGCAGGGGATGAATGAGAAAAGAATCGCCGAATTAGAAGGGAAATTAGCCAGCTCGCAAATACTCGATGATACAAAAATTGCCAAAGACGAGGCGCTTATCGGCGCAACAGTTAAACTAAAAGATATGGATTCGGGGGAAGAACTTGAATATATGCTGGTAGCCGAATTAGAGGCAGATTTCGCGCAAAACAAGATTTCCGTAACTTCCCCGGTAGGTAAGGGCCTATTGGGCCACAAGGTAAAGGAAATCGTTGAAATTCAGGTTCCCGCTGGGACCCTGAAATATAAGATATTGAAGATATCAAGATAACCTATGAGATTTATAATATCAATCGTGATATGGGTCGTGGGCACTATCCTTACCGCGACTGTGATTTTTGTGAGCCGGGTCCTGTCGAAGATGCCTTTTCCGCCTGACAAGCGAGAAAAAATAGTCCACGCGCAGTGCTTCTGGTGGTCGGATGCCTTGGTATCCTTAAATCCTTATTGGAATCTGGAGGTAAGCGGATTAGAGAATATTGACCACAAAAAAACATATGTCATAGTTGCCAATCACCAGAGTCTTGCCGATATTGTCCTAATATACAAAATACGCACGCAATTCAAATGGGTGGCCAAAAAAAACCTCCTTAAGGTTCCGTTTATCGGAGGCCTTCTCAGGGTCAATAACCATATTTTGCTAAACAGGGGAGACTTTGCGAGCATTAAAAAAGTGTATAGGGCCGCGGCCCAGAAGTTAAGGGAAGGTAAGTCGGTACTCTTTTTCCCGGAAGGCACACGCAGTGATACAGACGACATGAACGAATTCCAGAATGGGGCCTTCAAGCTAGCCATAAGGGAAGGCAAACCCATTCTTCCTGTTTTTATGGGCGGCACAAGGGAAGCGATCCCCAAGGGTAGCTGGGTTTTTAAAACAAAAGTATCCGGCAAACTCACCGTTCTGCCGCCGATCGATACAACGCCTTACAAAATCGAAGACTATGCACGCCTAAGAGAGCTCATACGCGAAAAGCTAAATAACCTCGCCCGAGCCATGTAATGAAGCACAAAAAACCGGAACTAATATCCCCGGCAGGGGATTGGTGCGCTTTAAATACGGCGATAGAAGCCGGCGCAGATAGCGTATATTTCGGCATAAAGAATTTAAACATGCGGCACTGGGCCGCTAATTTTGATATGCTCGAAATAAAAAAGGTAATGTCGCGTCTTCACGATAACGGGAAGAAGGGTTATCTTGCGCTTAATACCATCATGTATAATAGCGACATGAAAAAGATAAAGAAAATTTTAGAAAATGCCAAGAAAGCCAATGTTGACGCTGTCATGCTCTGGGACATGGCGGCACTACAATACGCAAAAGACCTGAAACTAAAAACCCACCTCTCAACACAGGCAAGTGTCGCCAATTTCACCGCGCTCAAATTTTACCATTCCCAAGGCGTAAAAAGAATCGTTCTTGCCAGGGAGTGCAATCTTTCGGATATAAAAGAAATAATTAAAAATGTAAAGAAAGAAAAATTGGATTGTGAAATAGAAACTTTTATCCACGGGGCCTTATGCGTCAGCATATCCGGCAGATGTTTTCTTTCGCACGCTTCATTTTCAAAATCAGCAAACCGCGGCATGTGCCTCCAGCCGTGCAGGCGCGCATTTTTAATCAAAGATACCAGAGATAAAGAAAACGATTACGTTTTAGGTACCGATTACGTGTTGAGCACAAAGGATTTGTGCACTATTGAGTTTATTGATAAACTAATAGAGTCCGGTATAAGCGCTTTTAAGATAGAAGGCCGTATGCGTTCGGCCGAATACGTGGGGGAGGTTACTGCCGTTTACAGGGAAGCGATAGATTCTTTTTTCGCCGGCAAGCTTGACCCGAAAAGTAAAAAAGCGCTTAAAATTAGGCTCTCGCTTACGTATAACAGGGGTTTTACAGACGGCTTCTTCTTCTCGCAACCCAATGATACCGGCAGCAAAAAGGGGCAGAGCGCCTACAATAAGCTTTTTGTGGGAAAGGTTATTAATTTCTACAACAAAGTGAATGTTGCGGGAGTATCTGTAATAGATAATGGCATCAAGAAAGGCCAGAACGTATTAATTTGCGGAAAAACCACCCCCGCCAGAGTTGCGAAAATAGATGAAATGCACAAAGACGAAATCCCCGTGGATTCCGCGAAAAAAGGCGACCGGGTGGGTATAAAGCTACCCTTCAAGGCCCGTCGTAACGATAAGGTATTTTTATACGAACTAAAATAAGGAGGAAACTGGAGAAAATGTCGAATCGGGGAAAGATTTTCTTTGTTGCTTTAACTGTAATATTGTTTTTATCAGGCGCATGTTTTGCTTTTGATGACGGTGATTTTCAGTATTGGAACACGGAAAATATATCATATAAAATAAATGAGGACTGGAAAATAAAAGTAGAAGAAGAATTTCGGTTCGGAGACGGCGTAAGCGATTTTTATTATCAGCATTCTGATGTAGGGGTAACGTATGCGGGTCTCGCCGAATGGCTCGATGTAGGGGTTAACTATCGCTTGGCTTTTGAAGAGGGAAGTAACGGTTGGGAATATGAAAACAGGCCGCACTTTAATGCCACGCTTAAACATAAGACAGATGGTTTTTCGTTGAGTAATCGTGGTAGGTTGGAGTGGAGAATGCCCGAAAATTCCAACACCAAGTGGCGCTATAGAAATAAATTTACGGTGGGGTATCCGCTGGAACTAGACCAGTTTAAATTTACGCCGTATGTAGCTGATGAGGTATTTGTTGATTTCGATGCGGGCGAACTAAACAGAAACAGGCTCTACGCAGGCGCCAACTTTAAAATCATAAAAAACTTAAGCCTGGACGTATTTTATCTCTGGCAATTCAGCAAGAAGTCCAAGCATTGGATAAGCTATAACGTGCTGGGCACAAAAATAAAACTATTGTTTTAATTATGCAGATGAAAACCGGCGATATACTTTTATTTGAAGGAGAAGACGGGATATCTAAGATCATACAGTGGGGAACTGGTAGTAAATATTCACACGTCGCTGTTTGTGTATCCCCGGAAATGAATCTTGTGATAGAAGCGATAACAAAAGGCGGCGTAAGGGCCCGTGATATAAGGAAAATAAAACAGGGCTATGATGTTTATAGAATAAAAGAAGGGCATAGCTTTGATATAAACAACACAATATCGTATTTAGTAGACGCGTTAAACAATAAATATGACTACCTTGGCGTATTTTTTCTGGGTTTTTTAAAACTTCTCTCAAAGCTTAAACTCCCCTTTGAAGATATCGCCAATACGTGGCAAAAGGATAAAGATTATTTCTGTTCGGAGCTCTGCTACGAGGCTTTCAACTCCGGCGGGCTCGACATAGTCCCAGAAGTCCCGACAGCAGACACTACATCCCCGGGTGACATCGCAAAAAGCAGCGTAATCGAGCATGTAACCGAAAATTAGATAGGAGGAAGATATGCACGAGCTGATAAGAATTTCCGGATTCTGAAACGGTCGAAAGCTAAACAATAACGATTTTAAAAAAAGGAGGAAAATATGGCAGAATCTGAAAGCAAACATGATAAGTTTAAAAGACTCGCGACGCAGAGGGTAACGAATGCGATAAAGAAGATAGAACTGTTGGGTAATTTATCGGGTGCCGGTTACGAATCCACGCCGGAAGAGGTGGAGAAAATATTTAAGGCTCTCCAGGATACTCTGGATGGTGTTAAAGAAAAATTTTCTAAAACCGCGAGAGTAGATAAAAGCAAGTTCGAGCTGTAAGTCAAAAATTGAAAATAGGAACGGTTCAGGCAAGGGACAGATTAAGAACTGTCCCTGGGGCCTAATTAAAGTCTGCCTGCCGGCAGGCAAGGAGATGTCTGGATGAAAGATGGTATAAAAAAAATCATAAAGAAGGAAGGGCTCATATTGCTCGGCATCGTGGTCATATCCGCAATTGTCATATTTGCCCTGCGTATGACCGAGTTTGCAATAGTTGGTGAACAAGCCGGTCAGCAAATAGTCACATTCGCGTTCATGTTTATGCTTCTCGGATACCCCGTCTATTTACTTATCCGTCTTATCCTCTGGGCAATTAGAGGGTCAAAGGGGAAGTGAACAAGCAGGACACCCCCAAGAGCGCCCGAAACGGTACAAGAGTAGATGAAGCAATCCGCAACCAACTGTAAATAAAAGACTTAGCGAGAACCGTCCCTAGAATAATTCCTAATGCCACTTAACCTTGTTAGGCTATAAAAAAGTAAGATATTTCCCCCCACAAGACCCTTTAATTTATGGTACACTTGTATATACAAGGCACACCGTGTGTGAGGGGTATTTTTTTTACCCACTTTAGAACGGAGTTAAAAAAGTGTTAAACAGGAAAAGAATATTTAATAGGATTTTAGCGATGTCAGTGGTGGTGGCTTTTGTCTCTTCGACGCTTCCCTGTGATTTTGCGCACGCAAAAAGCATTTCGGAGAAGCCCAAGGCAAAGGTTTCCGGCAAGATTGTCGCTGTATATAACCCCCAACGGGAAGCCCTGGTGAGTCAGTACCTGGAATTGAAAAATAGTCTCTCTGAGAAATCCAGAGATAACTTGTCCATAACGATAAAGCCGAAGAATGATCCGCCTTTGCCAAAAATCCTTGAAACATACAAAGGCTTGCTGAATAAAGAGATCGAAAATCTGCTAAACAAGGGACTGCCAAGCAAGGGGCTCTCGGATATTCTGGAAGATATAATCAGTATATATCAGGATGACGATTCGGAAAAAGATATTCGTGAAAAATTAGATATTAGATTAAGAGATCTTGAAAGCGCGCTCGAAGCGCTTAAAGGTAATAACGGAGATCCGGACGGGGATAAAGAGAAAGACGAAGGTGTCTCTATGAAGATACCGATCGGTGATGGTTTTACGATTAAGTGGGACGACGAAAACAGCAAGCTTATTATTATTGATGCAAGGGATCCCGTTGATGCAAGGGATCCCGTTGAAGAATCCTTCGCCGAACTTTTTCAGCGTCAAATCGACGAGGATTTACGAGACTTTTTGGACGAACTCGCAAAGAATCTCCTTGATACAAACGGGGATGGCGAGTTCAATGATTTGGATGATATAGAAGAATACAGAAACTTTTATAGGCTGCCTCACGGGGGCTGGTATTCGCGGTATGAAGGCCCGGAAAGTAGCGGTTTTGGCGTATCCCGCATGGACGGTGAAATGCGCGAGCTTTTAGGAGTCATACTGGTGTGGTTTGCCAGAAACTATTGGGGACAACCCATGCCGCAACAGTTTGGAGATACTGTTTTGAGCTTGTCAGAATCAGCTTACGGCGGAGGATACACCCTTACCATTACCAATGATGATTGGACAATAGCAGTAACATATACGCGGCCACCCGGCGTAGAGCCCGGAAGAATAACAGAAATAAAGGAAATTTTCGTTGGCCTCAATGTTACCAAGCAAAAGATTGCCGGAAAATTAAACGATGAGCGAACCGAAAGCGTAGATATTAAATTGTATAAGCCACAGGTTATCGAAGATCAAAAAGCAGCATATGAAGCGCAACCGATTTACGCCTATAAGACCGGCAAAAACCAAAGCCCGATACAGGAGGGGGGATCCGCATCAAAGCCAAATAATCTTTTTGAAAAAGCCGAAAAGTTTGGGACACGCGGAAAAGTACCTGCCGCAAAAATGGATTTCGCAAAAAACTTCAACACAGGCCGGGTTAACAAGATTTCGTTGTTGGAAAACGAATGGATGCAGCACAAAAATAAGTTGCAGGAAGCATTTAAAGGTATTCTCCGGGAAACGCCGGGTGCTGTTTATTCAGGCGGTAAAGGCGCCATAATTCTCCTGGAGGCCTTCAGCTCATACGATGCCGAAGATGAGACAGGAAGCGAAGAGGAAGATGAATAAGTAACAATCAGCGTTAAATCGCAGATAACAAAAAAAACGGGATTTGGTAAAAACCAGTCCCGTTTTTTTTATTGACAAAAAAAGCAAGCTGATACAGAATGTCTATAGAACGTGGAGTTTTCGGCACAAAATATTGTTTAATATATATAGAGAGGGTAATGAATAAAGACGATGCCCTGGTAAGGAAATTCAGGGAAGGCGACCGGGCCTGCTTTGATGAATTGTATAATGCGTACAAGGAAAGAATATTTAATTTCATCAACAGAAAGATAGGCGATAGGGCGGTTGCCGAAGAGCTTACGCAGGAAGTTTTTATAAACATATACCTTAACATCAATAGATACGAGCCCAGGGGGCTTTTTAAGGCCTGGATTTATACAATAGCTTCGAATCTGGCAAAAAACGAATTAAAGAAAAGGAGTTCGATGCGGCAGGTATCTTTGTCCGGTCGAGCGGGAAAAGGGGACATGGATATCAACCTCGAAGGCGTATTGACGAAAGACGGGTTTTCGGCAGATTCCTTCGTGAAAAATAAGGAACTCAAGGAAGCGATAGAAAATGCCCTGAAAAGCCTTCATCCGCTTTACAGGGATGTCATTGCGCTCTGCGTAATAGAAGGCCTTTCTTACGAAGAGGCAGCCAAAGTGCTGAAAACAAATATGAAGACAATTTCTTCGCGGCTTGCAAGGGCACGGAAACAGTTTATAAAGAAAATTAAAATTCCGCAAAAAAGTGGCGTAAAATGAAGCACAAAATGCCTTTCGAATTATTATCGAGATATATAGATCAGAGGTGCTCTCTCCCTGAAAGGGAAAGGGTAGAGAGCCATCTTAGCGAGTGCGAATCCTGCAGGAAAACAGCCCTTTTATTAAAGAATTCGAATCTGGTCATTAGGCATGCGGATAGAGAAAAGCTGTCTACCTCTTTCGACCGGGCCTTCAATCAAAAACTGCGTAACACTTTAAAAAGCAGGGAAGAAAACAGGATAGGTTTCATTGTAACTCGCGTTCTTCAAAGAACCCGGGAAGTCTTTGTCCTGCCTGCGCCCATGCTTGCAAGGGTTGTCGTAACGCTCCTTTTGTTTGTGTCGGCATACGGGGTTCTTACATATTTAGTGGTCCAGCCCGTACAGATTGTGACGGTAAAGGGCAAAGTAATGATTTACAGTCATAGGGGGCGTAAGTGGGCCAAAGGAACCAAAGGGCTACTACTCGGCAAGAACGATACGCTAACCGTTGACAGTGGATCTTTTGTTGACATAGCGCATACAAATAAATACAGGGTCAGGATTAAGCAGAATTCTGAAATAAAAATAGCGAAGTTATTGCCAAAATATGTGCCCGGCAAGACAGTATACAACCTCAAAAAAGGTAAAACGCTGGTGCGTTTAAGCAAAAAATTCAAGGGGTCACGTTTTGTCATGGCAACTCCCGAAGCCACAGCCACGGCGCTGGGAACTGATTTTTTAGTAGATGTTTCCGCACAGCCCTCAATGATGACGCGGCTTGGTGTATTAAACGGCAGGGTAAAGGTTGTGTCAACATTCATACCAGAAGGAGCGCTTAAACAGCAGCAGGTAATACTAGGTGGCGGGGAGGCAACAGAAGTATTTAAGGGGGAGGCACCCATGGCCCCGCGCCAGCTATTGGAAAAAGAATGGCAGGAAATGACGGAGTTCTATGAAATCGGAGAGAAAGTCCAGGTTGCGCTTTTAATCAGTAATGGAAAATACAGGACAAGAGAGCTCTTAAGGCCCGCCCCATTATATATATCTGACCTCGAGCCGAAAGAAGCCGCTCTTGACCTTAGGAAGGCGATTGAGTTAATAGACAATGCGATAAAGACAAAGGACAGAAGTAAACACTTGCAGGGAATTAGGACGCTGGAAGCGATAATGGCCATGCATCCGAGTTTGGGCCATAAGCCACAGATCTTCCTTTTTATAGGTGCCTATTACAACTATCTTGGCATGTCCGAGAAAGCGATAGAGACTTTCCAAAAGGTCTCTCGTAAATATCCCGAGTCTACGTTTGCAAGCATGGCACTGTATGCTACGGGAATTATATATGAAGAAAGACTGAATAATACAAAGGAAGCAGAGCACTATTATGCGCTTGTATTACGAAAATACCCGAGAAGCCCTGAAGCTCAAATGATAAGAAGTAAGCAAAATTAAGAATAAAATAGTCAGAAAATAACAGGAGTAAACAAGCTGTGATTTTGTTATAGAGTATGAGATTCGAGTTATTTTTTTGACACGAAAGTAAAGAGTTTTAAAAACCGTAAGCAAGAAGGGGGTAAATGAAATGAATGGCAGAATGACAATTAAGGTTATCGTGCTCGTAATCTGTTTGGGTATTGTGGTTTCTCAGAGTCCTTGCCTTGCCGAAAAAGGCAAAGCGAATGCATATAAAGATAAAGAACTCAAAGAAATTCCGAGCAGATCCGTGAAACAGTTTAAGGAAGTGCTAGAAACGAAAAAAGAGTTGATCGTGAAAAAAGAAATAGGGGATAATATCGAGCTGCCCGAAAAGGGTTTCGAGATAATTAAATACCCTAATAAAGACATAGGGTCCGATCCCGTACGCGGTTTGGCTCCGAAGCCAGGCTTAGAAAACCCGATTGCCAGGATAATAGAGTTGCCCAGAGAACCGTTGATACCAAAAAAAGAATACGAAAAATACCCGGTGGACCTGAAGTTTCCCAATATGGATATAAGGGAGTACCTTCCGATAGATCCCAGCGAAATAGACGGTTATCCCGAGTATAACTATAAGGATGGCCGGCTTGTCCAGTTAATTGTATATAATCAGCCACATCTGCCACAGCCGGGAGAACCTCTTGATAAGGGTGAAATGTGGTATGAAGACGCTTGGCTTGTTCAGACGATTGTGTACCACGACCCTAAGCCGTATATGGTTAACTTTTTTTCAAGCGATCTCGAGGCGTCTCGTAACACGGGTTGCACAATTGCAGTAACCACCAAGATTACAGAAACACCCGCGCAATCCGAAACCGAGACAGAAAAACCGGAGTTAGACGAAGGGTCCCTGAAACTTATTGCAAACCGTATTCAAAAAAACAGAGCATCCATGTTGCAATTCATTAACGGGAAAGACGAGGATATAGAATAAAATTTGAACGAAACAGTGTACCGTGACGCCTCAAGGTTTTCCTTGAGGCGTTTCTATTTTAGGGGTATAATTTAAATACACTGTTCTGCGTTGAGCCCAAATTCTGAAACGGTCGAAAGATAACTCACGGATATGAAAAAGATATTTATACTAGACGGATATAACGTTATTTACCGGATTTCGGAGCTCACGGCGAAGCTTAAGGAAAGCCTTGCCGAAGCCAGGAGCGCCCTGGCAATGCATGTGGCGGGATGGAAGCGTAGCCGTGTTAATGCGGAAATTATTATAGTATTTGACGGGAGGGATGTCGACTTTATGGATTATTCCCGCACAAAGATAGGCGGCATTGACTGCGTTTTTACGCGCGCCAAAGAAGCAGCGGATGATCGCATAATAAGCATGGTGAAGAATTCGAAGGAGCCATCTAGCATAACTGTCATATCGCATGATAACCGGGTACGAAATGGCTCTCGCGTGCACGGTGCGCGGGTTGAATACCCAACATTCTTGCAAAAAACCAAAAAACATGCCAATAAACCGGCCATGCATGCGGATAAGTCGTTTAGCGCAACGAAAAACAGAAAAGTAACTGATTATTACGAGGAATATCTAGAGGGTAAAGGCGTGCTATAGCAAGCAGGGCACCCCCAAGAGCGCCCTGCCCTGTGAATAACTCTTCGTTATTTTTCGTACCCGACCGTCTGGGCAAGGATTATCTTCTGGTCGGGGCGTAGGTTCATTGCTTTTCCCAGAGCTTTCCTGTCTACCCAGCCGCGTACGACTGTTGCCAGGCCCTTCGATGCGCAATATAAATATACATTCTGAGAAATAAATCCGGTGTCTGTAGCTGAGTAAAAGTCTTTCTCACTGCCTATATTGGCCATCTTGGAATATTCCGCCACATAGATAAGGTTCACCGGTGCTGTTGCCACAAACTCCTGCATACCGGTTACAGCGCGTATATCTTCGGCTAGCATCAGCTTCAATATATGCTGCTTTGGTTCATAAAGATAAAGGCCTTTGGACATTGCCACAAAAATATAGATTTCCTGCATATTATGCGCTGTGGGTGCCGTGCGCATTCCTGAATCCGGCCTGTTTATGCCGAACGCTGCCCACAAAAGGTCGGATAATACCTGCTGTGGTAACTCCTTGTCACTAAAGTTTCTACTCGATTTTCTATCTTTCAGCGCCTGCATCAACGGTTTGCCTCCGCTCGTCTCGGGCGTCGGAAGTTTTATCGTCACCGAAGGACTTGCCTGCGTTGCCATATCCCCCTCGGCAAACACATTCGCTGCCATCATGCACATCGCTACTATTAAAATTAATATCTTCATTGATTTCCTCCTTCTTGATAGTTTATCGGTTTGAATGACTAAAATTATAACAAAAAACCCCTCAATATAAAAGCATATTTTTGCGAGTCCCTGCCAATCAACGGAATGAGAGGGTATTGGCAGGGCTCCGTCGTTAAATGCCAAGCCGCACGCCAATACCCTCTCATTCCGTAGGGCAGTACCCGCAAAAATGTCACTTTTTTGCCCCTTGACTTTGAACAACGCCAAGCCTACAATATTAGTAGTAGGCAGGTTTTAGATTCTGAGACGGTAAAAGAGGGAGTAAAACTATGGCCAAATTAAATAAAGCTGAATTAAGAAAAATAGCTTCATTAAGACAAGAGACCATAGAAATGTTAGAACGGGTTCAAATAATGTTTCGTACTAACTTTAATGGTTTGATGAAGAACGATATCAAGCTCTTAGATCAGGTGCTTAAGAATGAAACAAAAATTAATGAAGCTTATACTAATTTAACTACCTTAGCAATCGAAATTTCCAAAAAGAAATCATCAGGCAAAGCTAAAAAAATAGTCATTGATTTGGTAAGCATTATCGGCGCAATTAAGAGGATGGGAGATCTATGTGTAGATTTAGTAGAACGAATTGAGTATAAAGTTAGTGAAAAATTGTTATTTAGTGACAAAGCATTGCAAGAATATAAGGAGCTATGTAACAATATAGAAGAGATTTTGTCAGTTACAATTGTGGCGGTGAAGACTAATGATAGGAAGTTAGGCAAAAATATTTTAAAAAATAAATCATCCCTCTACGCATTAATAGAAAAAAGTCGCCTTAACCATATAGATAGGTCAGCAAAGGGAATTTGTGATGAATGGGCAAAGGTCCGATATCTTGATATGTTAAATATTATTAAAGAGATTGTGAATCATTGCATGGAGACGGTCAGTAAACTGATAGATAGATAATCATTTTATCGAAAACGGTCTAAGGTTACGAATTTAATGCTGGAAATCACTAATATACCAATAGAGCAAACGACAGCCGTGACAGATGCGGTTTTAGCCTTAGTTGCCGCGGCTTGCCTCTTTTACCTGCGCCGAACCAAGCAGCGTGATATGCAGAGAACAAATATCTGGTCATGGTTCTTTGGGCTGGTCACCTTTTCGTCCGCATCGGGGGCATTACTGCATGGCCTTAAAATGTCCGAGGCATTAGAGAATATTCTGTGGCAACCACTCTTTTTGGCATTGGGTTTCGTGGTTGTTTTATTTATCCTTGGGGCCATCTACGACATGCTGGGCCGCGCTGCTGTCCGTCGGATGCTTCCGGTCATGCTTGCGATTGGGGTAGCCTTTTACGCGGTGAACCTGCTTTTTCCGAGAACTTTTCTGGTTTTTATTATTTACGAGGCAATTACCATGACCTTTGTTTTGATCGCTTACAGCTGGTTGGCCTTGCGAAAGCGACTCGGCGGCGCCGGATTAATAGCGATCGGGGTTCTCTTCACAATCATCGCCGCAATTTTTCAAGCTAACAAGGATATTGCTGCCCGGCTTATTTGGAAATTTGATAACAACGGTATTTTTCATCTTATCCAGATAGTCGGAATGTTATTTCTGGTGGTTGGCCTCCGGGAAGGTATGGGGCGGGGCAAAGCACGATCTTAGGCCTGTCCCGGCGGTAGCTTTATAACGTCCGCGATTTTAAATAGGCAGGGAGAAGTTTATATAGGAGAGGAAAATGAAATGTCCCAAATGTGATATTGAAATGAAGGTGTTCAAGGAAAACGGTATCGAAACCGACATTTGTCCAAAATGTAAAGGTGTATGGGTAGATAAGTTCGAAGAAAAACAGGTATTGAAGATAATTCCGGAAGTCTTTACCGTGAGTGAGCTACGTGATTTACACAAGGTATATAAACCTTTGGGGCGTACGGAAAAAGTAAAGTATTGCAAATGCCCCCGTTGTAGTAGATTGATGTGGCGCAAAAACTACATGCATCACTCGGGAATTGTTGTCGATAAGTGTAAAAAACATGGGACGTTTTTCGATGAAGGAGAATTGCAGAAAGCCGTTGAGTTTATTAAAGCCGGCGGAATAGAATATGAGAAGCTAAAAATTACTGAACGTGGCATAACGGAAACGCGTGATAAATTACTGCGAGATATTAACAGGGTTGAACGAGCTGATTTACTGGGAAGGCGTGCCAGGTGGCTAATGTTTCTTGGGTTTTAAGACAAAGTAGAGCCTACCTGCTAGCAGACAGTAGTTCAGATTCTGAAATGGTCGAAGAGTAAAAAAGGGAGGTACTTATGGTTATGGTTGTCAGGCTTTTTGGTGTAATTATTATGGTTATTGGAATCCTTTTTTTAGTAAGGAAAAATACTTTAAAAGGATATATTGCGTTCTGGAGAAATGAAAAAAGGCTAAAGGTCGGCGGTATTTTGGCACTTCTTTTCGGTATCGTCTTTTTAATTGCTGCCCCGCAGTGCAGGATAGTATTACTGATTAAGGTACTTGGTATCTGGTCGATCATAAAGGGTGTGCTTTTACTTGTGATAAAACCAAAATCGATATATACCTATCTTGACTGGTGGCAGGGAAAACCTATTTTATCCATGCGCCTGATCAGTCTTTTGGCCTTAGCTTTCGGAGCTCTCTTAGTCTATTCCGCCTAGTGATCGATTTGTTACTTTAAAGCCGGCAGGCAGGAGTTCAGATTCTTAAACGGTCGAAAAGTGGATTTCAATTATGCAATTCGGTGTGAGCAGCAGTAAAGAAGAAGCCCTGAAGGCGAAGATGCGGAAGCTTGGTATCCGCGAACAGGACATGGAGGAGTGGTTTGTCCGTTCAGGCGGAAAGGGCGGTCAAAATGTTAATAAGGTATCTACCTGCGTGCATCTTAGGCATGGGCCGACCGGCATAGAGGTAAAATGCCAGGAAGAGCGCTCGCAGGCTTTAAATAGATTTATAGCGCGCAGGCGCCTCACGGGCAAAATCGAAGCGCACATACTGGGAAGGCATTCGGAAGAAAGAAAAAGGATAGAAAAGATAAGAAGGCAAAAACGCCGGCGATCCCGCAGAGCAAAAGAAAAGATGCTTAGGAATAAAAAGAAGAGGGCGGAAAAGAAAAAACTACGTTCAAGGCATGGTTTAAAAAGCGAGGACTTCTAATTCAAAAATAACCTGCCGGCCTGCCTACCGTTAGGTAGGAATTTAGATTCTGAAACGGTCGAAGGGTAGTTCAGATAGAGAATCGCTAAATAGGCTTGACATTCAATACCGGCAAGACTAAAATATAAAACAATACTAATGAAAATAGGGGGGAATCATGGATAAAAAACTTATTATAGTAGTTGTTTCTTTAATATTCTTAATGGGATGTGCGTCAGCTAGTTATCATAGAAGAGAAGTGCAGGATGATACCGGGGATAGGATAACTGTGGGCAAAGTCCAGCGTGAAATTTTGATCGGAATGCCCTCATCGAAGGTTGTAGAGACATTAGGTTCTCCCAATGTTGTAACCACTGATGAGCAGCGACGGGAAGTATGGGTCTACGATAAAATAGCTACTGATATAGTATATTCGGATAGCAATGCCGGTCTAAAATTTCTAACACCTGGGACCGCCGGAGCAAAATCGACTACGCAGAGAACCTTGACCATTGTTATCAAGTTTGACAATGAGGGCAAAGTAAGAGATTTTGCATATCACGCTTCTAAATTTTAAATATGCTTAAAGTTACAAAATTAAAAAAAGACTTTATCTTACCGTCACTCCTTGTTTTGTGCATTTCTATAACAGGTTGTATTGCTACCACCCCTAAAAAATTATTTACCCTATCAGAGGACAGTCTGCAAGTACGCCAGTTACAAATGCGGCAATTTGAAACGATAAACGAAGCAGAAGTACTCTCAGCCTGCGCCGGTGCTCTTCAAGATATGGGCTTTACGCTTGACGATAGCGAAACAGAATTAGGGCTTGTTGTAGCTTCAAAAAGTAGAGATGCAACAGATGCAGTTCAGGTTGCGGCAGCAACCGCAGCAGTTGCCCTCGCCGCACTCTCAGGCACAAATACAAACGCTTTTGACTATATTGATAAAGAGCAGAAAATTAGAGTATCCGTTGTTAGTAAGCTAAACGCCGAAGGAAATAAATTAATCGTCCGCACTACCTTTCAGAGAATTGTCTGGAACAGACTGGGAAACGTTTCTAGACTGGAGACTTTGAAAGGACCAGAATTATACCAAGGTTTCTTCGACAAAGTATCAAAAGCAATATTCCTTGAAGGGCAGGAAATATGAAAATAATGTTAAGAGGTCTTCTTCTTTTATTTTTCGTTTTATCTTTAGCGGGTTGTACAACAACTGCCCAGCGAACAATTGATGCCGAACAGAGCCAAGTTCAATTGCGTAGCATACAAACAAGGGCTTTTGATACTACCGATAGAAAAAAAATGCTTAGGACAGTAATAAGCACTCTTCAAGATTTAGAATTTGTTATTGATAGAGCAGATTTAAGCTTGGGCTCTGTAACAGCATCAAAATTTACAAGGCATACTTTATTAAAGATGACTGTTACGGTAAGGCCCAGAGGAGAAACGCAACTATTGGTTAGGGCAAATGCTCAATTTGGGCTTAGGGCTGTCGATAATCCGGAGTCTTATCAGGATTTTTTCACTGTTCTCGAGAAGTCTATGTTCTTGACTGCGCATCAGGTAGACTGAGCCATAGCATATCCTCACCCTGTATACCCACTTAAACACCGTTAAAATTGAGGACAGTGAACCATTTTCAAAAATAGCCTGTCTACCTGCCGGCAGACAGGAGTTCAGATTCTGAAATGGCACAAGAGTAAAAATCCAAAAAAGGGGGAAGAATGCCTAATATTACAGTGGAAGGACCAAAGATAAAAGATTTAGAGGTGAAACGAGCTTTAATCAAAGAAGTGACTGAAGCAGCAGTAAAGGCATATAAGTTACCTCCCGCGGTTATTGTAGCGGTAATCAAGGAAAATGCACCGGAAAACGTTGGAGTCGGCGGCCAGTTAATTTGCGACAGAAAGCAAGCAGGGCACACTTAAGAGTGCCCTACCCTGTGGATAACTGAAGTATATTTGCAGTATTGATTTTCATTGGGTATACTATATTTAAAATAAGGAGGTAAAAAAATGAAAAAGCTAATTATCCTGCTTCTTATCGGTGTAATGTTATTTAGCGCTACCGCAGCTTATGCTGATCTAGCCGCCAAAAAACTTTACAGAGGTGTGACAAACATCGTTACAAGCCCGCTTGAAATACTTAATGGAATCCAAGATGGGTATGAGAAGGATGGAATTCTTGGTGCCATAACGTGGGGACCATTAGGTGGGATTTTCAAATTTGGCGGAAGAGTTCTTTGCGGAGTGTTTGAAACAGTTACTTTTCCGTTCCCTGAATATGGCCCAATAATTAAGAATCCGGAATTTCTTTTAGGAAATAAGAAATAAAGCATTCGGGATGGCTCTATTTGTTTAAATAATTCAAGTAGAGCCATCTTATTTTGTATTTTTCAAGTAAGCAGGGCACACTTAAGAGTGCCTATCCAAAACCCTACCGCGTTATAAGCTTCTTTATAATAAAAATCAAAAATAGAATAATATTTTACTTACTGAAATGTTTTTTGATGTAGAGTTGCAGGAGGCGAGTTGCTTCGGGTTTGCACTGACCGCAGACGGTGCCGAGTTTGGTTCTTTCCTGGAGTTCGTAGAGCGTTCGTGCGCCTTCTAAGACAGCGTGCTCGATTTCGTGGTCGGTTACGTTCATACATTGACATACAAGGCGCGCTTTTTCTTTAACGATCTTATCTTCCATTCCGTTACGCTTGTAGTAGTCGTCTATTGCCGCGCGTAACGCTTTATCTCCTAGTACAGAGCAGTGTATTTTGTGTTCGGGTAGACCGCCAAGTGCTGCGGCAACGTCTTTCGGGGAGAGGTGATAAGCCTTCTCGATTGTCATACCTATTACCATCTCCGACATGATGGAAGTGCTCGCGATAGCGCTTGCGCAACCGTAGGTTTTCCATTTACAGTCTGTAATCGTACCTTTACTCTTATCTACCTTAATCGCTACCAGCATCTGGTCGCCGCACTTCATGTTGCCAACGGTACCTTTTCCGTTATCCTTGAATGAGGCCTCATCTCCCAGAATATTCCTGGGATTAGTGAAGTGGTCTTTGGCGATTCCTGTATATACCCAGCTAAATTCTTCTTTAGCCATTATTTTTTATCTCCGTAGGCTGTTGACATGCTACGCACTTTCTTTATCACGTCAATCAGCGTTGTTAGAACGTAGTCTACTTCTTTTTCAGTATTTTCCCGGCCCATGCTTATGCGTATCGAGCCATGCGCTCTTTCAGCCGGTGTGCCTGTTGCAAGAAGCACATGCGAAGGGTCGAGTGAACCGGACGCGCAGGCTGAACCCGTAGAGACAGCGACGCCCTTCTGGTCAAGATATAGGAGAATCGCCTCACCCTCTGCGCCATCAAACGAAACATTCGTCGTGCCGGTAAGGCAATCGTGCGGATGTCCGTTGAAACGCGCATCCTTAATATTGTCTTCGATACCTTTTTTAAGTTTATTTTTAAACTGAAGTAGGCGTGTTTCTTCGGCATTCATCTCTTTTGCGCGCATTTCGACTGCTTTTTCGAGGCCTACTATGCCTAAAGTATTTTCTGTCCCTGCACGCCGGCCTCTTTCCTGGTGACCGCCGCGAATCAATGGACAAAACGGAATATCTTTTTTAATATAAAGCGCGCCGATTCCCTTGGGCCCATATATCTTGTGCGCCGAAAGCGTCAGAAAATCAATATCTAAATCTTTTACATCTACAGGGATCTTACCCACTGCCTGAACCGCATCCGTGTGGAACAGGGCACCGTGTTTATGCGCCATCTTCGCAAGCAACTTAATATCCTGTGTCGTACCGATTTCGTTATTTGCCATCATTATAGAAACGATGCCGGTCTTCTCGGTGAGGACGTTCTCTAATTCTTCAACGCTTACCTTGCCCAGGCAATCGGCTTTAAGATACGTGACATCGACACCTCTATCCGTGAGACATTTTGAAGTCTCTAACACGCAGGGGTGCTCAATGGTAGTGGTGATAATACCGGTTTTCTTCTTGTCGAGAAGATTTAAGCAGGATGTAGCAGGGCACGCCGCAAGCGAAAGCACCGTATTATTAGCCTCAGAGCCGCTTCCCGTAAATATAATCTCATCAGGACTTGCCCCAATAAACGAAGCAACGCGTTCCCTGGCTCTCTCGACAGCTGCCCTCGCTTCTCGTCCGAACTCATGCAGACTCGAAGGATTGCCGAACATATCGAGCGCACCCTTGATAGCCTTCTTCACCTCAGGGTGGAGAGGGGTCGTTGCGTTATTATCCATGTATATGTGTCGTGCCATTATTCGTTCCTTTCGTAATACATATTAATAACACACATAAGTGGACTTTTCAAGCGAATTATTTTAGCGGGCTTTATGCCTAGGTTGCACCAATAGAAGGGGGAGGGCTAACGGAAAGAGCTCCGGCGAAAGTGCCAAGCCGCAGGCCAATACCAGCTGATTCCGTAGGGTAAAACCCGCAAAAATAGTGAGCGCCAGCCCTTGACATAGGGTAGGGGGGTATGGTATACTTGTATCACGGAAAGAGAGGCTTTTACCATGGCAAAGATGAGCCATAAAGAGCAGATAATTTACCTGAAGAAGATCGAGGGGCAGGTTCGTGGCCTGCAGAAGATGATCGATGATGGTCGGTATTGCGTTGATATCCTGACCCAGATCCAATCGACCATCGGAGCTCTCATGAGGGTAAGGGAGAAAGTCTTTAGTAAGCACCTTGCAGGCTGTGTGGCCGGGGCGCTTAAGAGCAAAAGCACAGGGGATACGTATACGAAGATAGGCGAGATAACAAATTTATTAAAGAGGTTTACGAAGAATATATGAGGTGGTACCATGCGTTTATTTTTTACTGTGTTTATAATCGTCGCTTTTGTTGCAAGCGCCACAGGTCACATCCATGCAGAAGGAGTTCCTGGCGGCGACCTCGATGCTCTTATAAACGAGGCTATAGACAATAATCCTCGTGTTCAGGCGGCGTATGAGAATTGGAAGGCTGCAACATATAGGATAAAGCAGGTTTCGGTGCTTCCGGACCCTACGGCGCGGTATACGTATTTCGGTGAAAGCGTTGAAACAAAGGTGGGCCCGCAGAAGCATAAGTACGGCGTATCGCAAAGCGTTCCTTTTCCCGGGAAGCTCCATCTTAAGGGTAGGGCAGAGTTTAAAAAGGCTGATGTGCTGAGGGAGAAGTACGAAGCCACAAAGCGCGAAATTATAAAAGACGTAAAGTTTGTCTATTATGATATTTTCTGGGTGGACAGGGCGATTGACATAACCGAGGAGGAGAAAGGTGTCTTAAGTAACCTTGAAAAGGTAGCGGGAAAAAAGTTCGAGGTAGCTCATGCGCCGCAGCAGGATGTTATCAAGGCCCAGGTTGAGATTTCAAAATTAATAGATAAGCTGTTTAAATTAAGACAGCACAGAAAAAGCCTCGCCGCCAAGTTGAACGCGTTGCTTAGCAGGCCTAACGTGGTTATGATGGGGAAGGTAAAAGACATAGAGTTAGATAAGTTCAATTATACCTTAGACAGTTTGCATAATCTGGCCGGCACGAGCAGGCAGGAATTGCTCGCAGCGAATATTAACATAGAAAGAGCCAAATACGAGAAGTCTTTAGCGGGGCTTAATTTTCTTCCGGACTTCACATTTGGTTTTGATTACATCCAGGTAGGCGATGATACTACGACCCTTCCGGACGACGGCCAGGACGCCTGGATGACAACATTTGCCGTTCACATACCAATCTGGCTTGATAAGCAGGTGGCCGAGCTAAAAGAAAAATCCGCATCCTTGCGCGCGAGCAGGGAAAACTTCGAGGACGTGAAAAATAACGTTATATATGAAGTGGAGGATGTTTATTATAAGATAAACACTTACAAAGAGATCGTAAGTTTGTATAAAACAGCGCTTGTCCCGCAGACAGAGCAGGCATTCAATGCCGCTAAGACAGCCTATGAAGCGGGCAAGGTAGACTTTTTAAACTGGCTTGATTCCGAGAGAGTGCTTCTTAAGACAAAGCTCGCTTATTATAAGGCTATAGTAGATTACGAGAAATCAATCGCGTATCTGGAAAGGGTAGTAGGCCGAGATTTATAACGACCGGGAGGAAAATAAAATGAAGTATCGAATTATTATTGTAATTATGTTGTTAGCATCCATTGTTACCTACGCCGGGGCCGACGATATTGAATACTATACCTGCGGCATGCATCCGAGTGTGAGGGTGTCTCCGGAGGAGTATGACAAAGGCAGCGTGAATTGCCCTATTTGCAACATGAAACTTATTCCTGTATACAAAGAGGAAGCCGAAGAGAGCCTCAATTATTACGGATGCGGCATGGAAGGGGCAGAACACGTTTTTCTCATGAAGGACGCAGAAGGCATGACCTGCCCTATATGCGGCATGGATCTTAAAAAAATATCGAAAGCGGAAGCGGATAGCTTAAAAGGTGTTGTGAGCAGCGTCAAAATAAAAGGAGACCAGCTTCGTCTGGCCGGTGTCAAAGCAGAGCCAATAGGGAAGCTTCATCTTTACAAAGAGCTACGCACCGTAGGCAAGGTAGCCTATGACCCGCAACTTGCCATCGCAGAAGAGGAATTTATTTCCGCGGTTCGCTCCCTTGAGAAAATATCTGAAGGCAATATACCAGAGATTAAAGAAAGAACCGCGAATTTAGTGGAATCCTCAAGGAGAAAACTAAAGTTGCTTGGCCTAAGCGCCGAACAGATAAAGGAATTGGAAAAGACGAAAAAGGTTCATACGAATCTTATTTTACCGGAAAAGAAGATGTGGATTTACGGGGATATATACGAGTACGAATTGGCCTGGATAAAAGTCGGAGAAAAAGTAAAGGTTATAGCCGCCGGTATCCCGGGCGAAGAATTTCAGGGCGTTATATCTTCAATAGATCCTGTGTTAAATTCCAAGACGCGTTCGATCAAATTCAGAGCCGAAGTCGAAAACGCAGATCTTAAACTAAAACCGGGGATGTACGTTGATTTGGTTATCATGGGAATGTACATGGGCGCCGAAGGAGAGCATGAGGTTCTTGCTATTCCTAAGAGCGCTGTGCTTGATACCGGCACGCGAAAGATCGTGTGGCTTGAAGTAGGAGACGGAAAATATGAAGGCCGACTCGTTGTTATCGGCCCGGAAGCAAGAGCTCTGGTGGACGGCAGAGAAAGAAAGTTCTATCCTGTGTTAAAGGGCCTCGTCGAAGGCGAGCTTGTCGTGACCAAGGCCAATTTCCTTATTGATTCACAGAGCCAAATTAGCGGTGTCGCTGCCTCAGCTTATGGCGGGTCAATAGGCGCCGAAGAGAAGAAACCGCCGGTGCATCAGCACTAGGCGAGGAGTTGTATCATGATAAATAAAATTATCGAAGCCTGTCTTAGGAACCGGTTTCTTGTTATAGCAGTTTTCATACTACTCATGATCTGGGGGTTTCACTCCATGCGCGAAACCCCTGTGGACGCTATACCGGATATAGGCGAGCTTCAGATAATAGTTTATGCGGATTGGCCAGGCAGAAGCCCTAAAGATGTGGAAGACCAGGTTATATATCCTTTGACGACAGGGCTCATGGGAACGCCCAATATAAAAGTTGTACGTTCCACGTCAGCTTTTGGCTTTGGCCTGGTAAACATGATCTTTGAGGACGGAACAGATTTTTACTGGGCCAGGACACGCGTTTTAGAAAGGCTTGATTTTGCGAAAAGGGGTATCCCGAGTGATGTCTCTGTCACTTTAGGGCCTGACGCAACGGCGCTCGGCCAGATTTTCTGGTATACGGTTGAAGGCGAGGGTCACAGCCTGGATGAGTTGCGTTCGATCCAGGACTGGTATATAAGGTATCAGCTTAATGCCGTAAAGGGCGTATCAGAAGTCGCTTCAGTAGGCGGTCATGTAAAGCAATATCAAATAGACGTAGACCCAAATAAGCTGCTCGCGCATGACGTCAGGATTCACGAGGTAATAAAAGCGGTAGAAGCCTCCAATATTGACGTAGGGGCCAAGGTCTTTGAAGAAGGCGGGACCGAATTTGTAGTAAGGGGCCTCGGTTTCATAAAAAACACAGACGACATAGAAAACATAGTAATTGATGAGAAAAATGGCACCCCTATTTATGTAAAAAACATAGCCACGGTGACAATCGGCCCTGAATTCAGGAGGGGCGCCCTTGACAAGGAAGGAAAAGAGGTAACAGGCGGTGTGATTCTCATGCGTTACGGTGAGAATCCGCTTAAAGTAATAAAGGACATAAAGGAAAAAATCGAAGAGCTATCCGTGGGCCTGCCTCCCGGTGTTAAAATAGTACCGTTTTATGACAGAACAGGGCTTATCATGCGCTCTATTGATACGCTTAAGACCGCTCTTATACAGGAAATTATAATAACAGTATTTGTTATCCTGGTATTTCTCGCGCACTTCCTGGCAAGCGCTGCCATAGCGATCGTCCTGCCCGTAGGCATATTGATCGCATTTATTCTCATGCGCCTCTTTGGCGTGGATGCCAACATAATGTCGCTTGGCGGTATCGCCATCGCCATAGGCATAATGGTTGATTCGGGTTGTGTGCTGGTTGAAAACATTTATAGAAGAATTGTAGATAGAAGAAAAGAAAAGGGCGCAAATAGTCTCGCGCCCGAAGAAAGACTCGACGTCTGCATAGACGGCGCCAAGGAAGTAGGGAAGCCCGTTCTTTTCGCTCTTCTTACGACTATTGTAGGGTTTCTGCCGGTTTTTGTTCTGACAGGACAGGCAGGCAAGCTTTTCAGGCCGCTTGCCTTTACGAAGACATTTGTCATGGTGGGCGCCGCGGTAATCGCGCTTACGCTTCTTCCGACGCTTTGTTATTATTTTTTAAGGGGAAAATTGCAGGACCCTGATAAAAATGCTACTTCGCGTAATCTTCGTAAGCACTATTTACCCACGATCAGCTGGGCGTTAAAAAATAAGCAAAAAATTATAATAATAACAGTCGCGCTTTTGCTATTGGGCGGAATATTCGCTTCCATGATAAAACAGGAATTCATGCCGCCTTTAAATGAAGGGGACCTTCTTTTCATGCCCGTTCTTCTGCCGGGGGCGTCTCTCACGCAGGTAATGGATGTAATGAGAACGCAGGATATCATCATTAAAAAGGAATTCCCAAATGAGGTAAAGCAGGTCGTGGGTAAGCTTGGCCGCGCGGAAACCGCGACAGACCCGGCGCCTGTAGCAATGATAGAGACAATTATTAATCTTAAAGACAAAAAATTCTGGCGAAGGGGCATGACGCGCGAGAAACTCATACTGGAAATACAGGAAAAAACGCGTATGCCCGGTGTAAGCCCGATAATGACTCAGCCCATAAGGAATAGGATAGACATGTTAGCTACGGGTATACAAACACCCGTAGGTATCAAGGTTTTCGGGCCGGACCTTAATAAAATAGTCGAGATCGCAACCGAGATAGAGGCTGTCGTATCCAAGGTAAAAGGCGCGGTGAGCCCCTATGCCGAACGCATATCGAACAGGCCCTATTTCGAAATTGAAATAGATAGAGAGGCCGCTGCAAGATACGGCATAAACGTCCGGGACATTCAACATGTCATCATGACCGCGATAGGCGGCATGAATATTACTACAACCGTTGAAGGAAGAGAGCGTTATCCGGTTCGCGTAAGATACATGCGTGAGTTACGCGACAATCCGGAAGCGCTTAAGAGAATTTTTATTCCTACATCCGGCGGGGAGCATATTCCGCTGGCGCAGATAGCCGAACTGAAACGCGTTCCCGGCCCCGCCGTTATCAACTCGGAAAATACGCTTTCATACGCGAGAATTTTTGTGAACGTTGATCAGGACAAGGTAGGTCTTATAGACTTCGTAAAAAATGCGCAAAGGGCCGTGGATGAAAAGATTAAAAAAGGAGAAATAAAGCTTCCGTCGGGATATTATGTTTCCTGGTCAGGCCAGTTTGAGTCAGAGATGGAATCAAGAAAAAGGCTTATCCCGTCACTTTTAATATGCCTGGGCGTAATCATGATCCTGCTCTACATAGCGTTTAGGAACGTTAAGTCGCTTCTTATTCTCTCTACGGGAATTCCCGTAGCGCTTACGGGAGGGGTAATACTTTTATTCTTACTGGGATTCAAATTTTCCACTGTCGTATGGGTAGGGTTCATAGCCCTGTTTGGTGTTGCCACGGACAACGCGGTCGTACTGCTTTCAACACTGGATAATCTCTTTAAGAAAAAACTACCGAAAACAGTAGAAGACATACGTAAGACAGTAATCGAAGGTTGTCTATTACGTTTAAGACCGGCAATGATGACCGCGACGACTACAGTCATAGCGCTAATGCCTGTAATGCTATCGACGGGGACAGGTTCTGAGGTCATGAAGCCGATGGCATCGCCCCTTGTAGGAGGACTCGTCACCGCAACCCTAGCCAACCTAATACTGGTCCCGGTCTTATACGCCTGGCTGAAAGAGAAAGAGCTTAAAAAAAGCTCTTGACAGAATGATACCTATTAGGTATCATTAATACAGAACTAAAAAGGAGGGATTAAGATGCAAATTACAATTAGGTACATGTTACGCCCTGTAGCACATTGTGACGAAGGCTGCAGTAGATCGTCCCGGGTAAGACTCTAAACTGCCCGAAAAAATATGGGGACGGATCTCCTCATCTTGTTAAGCATGCTTGATGAGAGATCTGTCCCCACGAAGTGTTAGGGGACATGGTTAGCATAATTATTCCCATATATAACGAAGAAAAGATCCTGTCAAAGAACCTGCCCGGGTTTCGCAGGCTTGCCGAAAAAGCGGAGCTCATCTTTGTAGACGGCGGTAGCTCTGACAGAAGTGTAGAAGTCGCTAAGGTTTATGGCAAAGTAGTGCGCACCGGCAAGGGCCGTGCCCTCCAGATGAATTGTGGGGCAGGGCACGCCGAAAGCAATATCCTCCTATTCTTACACGCCGATAATGTAATTTCTCCCAGAACAGTCGCGGCCGTTGAAAAACGATTAAAAAATAGCAGTTGTGTAGGCGGTTGCCTTACGCAAAGGATAGATAGAAAAGGACTGATATATAGGATACTTGAAATGCAGGGTAACTTAAGAGCCAGGGCTACTAAAGTCTTTTACGGTGATCAGGCAATATTTACAAAAAAAGATAAATTCTTAAAACTTAAAGGTTTCCCCGAAGTCCCGATCATGGAGGACGTGCTTTTCACTAGAAAGTTGCGAAGGTCAGGCAGAACCGTTGTGTTATGCAACAAGGTTAGCGTTTCTCCGAGAAGATGGGAGAAAAAGGGAGTGCTTAGCACCATATTACTACATAATTACGTAACGTTATTACACTGCCTGAAATTCCCGCTTGATAAAATAAAAGATCTGTATGAAGATTTGAGATGAAGAATTTAGTCATTTTCGCGAAAGAACCGAAAAAACACGATATAAAAACAAGACTATCGAGCTTTCTCTCTGATACGGATCGCGTGGATTTATATAAGGCTTTTTTAAAAGACACCGTGAACCTTGCAAAAAGCGTGAAATGCGACCGGAGGATAATGGCTTATGATTCAAGATCAAAAAATCCCGGAAGCCTTAAAAAAATAGCGCCGCGCTTTAAATTCTACAGGCAAAAGGGGAAAGATCTCGGCCGGAGAATGCACAATGCTTTCAGGAACGCCTCGAAAGACGAGGATTCGAAAACGCTTATTATCGGTTCGGATGCCCCTAACCTGCCTTCCGATCTCGTTAAAAAAGCATTCCGCAAGCTCGAGAAAAACGACCTCGTATTGGGGCCGAGCCGTGACGGTGGGTATTACCTGATAGGACTTAAAAAGCCTTGTGGTGCCCTCTTTAGTAATATAAAATGGAGCTCTCAAGAGGTGTTGGGCGACACTCTTAAAAAGGCAAAGCGCCTTAAGAAAAAAGTAGCTCTTTTGGATAAGTGGTATGATGTTGACACACCGCTTGAATTGTTTCGTCTTGTTAGGGATCTAAAGAAAAATAAAAAATCGGCGAAATGGACACGAAGATTCTTAAAAATTTAGTTAAAGTACTCATAGGGGTTTTACTTGTAGCAGGTATCTGGTGGATAGTAAAATGCCAGTGCCTCAACCTGGAGTCTCTCACGCCCTCAAGCATAAGGGATTACATACAGGGTTTCGGAACCCTTGCCGCTGTCATATACATAATAGCATATGCCTTGAATACGATTTCGATCATCCCGCCGATAGCCCTACTTTCACTTACGGCAGGCCTTGCCTTCGGTAAAGTCTGGGGTGCCGTGTATTTAATGACAGGTGCTATGCTCGGAACAACTTCCACCTTTTTCATATCGCGATTCTTCGGAAGGAGCCTGGTTGACAGGATACTTAAGGGCAAGGGTAAAAAACTGAACGAGCTCCTGGAAAGAAAGGGGTTCGTAACAGTTCTTCTCTTCAGACTTATCCCGATAGTGCCCTACGAAGTATTAAACTACGCCTGTGGGCTTTCAAAGATAAAATTAAAAGATTATTTTTTGGCGACGTTTTTAGGCATTATCCCGGGGGTTGTAATATCCGCGTTTTTCGGGGGAACGCTCGGCGAAGTAAAAAACCTTAAAGATTTACTTTCTACGGAGTTTTTGGTTGCGCTTGGTTTACTTATTCTTATTATAGCAATACCTTTAATTTACACGCGTGTTAAAAAACGAAACAAAAAATAAGAGGAGGACATTATGGAATTTACTTGCCCTACATGCGGGAAATCACTTCCCAGAGAATTACTCGTTATTATACCGCACACCGAAGAGCACATCATTAACGAAATAAAAAAGAAACACCCTGATTGGAAAGAGGAAGATGGAATATGCAAAAAGTGCTATAATTATTTAAAAACTCAGATGAAGCCGCAATGAGGAAAGAAAAATAGATGAAACCTGATTACGATCTAATCGTTATAGGCGGCGGAGCGGCGGGCCTAGTGGCAGCTACGGGTGGAGCCATGATGGGTGCTAAGACGGCCCTTATTGAGAAGAATAAACTGGGTGGCGACTGTACGTGGTACGGATGTATTCCCTCTAAAGCGCTCTTAAAGTCATCTCAGGTTTTTTCGCTGCTTAAGCACTCGGACAAATACGGAATATCCTCCGCACAAGGCGCAAAATTTGACACCGACAACGTAATGCCGCACGTAAGAAGTATTATAAAGGAAATAAGCTCTCACCATCCCGCCGGTGTTTTTGAAAAAAAAGGCATAAAGGTACTTTTCGGGGCTCCCAAATTCGTTGATAATAAAACCATATTATTAGACGGTAAGCGCATGTCCGCAAAGAGATTTATCATATGCACGGGTTCGCATCCAATGGTCCCACCCATAGAGGGCCTCAAAGACATCGACTATCTTACCAATGAAAACATCTTCGATCTGGAAGCGCTCCCGGAATCGATAACGGTTCTTGGCGGAGGCCCCATCGGCATAGAGCTATCCCAGGCGCTTGCGAGGCTCGGCGTTAAGGTTTCGATCGTAGAGATGTTTGACAGGATACTTTTCAGGGAAGACGAGGAACTTGCCCGGGTACTACGCGAAAACCTCGTAAAAGACGGCGTGAAAATTTATGCAGGTAAAAAAGCGGTTAAGTTCAGTAAAAACAGACAAAGCGTTACCGTAACCATCGAAGACAAAGATAAAAAACTTTCCACGGTTACCTCTGAAAGGGTTCTTGTCGCGGTTGGCAGATCTGCTAACGTTCGGGGCCTTGACTTGGAAAAAGCCGGAGTTAAGTATAGTAATAAAGGTATAGAGGCAGATAAGACGTTAAAAACAGACGCTCCAAATATATACGCAGCCGGAGATATTGTAGGGCCGTATCAATTTAGCCACATCGCAGAATACCAGGCAATTATTGCCCTGGGTAACGCGCTTCTTCCTTTCAAGCGAGCGGTCGACTATGGCGCTGTGCCCTGGTGCACATTTACAGAACCCGAACTTGCGCACCTCGGGCTTACCGAAGTTGAGGCGCGCTCGCAATATAAGAATGTAAATGTATACAGATCCCAATATAGCGCAAACGATAGGGCTGTTACGGATCTCCAAAAGGAGGGGATGGCTAAGGTTATTTGCGATAAGAAAGGCAAGATCCTTGGCGCGCACATAGTAGGGGCAAATGCAGGAGAGCTCATACATGAATATGTGCTTGCCAAGTCGGCAAAGCTAAGCATTGATAAATTAAGCTCATCTATACACATATATCCGACATTGTCTCAAGTTGTTAAAAGTTCCGCTGACCAGCGTTATATGTCGGTCATGTCTTCGGGTTGGTTTAAAGCCATGATGAAATTCTTCATCAAAATATTAAGGTAAAAATGAAAAGCGATTTTAAGGAAAAGGTCTACACAATTGATAGAACCTATTCAAGGCGCGTTAACCCGGAGACGCTACAAGTGAATCTAGGCAATAGATGTAACCAGCAGTGCGCGCACTGCCATGTTGACGCAAGCCCGAGTGGCGCTAAAATAATGTCCAAAGAAGTGATGGGCGATATCGTAATATTTTTATCCAAAAAGAAGGACCTTATCCTGGATGTAACAGGCGGGTGTCCCGAACTTAACCCTAACTTTAAGTATTTTATAGAAAAAGCCAAACCACACGCAAAAGAAATAAAGGTAAGAAGTAACCTTACAGTATTACTTGAGCCGGGCATGGAGGGCATGGCGCAATTTTACAAGGATCAAGGTGTCCACCTTGTTTGCTCGATGCCCTGTTATACCCGGGAGAACGTGGACAAGCAAAGAGGCGAAGGTGTTTTTGACAAGAGCATTAAAGCGCTCAGGATTCTCAATGAATTAGGATACGGGAAAGAAGAAAATCTCGTGCTTGACCTTGTCTATAACCCGGGAGGCGCTGTTTTACCGGGAGAACAGTCCGGACTCGAAAGAGACTACAAAAAAGTTCTAAAAGAAAAGTATCAGGTGACATTCAGCTATCTTTTGACGATCACGAATGCCCCGATAAAAAGATTTGAACAGTATCTTAAGGCAAACGGCAATTTTGACAAGTACATGAAACTCTTAATGGATAATTTTAATGAGAACGTAGCCGGTAATATAATGTGCCGCAAACTGTTAAGCGTCGGTTGGGACGGTACTTTGTACGATTGCGACTTTAACCAGGCGCTCAACTTGTCCCTTAAGGATAAGAGTGATAAAACGATAAAGGTAAGTGACATAAGCCCTGATGAATTGCAGGAGAGGGAAATAATTTTCGAAAATCACTGTTACTGCTGTACGGCAGGCGCGGGCTCAAGCTGCGAAGGGGCTTTAAAAAAGTAAATAAATCCCTTGACATAATGATACTAAAGTGGTATCATTTAGGCAACAAGGGAGGGAGAGCATTATGGCAAAGAGAAAAATAATAAAAATCGATGAGAAGAAATGCAACGGTTGCAGTCTGTGTATTCCAAACTGTCCGGAAGGGGCGCTTCAAATTATAGACGGAAAGGCGCGTCTTATAAGTGATCTATTCTGTGACGGCCTGGGCGCCTGCATAGGGCATTGTCCGGAAGGGGCGATAAATATAGAGGAAAGAGAAGCCGAAAAGTACGATGAAAAGAAAGTAATGCAAAATATTGTAAAACAGGGGAAGAACGTAATAATAGCGCACCTTGAACACCTGAAAGAACACGGAGAGACAAAATTTCTAAATCAGGCATTAGAGGTCCTGAAGGAAAAGGGCATAAAAAACCCGTTAACTGAAAAAGCGTACGCGCACAAGCACGCCGGCGGACCTTCTGGATGTCCCGGAACGAAAATAGTGGATTTACGCGGAAAAGAAACCAAAAAGGGCGGAGTCACTCCAAGCGGCGTGTCGCAACTCGAGAACTGGCCGGTCCAGATCAAGCTTGTCCCGGCATTTGCTCCGTATCTTGACAACTCGGATTTACTCATAGCGGCGGATTGCACTTCATTCGCATACGCAGGCTTCCAGGATGATTTATTGAAGGGGAAGATCCTGCTGGTAGGCTGTCCCAAGTTAGACGACGCGGAATACTACAAGAACAAGTTCACCGAAATCTTTAAAACCAATAACATAAAGTCAGTAACCTGCGCGCATATGGAGGTCCCTTGCTGTTTCGGGCTTTTGAATATTGTTCAGGAAGCGCTTGCGGCCTCAGGTAAAAATATACCGTTTACTGACGTTAATATCGGCATTAAAGGGGATAGGAAATGAATTTTAAGTGTCCGGGGTCACAAAGTTTTAGTCAGCCGCATCCAGAGAGTATAAAATGCCCTTTTTGCAGCGAAGAGATGGAGATATGGACAGATGAGGTGAAGGCGAGGTGCCCGAAGTGCAAAAAAACCGTATTACGAAACGGGGGCGCAACATGCCTTGATTGGTGTAAATATGGCAAAGAGTGCGTAGGAGAAAAACTTTATAAGAAATATCTAAACAATAAGAAAACGAAAGAGGGAGGGAAAAATGTTAAGTAAAAAGATGACAGACGCTTTAGATGAGCAGATTAATAAGGAAATATACTCTGCTTACTTTTATCTCGGGATGTCCGCATATGCGGCGTCAAAAGGGCTAGCCGGTTTTGCCAACTGGTTTTATAAGCAGTGGAACGAAGAGATTTTTCACGCGAAAAAGATGTTTGATTACGTGCACGCAGAGGGCCAAAGGGTCACGCTAAAGGCTATTGATAATCCGCCGCAGGATTTCACTTCAGGCCCGGACCTTTTCGAAAAGACCCTCGCGCACGAAAAGAAAGTTACGGGGTTAATCAATAACCTCGTTAAACTGGCCCAGGAGGAAAACGATAAAACCACAGAGGACTTTTTGCAGTGGTACGTGAAAGAGCAGAAAGAGGAAGAGGCCACACCGGCCGGGATTCTCGAGAAAATCAGTAAAGCAGGAAAAGACGAAAAAGGTATTTCTGAGGTAGACGGAGAGCTTGTAAAAAGAAAATAGTAAAAAAATCGGAGGTCAAAATGAAAGAAAGAGTAGAAGCTGCACTAAACAAAATAAGACCATCACTTCAGGCTGACGGCGGAGACGTTGTGCTTGTAGACGTTACACCTGATGGCGTCGTCAAGGTGAAACTCACCGGCGCATGCGGATGTTGCCCAATGAGCCAGATGACCTTAAAAGCCGGCGTTGAAAGAATTGTAAAACAAGAAGTGCCTGAAGTAAAAGAAGTTATATCAGTATAAGGAGGAAGGCATGCAACAATACGTATGCACCATATGCCAGTATGTGTATGATCCTGAAAAAGGCGACCCGGAAAGCGGCGCAAAGCCCGGAACATCTTTTGAAAGCTTACCGGAGAACTGGGTTTGCCCGGAATGCGGGGTTGGGAAAGACAAGTTCGAGCCGGTTTAATGGAATACGAAGTCGCTTTAAACAATGCGTGGGAGCGTCTTGCGCAAGTTATGGAGGAGAGGACTCATTCTTTGCGGTTTTTGGGCGATGATTACGAGGTTAACGTAGACAAGAAAACCGTTTTTTCCGTTTCATGCAACGTTCCAGCAAAAGTTTATACGTCCATTTTGATTTTGCATTACCTGATACGCAAAATCAAAGGACTGCCTTCAATAAAGGGCGAGTGGATCTCTTTTAAGGAATTAGTAGGCGGCGAAGGGTATTATCCAAATTTTAAGAAGCGTGTAATTAATACGATTACGCGAAAGTACGGTAAAAATCCCGAAGCCCTTTTAACGCTAGTTGAGCGCTTCAGAGCTAAAAAAGCCGAGCTTGCGGACGTAAGCGTAGTCTTGGATACAATCGAGGAGAGCACGCCTTTCCTTATAACGCTCTGGCGCGGGGATGAAGAATTTGGGCCGGAAGCCAATCTTCTTTTTGACAAAAGCATTACGGATATTTTTGGAACCGAAGATATTGTTGTTTTATCGGAAGTGGTGGCGCATAGCATATGAAATTAGTTACACGAGACACTGATTACGCGATAAGGGCGCTTTGCTATATCGCAAAGCGCAAAAAGAGCATAGTTTCGGTAAAGAAACTGGTGCGCGATTTGAAAATTCCGCGCCCCTTCCTGCGGAAGATATTACAGCGCATGAATAAGTCGGGGCTCCTGAAATCCTATAAAGGAAAAGGCGGGGGTTTTGAATTATCACGCGCCGCCGGCGCGATATTCGTTGCCGATGTAATGAAAATATTCCAGGGGCCTTTAAAATGCAACGAACATATTTTCAAAAAAAGCCTGTGCCCTCACATCAGGACCTGCGCCTTAAAAGGAAAATTGGACATGATACAGAAACACATAGTATCCGATTTAAAATCAATTAGCATAGGATCCTTGATTAAAAAAGGTAAATAGAATGGTTGAATTCGAAACGCGCGTTATAGATGTAATAGAGCGGACAAATACCGTGAAAAGCTTCAGGTTCGGAGAAAAACCGGGGGAAGGCTTCAAGCCGGGCCAGTTTTTTACGCTTACGATCAAGGTAGGTAACGAGGATAAGGCAAAGCATTTTTCGTTTTCGAACTCACCTACGGAAACAGGTTACATCGAATTTACAAAAAGAATAACAGAAAGCGAATTTTCAAAGGCCCTGGACAAGCTAAAAACCGGCGACATCGCAAAAATAAAGATGCCCCTCGGCAAATTCACATTTGAAGGGGAATGTGAAAAAATAGCGTTTCTTTCAGGCGGCATAGGGATTACTCCGATAAGGAGCATGTGTAAATTTGTCATAGACAAAAAGCTAAAAACGGATATAGTATTACTATACAGTAACCGCACGGAAGATAATATTATATTCGAGAAAGATTTCGAAGACATGGCCGGGCGCGGCAACTTGCGTGTTGTGCACACGCTCACCTCGCCTGACATAGATAAAAAAATATGGAAGGGCAGAACCGGTTATATAACCGATGCCATGATAAAAGAGGAAATTCCGGATTACAAAGAAAGAATATTTTATATATGCGGCCCTCCAAACATGGTAGGGGCCATGGTGAGTGTCCTTAAAGATAAGCTTGCACTTGGGAACGATAAAATCAGGATTGAGAATTTCGCGGGATACTAATGAAAAAAACATGTATAAAGTGCAGTGAATACAAAAATTGTAAAGATTCCCTGGCTTCGTGGGGTTTCGTTGTAATAGGGCTTATAGCAACAGTAGCTGTCAGGCTTGTAACTGTTTTAATGCACCTAAACCCGCTTTATGCTAAGATAGCATGGTATGTAGGAATAGGCGGATTCCTGGCATTTTTTATTTATAAATACAGAATAAATCAAAACAGGGCAAGGCTAATAGCAAAGCAGGGCCTTATCAGCAAAATTAACAATCAAAAAAATCTCGAAAAGAAAGACTACGAGACAATAGGCGCTATTCTTTGCGGCGTGGGGTCCAGGAAAGAAAGAATAAATTACTTTTTTATATTTGTTTTATCCGCAGCAGCGTTGCTGCTGGCGATTTACATGGATTTTTTGAAATAAAAGGGGTGAAATATGCAGAAAACGAGGACAAAGTCTATCAAGGGCACTAAAACCGAACACAATCTACTGGCTTCTTTTGCAGGGGAGTCACAGGCAAGAAACCGCTACACGTATTTTGCAAGCGTAGCAAAGAAGGCCGGATATGAGCAGATAGCCGCGATCTTTCTGGAAACGGCCGACAATGAAAAAGAACACGCAAAAAGGTTCTTTAAACTCCTTGAAGGCGGGGACGTGGAGATTCAAGCCTCCTACCCGGCAGGCATAATTAACGATACAGCCAAGAACCTGGAAGCTTCCGCAGCCGGAGAAAACATGGAATGGACAAAGCTCTACAAAGAAGCCGCAGAAACAGCACGAAAAGAAGGCTTCGAAGACGTAGCCGATCAGTTCAAAGAGATCGCTGAAGTTGAAGAGCAACACGAAAAAAGATACAGAAAACTTTTGAAGAACATAAAAGACGGTAAGGTGTTCAAAAAGGACGCTGTTGTTAAATGGAAATGCCGTAACTGCGGATACTTGCATGAGGGAAAAGCCGCGCCGGACGTATGTCCCGCGTGCGAGCATCCTCAGAGCTATTACGAAGTTGTGTGTGAGAACTACTAAGCGGGGTGATTTATGAAAGGTTATGTATGCAAGGTTTGTGGTTATATTGCGATAAACGGAAGTGCGCCTGATAACTGTCCTGTATGCGGGGCGCCGAAAGCATCATTTCAGGAAAAAGACGCTATAAATACACCGGCTGATCCAAAGAATTTAACAGAAGGCGATAAAAAGCACGTGCCGGTTATTACTGTTTTAAGGAAATGCGGCTTGATACCGGAAGGTTGCGTAGACGCGCATGTAAAGATGGGGCAGATCCTCCATCCCATGCAGCCGCAACACTACATTAATCATATCGATTTTTATCTTGATAAGGAATTTATCGCAAGGGTTCATTTAACCCCTGAAAAACTTAATCCCGCAGCAGCTTTGCACCTTAAAGCAAACAGCGGAAAATTAGCCGCTATAGAATTTTGTACTGTGCACGGGGCGTGGATTAAGGAGGTTGAACTATAATGGCTGATACATTTGCCATAAGCGAAGTGTTGGAACTGGCGGTCCAGATAGAAATAAACGGAAAAGATTTTTATGACATTTTGGCGAAGCAGTCTAAAAACGAAAAAGCGAAAGATATTTTTAGGCATCTAACGGATGAAGAGGAAAAACATCGCGAGACCTTTCAGAAGATGCTGGATTCGGTGAAGACGGATGCGCCGGAAGGGGCCTATCCGGAAGAATATTTCGCGTACATACGCGCGTTGGCCGAGGGCAAGGTGTTTGCTCAAAAAAACAAGGGAAAAGAAACCGCGAAAAATGTAAAAAATGAGAAAGAAGCGCTTGATTTGGGTATTAATGCCGAAAAATTCTCCATTCTCTTTTATGAAGGCATGAAGAAACTCGTGCCCGGGGAAGACAATAAGATGATTGATGTGGTTATTAATGAGGAAAAGGATCATTTGAGGCAATTAGTCGAGCTTAAAGCGGTTTTAGATTAATTAAAGGGGTGACACTTATGGCAAAAAATGTTAAAGTTTATTCCACGCCTACATGTCCGTATTGCATAAAAGCAAAGCAGTTTTTGAAAGATAACAATATAGAGTTTGAGAATATCGATGTTGCGACAAATCCCGAGAAGGCGCAGGAGATGGTTGATAAATCGGGCCAGATGGGCGTGCCCGTTCTGGAAATCGACGGTAAAATCATTACCGGCTTTGACAAAGACGCCATCAAGGAGAGCCTGGGTATATAATCATGACGAAGGATCCGATATGCGGGATGTCGGTTAACGAAAAGACCGGCCTTAAACTGACGCAAAACAGAAAAACTTATTTTTTCTGCAGCAAGACTTGCCTTGAGAAATTCGCCGGACAGAACAAAACCCCCAAAAACGTAATTCAGGCAGCCTGCCTTGCCGCGCCAACCGTCCCTTTTTATAAGAATAAAACAATTATCGTTGCCGCGGTTTTAACAGGGCTTGCCCTTCTATCTTATGTTATACCTTTTCTTACGGCTTTCAGGCTGTCTCTTTTTAGCTATCTTAAAACCATCTGGTGGGCGATCATACTCGGCTTATTTTTAGGCGGATTATTAGATTATTACGTTCCGCGGGAGTATATTTCCCACATACTGGCAAAACCAAGAAAGCGCACTATTTTTTATTCGGTTATCCTTGGGTTTTTTATGAGTGCGTGCTCGCACGGAATTTTAGCGCTTTCCATCGAGCTACACAAAAAGGGCGCATCCAATCCCGGGGTTGTGGCATTTTTGCTGGCAAGCCCATGGTCCAATCTCACGCTTACAATAATGCTTCTAGGTTTTTTCGGTTTAAAAGCCCTGTATATAATATTTTCCGCATTTTTAATTGCGATAGTGACAGGGCTTATTTTCCAGGTTCTTGAAAAGAAAAACCTTATCGAAAAGAACAAAAATATAATCGAAACAGAAGACGATTTTTCCGTACTGGCCGATATCCGTAAAAGGTTCAAGGAATATAAATTTTCTGCTGACTCACTTAAAGCTGACGCGAAGGGTATATATGCCGGGACAATTACCCTGGCAAACATGGTGCTATGGTGGGTACTTATAGGTATGGGCCTGGCAAGTTTAGCCGGGGCGTACATTCCGCCAAACTTTTTCCATGATTATATGGGCCCGACAGTGCTCGGGCTTTTTATAACGCTTGGAATAGCCACTATTATAGAGGTATGCTCCGAAGGCTCAGCGCCCATGGCATTCGAGATATTCAGGCAAACCGGCGCTCTCGGCAATAGCTTTGTTTTTCTAATGGGGGGCGTAGTTACGGATTATACCGAAATAGGCCTTTTATGGCACAACGTGGGAAGGCGCGTAGCCATCTGGCTCCCTGTTATAACCGTGCCGCAGGTAATTGTGCTTGGATTTATAGCTAATAAGATATTTTAGAGAGGCAACATGGTGTATGATCTCATAATAATAGGAGCAGGACCCGCAGGCATAACTGCAAGCGTATACGCGGCCCGCAAGAGAATTAATTTTTTGGTTATTTCCAAGGATATCGGGGGACAGACCGCCTGGAGCGGTGACATAGAAAATTTTACAGGCTATCAATTCATTACGGGTGCTAATCTGGTATCGAAATTTGAAGAGCACATGAAAAAATACAAGGTCCCCTTAAAAGAAGAAGGTGTTTTGGAGCTAAAAAAGAAGGGCGCTCTGATTTCAATTAAAACCAATAAAGACGTGTATGAAACTAAAACCGCGATAGTAGCCTCAGGTAAGCATTCAAAAGAACTTGGTGTTCCCGGAGAAAAAGAGTTCAAGAACAAAGGGGTTACGTATTGTGCCACATGCGACGGGCCCATTTTTGCGGGAAAGGACGTAGCGGTCATAGGCGGCGGGAATGCCGGCCTAGACGCAACCCTTCAACTTATGAAAATAGCGAAGCACGTTCACCTTATAAACATTACCCCGGAGCTTACCGGGGATAAAATCATGCAGGACAAGGTTGAAGGAGCCGAAAACGTGACTATCTTAAACGATACCCGTGTGACCGAAGTCATTGGTGATAAAATGGTTACCGGCATAAAGATAAAAGAGAAAGCGAAAGAAAAAACGCTTACCCTGCAGGGTATTTTTGTAGAAATCGGGCTCATGCCGAATTCCGACTTTGCCAAAGAGCTGGATAAGAATGAAAAAGGCGAGATCAAGATAAATTCTTCTAACGAGACAAACGTTACCGGCATCTTTGCTGCCGGAGACGTTACCGACATACCGGCAAAACAAATAATTATAGCGGCGGGAGAAGGGTCCAAGGCGCTTTTAAACGCCTTTAGTTTTCTGTCGCGCAAAAAATAAACATGATTACAAAGGAAAAACTACTCGCGGCGCTTAACGAACTCATTGATGTCGAAGAGGGCATGGTAACCCTGTTTGCCAACTTTTCTAAAGCGATTTTAAAGCATGCGGGCGAGATAGAAAAGGACAGAAAAGAAGAGATGACAAAAATGCTTTCCTATCTTTATCGCGACTCCTCAAAGCATAAAGAGATGGTGGACAACATGATTGAAGAGGTTTCGAAGGGTACAAAAAATGAATACTAAGATGCTTAAAAAAGAGTTTCAAAACATATTGACCCTCGAAGAAAGGGCAAAACATTTTTACGACCATTATATAGAGCAAATCAGTGACGAAAAAATAAAAGAAAAATTGATTTCCATTCGAAACGACGAAATTGCCCACATAAAAGTAGCAAAAAGACTGATAGAAATGGTTTCCTAGTAATAAATGAAGAGCCTTATTTCAGCCTACCGCAAAAAAAGATCAAATATAAAAAAAAGACTAAAAGAATTTGAAAGCCCTTATAAAAAAGATGAGGACCTTTTTACGGAACTTTGCTTTTGCATACTGACCCCGCAATCTAAAGCGGTTTCCTGCGACAAGGCCGTAAAAGAATTAAAAAAAGAAGATTTACTTTCCGGGGGCACTGCCCGGCGGATAAGGTGTAAGCTGAAGGGGCTCGCGAGATTTCACAATAAAAAAGCCGACTATCTCATCGCTGCAAGAAGAATTTTTAAAAACAATAAAAAGTTCGAGGTTAATAAAAAACTCGACCGGAACGACGTACTTAAAACAAGAGAGTGGCTCGTTAAAAATATTAAAGGACTGGGCTATAAAGAATCAAGTCACTTCCTTAGGAACATTGGTCTTGGTAGGGACATAGCGATACTGGACGTCCACATTCTCAGGAACTTAAAAAGGCTCGGTGTAATTGAGAAAATACCGGCTTCACTTAACAGAAAAACCTACATTGAAACCGAAAACAGAATGAGGGAGTTCGCTAAGAAAATAAAGATACCCCTCGGGGAACTGGACCTTTTATTCTGGTCTAACGCCACGGGATTCATTTTTAAATAAACCTGTAATAATTTTCATATATTTCCCTTGACTTATTCTGTGAAAAATGGTACAAAGTCTGTGAAAATGAGTACAAAGAAGATATCAGAAGGAACGATCTCCCGGCTCTTTATATACTTAAGAGAAATTACAGCGCTTGTTCGCATGAATATCCGCACGATATCATCCGCTGAGCTAGGCGAGAGGACAAACCTGACCGACGCAAAGGTGAGAAAAGACCTCGGGCAGTTCGGACAGTTCGGCGTAAGCGGTTCCGGGTACGACACGGGCGAACTTAAGGTTGCGCTTGAGAGAATCCTCGGTAAAGATAAAACCTGGAACGTCGCGGTTGTGGGAACAGGACAACTAGGTTCGGCACTTTTGGCTTATCCCGGATTCAAGCAGCACAAACTAAGCGTTGTAGCGGCATTTGATGCGGACACCAAAAAAATAGGGAAGAAAATAAGCGGCGTGATGATAGATTCCATCGAGGATATGCCGAAAATTATAAAAGAAAAAAAGATTTCGATAGGTGTCGTGGCTGTTCCGTCCGAGAGCGCCCAGGATGCGGCGGAAAAACTTGTAGCAGCCGGCGTTTCGTGCATTTTAAATTTTGCCCCAACATCACTTTCTATGCCGGAAAAAGTTAAAGTAAAAGACGTCGATTTATCAAGAGAGCTTGAAACGCTCTCTTATTTTTTGGCCAATAAAAGATAATTATGCAATTTATTTCAAAAGCGAATCTTTTTAAACTACTGGATGCCCTGAGGGCCGACTACGACGTTTATGTGCCGGTTAAAAAGGGCAAACAGCGTTTTTATAAAAAATATGAACGCCCCACAGATGACATCACAATCGGCGAGGTAAGGGCATTTGAGCCGCTGAAGGCTTTCTTCAGTTTCGCGCGTGAGGTAGTCGCCAAAGGCTTTAAGCCGGACGTGCCGGGCGCGGATCGTAAACCCTTCGCGATTGTAGGGGTAAAGGCTTGTGACCTGAAAGGCTTTAAAATCCAGGACCACGTATTTAAAAACCACGATTACAAAGATCCCTTCTATATTAAAAATCGCGAACAAAATCTTATAATAACCTCAGACTGTACCTTGGCCATAGAGACGTGCTTTTGCACGGCTCTTGGAATAAAACCGCATCCGCAAGAAAATTTTGATATTAATCTTTCCGAAACAAGGGGTGGGTTTGTCGCTGAAGCCGGGTCCGAGAAGGGCCGCGCGCTTACGAAGAAACACGCCTCACTATTCCAGGAAGCCAGATCCGGTATCGATGAAGACGTAGCGGAACGCAGGGATAGGGTGGTAAAAGAGGTAGAAAATAACGTAAAAGAAAATGACGTACCGCATCAGGACCTATATAAAGGTATGGTAGAGAAGAAGTTTGAATCTGATATCTGGGAAGATGAAGCGAAAGCCTGCGTGGAATGCGGGGCGTGTAACACTATTTGCCCGACATGCCACTGCTTTTTGCTTTATGACCAGAAAGACAAAGGCAAGATGGAGCGTTTGCGCATGTGGGACTCGTGCATGATAAAAGATTTTGCAAGGGTCGCCGGCGGCGCTAACCCGCGCGCGAAGCTTCAGCAAAGACTTAGAAACAGATTCGAGAAAAAGTTCGACTATTTCCCTAATGTAGCGGAAACCTATGCCTGCACCGGATGCGGCCGCTGCATATCAGCGTGTCCTGCAAAAATAGATATAAGAAAAGTGCTTAAGAGACTGGTGGGAAATGCATCATAACGAAAATCCATACAGGCCCATTGAAGCAAAGGTTTTAGAGGTTAGGACTGAAACCCCTACCATAAAAACCATAAAGTTTAAGCCGGTCGAACCCATATCTTTCGAAACGGGCCAGTTCGTGGAAATAACTATCCCCGGATTGGGAGAAGCGCCTTTTACGCCGTCTTCAAGGCCCGACGTTAAGGATACCATGGAAGTAACGGTAATGAAGGTAGGCAAGGTTACCGAGAAGGTGCACGAGCTTAAAGTCGGCGACACGATAGGGGTAAGAGGGCCATTCGGCAACGGTTATCCGATGGATCACTTTAAGGGCAAGGAACTATTGATTGTCGGAGGCGGATGTGGCCTGGCGCCGATACGAAGTTTGGTATATGAAGTTTTTTCAAGGTTAGGCGACTTCAAGAAGGTATTTTACAGAGGTGGCTGCAAGACCCCCTCAGAATTTTTATATAAAAAAGAAATAGACGGTTGGATCGCAAAAAAAGATATAAATATAAAACTTACCGTTGATAAGGGCGAGGAAGGCTGGGACGGGAATGTCGGTGTTGTTACGACAATACTGGACGGGATAGACATGGACTTTTCGCAAGGCATCGCGGTTGTGTGCGGCCCGCCTATCGCAATGAAATTCTCTACTCAGAAACTACTTAGCCTGGGCTTCAAAGACGAAAATATTTATCTTTCAATGGAGAAGAACATGTCCTGCGGTATCGGTAAATGCGGTCATTGCAGGATTGGCACATATTACGCGTGCAAGGACGGCCCTGTTTTTACATACGATAAAATAAAGAATTTCCACGAGATTTGGGCATAAATTTATGAGCACAAGCGCAGAACAAATACATCACAGAAAATTAAACGCTAGCCCGACAAATGGCAAGGATAAGAGATTATTTATTGATCTCGATATTTGCGCCGCGGGTGAATGCAAAAAATGCGACATTAAGTGCAGCTTCTTCTATCATCCTGACAATAACGGAATTTTATCGGTAGCGGAACTGGCAACATACGCGCTTGTCTGTCGAAGATGCGATGAGCCGCATTGCGTAAATGCGTGCCCGTTTGAAGCGCTCGAGCAACAGAAGGAAAAGGATAAATTGCTGGAAAGGCATAACCTGCGTTGCGTTAGCTGTAAATCCTGCTCACACGCCTGTCCTTACGGCACTATTTATCCGGAACTTGTTCCTTTACTCATTCGCAATTGCGATTTTTGCCTGGATAGGCAAAACAAGAAAAATGAACCGCTTTGTATAAAAAGCTGTTCTTACGGCGCGCTCAGCTTAAAAGACAGCGACACTAAACTGGATGAAAATAATTTTTTAGTCGGAGATAATCTTATAGTGCACTCAACGCACTGGCAGCGGGAAAAAGCATGATTTATGTTGTTTACCTTATAGTTTACGGTTTCTTGTTAACAGCTGTTGTCGGCCTTGTGGCAAGCTGGATAGACAGAAAGGTTACCGCCCGCGTGCAGTATCGTGTAGGGCCGCCGATCTTACAACCTCTCATAGATATTGTAAAACTTCTCGGAAAAGAAACGCTTGTTCCGAAAGGGGCATCGAAAACCGCTTTTTTACTAGCGCCACTTGTAGGATTAGGTGGCGTAATACTGGTATCAACGCTTTTATGGTTAAACAATATTAATACAAGCAACACTTTTATAGGAGACTTAATTGTCGCTGTGTATCTTTTGACGATTCCTTCGATAAGCATCATAATGGGTGGCTTTGCGTCGGCAAACCCACTTGCAAGCATAGGAGCATCTCGAGAAATGAAGCTCGTCTTGGGTTATGAACTTCCGTTCGTGCTCGCGGTATTTGTTCCTGTTATACATTCCGGGTTTTCCATAAGGTTAGGGGATATTATTGCGTTTCAGGCCGTAAACGGCGCTATTGTAGGAAGCTGGTCCGGTGCTTTGGCTTTAATCGTTGTCATAATGTGCGTGCAGGCCAAGTTAGCGCTTGTTCCTTTCGATGTTCCGGAAGCGGAAACAGAGCTTGCAGGCGGAGCCCTAATCGAATATTCCGGCTCAGGGCTTGCTGTTTACAAGCTCATGAAAAACATGCTTTTATTTACGCTTCCTTTCTTCGTGATGATTTTATTCATGGGTGGGTTCCGATTAAAAGGTATCCAACTTTTATACAGTGTCTTAAGATATGTTGGTTTAGTGGCGCTTATCACGGTGATAAGAAACACTAATCCGCGCGTAAGAATTGACCAGGCCGTCAGATTTTTCTGGGGCCCGATGACTATAATTGCGATTGTGGCTGTTATTTTAGCTTTCAAGGGTTTATAATATGAGCTTAAAACTTAAAGCATTGCTGAAATCTCCCTGGGTGTTTCACCTTTCAACGGGAAGCTGCAACAACTGTGACATAGAAATTCTGGATTGTCTTACACCAAGATTTGATATCGAAAGGTTCGGCATACTTCTGGCGGGGAGCATAAAGCACGCAGACGTTCTTTTGATTACGGGTTCATGTAACCGCAAATCAGTCGAAAGATTAAAAAGGCTATATGAACAGGTTCCAAAACCGTGTCTTGTAGTTGCCATAGGAGAATGCTCCATGTCAAGGGGCATGTTTATTCATAGTTATAACTGCCCCGAGCCTTTGGATAAGATTATTCCGGTAGACGCGTACATACCGGGTTGCCCACCCAAGCCGGAGGCAATTATCGCGGGTGTAGTTAAGTTAATCGGTAAAGTTCAGGAAAGCATTAAAAAGAAATGACAAAAACAAGTATCATAAAAGACCTTTGCGAGAGATTCAGTTCGGACATCATCGACGTATTTGATAAATCTTCGAAGAGGGTTTACATGGAAATTAAACCCGAGTCCATAGTAAAGGTCGCAAAATATATTTTTAAGGATCTCGGCGCCAGATTTAACATAGCCTCTGGGTTAGATGCGAGAGACCACATGGAAATTCTTTATCATTTTACTTTTGAAGAAATTAATCTAATAATTTCTCTGCGTGTAAAACTGGAAAAATCGAAAAAGTTGGAAATCGATTCACTTGCCAATACTTTTGAAGCCGCCAACTGGATCGAAAGAGAAATACACGAACTTCTGGGAATAAACTTTAAGGGCCATCCGGATTTAAGAAAATTACTTTTACCGGACGAGTGGCCCGAAGGCGTTTATCCCCTAAGGCGTGATTATAAAGAGTGGGATAAAAAAGCAATCAGGGATAGAGGAGTTTAATGGCAAAGACAATAGTGCCGATAGGCCCGTATCACCCGCTGCAGGAAGAGCCGGAATTTTTTACGCTCACTGTTGAAGGTGAAACGGTCATAGACATAGACGTTAAGGTCGGCTATAACCATCGCGGCATAGAAAAACTCTCCGAGTCGAAAACCTTTGACCAGGCTACTTTTCTCGTAGAGAGAATTTGCGGTATATGCTCAACGAGCCATCCTTATGCTCATACCAGGGCCGTAGAAGACGTAATATCCGTAGAGGTTCCCGAGAGAGCTAAATTTATACGGACCATAATCGCTGAGGGTGAGAGAATTCATTCACATCTGTTGTGGCTCGGACTTGCTGGACACTTTTTAGGATATAACACAGTTTACATGTGGGCGTGGAAGTTGAGAGAAGAAATCTTAGATGTCATGGAGATTCTCTCGGGTAATAGAAATAACTACGCCATGTTTAAACCCGGCGGCGTAAGACGCGACATAAAAGCAGAAGACATACCTGTTTGTTTAAAGAAAATAGACTCCATTGTGCCAACGCTTATTATGCTAAAAAAAGCCGTCATAGATGACCCGGTTTTGCATGCTAGAACAAAAGGCGTAGGCATTTTAAGCAAGGAAGATGCTATAAATTATTCGGCTCTAGGGCCAACTTCCCGTGCTTCCGGTGTTGCAAGGGACCTCAGGAAAGATTGTCCTTATGGCGCCTATGATAAAATGCAATGGGACATGATCGTGACCAAAAACGGTGATGTTTTTGATAAAGCAGTTGTAAGGATACTTGAGACTTTTGAATCAATAAAAATAGTTAAATATTGCCTCCAGAATCTTCCCGGAGGTGACATCGATTTAAATCTAAAGAGTATTCCGGCGGGAGAAGGGATAGGCCATATAGAGGCGCCGCGCGGAGAAACTTTCCATTACGTAAAAACAGACGGTACGAACAGGCCCGTGCGCCACAAGGTGAGAGCCCCAACATTCATGAACCTGCCTACGTATAAAGCAACTGTTGTTGGGCAAACCATATCAGATGCTACGATCATTCTGGCCGCTATCGACCCGTGCTATTGCTGCACAGAAAGAATGGCTGTACGAAATACCAAGGGGAAAATGTTGTATAACGGCGAGGACTTGGTTCGTCTATCACAGGAAAAGACAGAAAAAATAAGGCGAAAGCTAGGTAAAAAGGCATGAATTTAGTTCCTGATCTTCTGGGAAAAGCGCTTTTTAAAGTCGATGGTATGTCCGTTTTTATAGGAATATTCATTGTCTTCTTTTCTCTTTTGACCATAGTCTATTCTCTTGGGTTCATGAAAAAGAGAAAGGGCCTGGGCCACTATTACCTATATATAGTGCTCACGATAGTTGCATCCCTCGGTGTGGTTTTTGCCAACAACCTGATTATTCTCATGATATTCTGGGGATTCTTAGGTTTGCTACTATATCTTCTGATAGATTTTGGCGGAAAGGAAAGAACCTCTTACACTGCAAAGAAAGCGTTCATAATAATAGGTGGGACCGATGCGTTCATGCTGCTCGGGCTCGCTTTTATCTGGCATCTCAACGGTTCTTTGAATATCGATAAATTAAGCATCGCGTTTAATACCAGACTCGCTGTTTTGGCTTATTTGTGCCTGGCAGCCGGGGCCTTCGCAAAAGCGGGCGCCATGCCTTTTCACACATGGGTTCCGGATACCGCAGAAGATGCGCCGACACCTGTCACGGCATTTTTACCGGCATCACTGGATAAATTACTCGGCATATATTTTCTTGCGAGAATATCTTTAGACGTATTCCAGATGGATCCGGCCATGAATCGAGTGCTTCTTATTGTCGGTAGCGTAACAATAATCGCCGCAGTCATGATGGCGCTCGTGCAGCACGATCTAAAAAGACTTTTGGGTTACCACGCCGTAAGCCAGGTAGGTTACATGGTTTTAGGAATAGGAACAGGCGTTCCCATAGGAATAGCCGGCGGTATTTTTCACATGTTAAACCACGCCATATACAAATCATGCTTATTCCTGTCGGGCGGCGCAGTTGAAAAGAAAACCGGGACAACGGATCTGAGTAAACTGGGCGGGCTGGCAAAGTTTATGCCGATTACGTTCATAACATTTTTAATAGCCTCATTCGCCATATCGGGTGTGCCGCCTTTTAACGGCTTCGCGTCGAAGTGGATGGTTTACCAGGGAATAATTGAAACAGCGAAAGCCGGCGGGCGGCTTTGGATAGTATGGCTCGTAGCGGCCATGTTCGGAAGCGCTCTTACGCTGGCCAGCTTCATGAAATTAATACATGCCGTATTTTTGGGACAACCGGCTAAAAACCGTAAAATTACAGAAGTCGGCCCGGCAATGTGGATCCCGACTGTTTTACTGGCTTCGCTTTGCGTTATCTTTGGTGTTTTTGCCCTCGCAATACCGCTTAAAATGCTTATATTACCGAGCCTCAACATGAATGTTGTATTTACCGGGTTCTGGGGTTCGGGGTTGGCTACTATTTTATTGATCGTCGGCATAATAATAGGTTTCATAATTTATTTATTGGGCACGGCAACTAAAACAAGACAGACCGAGATTTTTGTAGGCGGAGAGACGCTTAAAGATAACCCGGACATGAGGGTATCCGGAACCGAGTTTTATAATACGGTAAGCGATATAGGGATTTTGAAATTTATTTATAAAATGGCCGAAAAGAAACTTTTTGACATATACGAAGTAGGGAAGAGCATAACGTTTGGCTTTAACGGCATACTGCGTTATGTCCATAACGGGATACTCCCTACATACCTGGCGTGGTGCCTTCTTGGGATGATAATTCTTTTTTACATTTTATTTAAACACATATGGTAGAACTTTATATTTTATTGATATTCATGATTGTCGGGGCGATAATCGCCATTGAAGTAAAGGATTTACTTTCTTCGGTGGTAGCGGTGGGCGCGGTGGGCCTCGGGCTTTCGATAGTATTTTTAATACTTAAAGCACCTGACGTAGCGATTACCCAGCTCGTAGTAGAAATATTGGCACTTATTATCTTGATCAGGGCAACCTTAAAAAAAGACCTTCCGTTTTCAACATCAGGAAGATGGATGTTAAATACATTTATCACGGTTTGTTTTATCGGCGTATTTCTGTTTATCGCAAACAAATGCCTTAAAGATTTGCCGGAATTCGGATACCCAATAATGAGGGTCGCCGGTAACTATCTGAAAAACGGCCTTTCACAAACGGGCGCCACAAACTTTGTTAGTTCCGTTATACTGGACTACAGGGCCTTTGATACCCTGGGTGAGGCGACGGTACTATTTACGGCAGTAATAGGCGTCTTGGCCATCGTGCGACGGGTAGGACGCAAAAAAGACTCCGAAAAACTTGAGGAAGAAGAATAATGAGTAGGGAGCATAAAAAGGGAATGTCCCTTATAGTAAAAACGATTACACGTCTTACGGTAGGGCTTATACTACTCTATGGTATATACATTATTTTGCACGGCCACGTTTCGCCCGGAGGGGGATTCGCCGGCGGCGTAATAATAGCGCTTTCTTTCGTGCATTTGATGCTAGCCTACGGTAAAGAAACTGCGCTGCGCAAGGTCTCACGATCGGCAGCATCATTTTTCGAAAGCGTGGGCGCGACACTATTCTTATTGATCGCGCTCTTAGGATTTACCGGCGGCTACTTTTTCCTGAATTTTCTCGGTAAGGGCGAGCCATTCAAACTTTTTAGCGCAGGTATTATACCGCTTTGTAACATAGCAATCAGTTTAAAGGTGGGCGCGGGTCTATTCGCGATATTCGTAGCGCTTGTTGTGTTAAACCTGGATTCGGAGAAATAACATGGGAATATATTTACTTTGCCTTTTGCTTTTTTGCTTAGGGATATATTGCGTTCTTAGGAAGCGCAATATCATTAAGATTATCATCGGCATTATTATCGCAGAATACGCGGTTAACCTGTTTTTTGTTCTGGTGGCATACCGCATGAACGGCAGGGCCCCCATACTTTCACCGGATACGACTATCACAAACATGGTGGATCCGCTGCCGCACGCGCTTGTACTGACAGCTATCGTTATAAGCTTAGCGAGCACGGCATTACTTGTAGCCATAGCGATGCGCATTTATGAAAAATACGGCACGTTCGATATTACAAAGATTAAGGAGCTTAAGGGATGACAGGCGCTGTTAATATTATACCTTTTTTTGTTGTCATACCACTGGCAGGGGCGTTTTTAACCGCGCTTCTCGCCAAAAAGATAAAGTGGTTACCCGATATTATTGGTAGCGTTACGACACTTGCGCTTCTTGCGATTTCGATTTTAAGCATTTTTAAAGTTAACGCTTACGGAGCGCTCGTCTATAGCGTAGGCGGATGGAAGCTTCCTATAGGAATAGCCATGGTTCTGGACGGCTTTTCATCATTTGTGCTGGTTACAGTCAACCTCATAGCCTTTATTGTCGGAATCTATGCGGTAAATTACATGGAACGCTTTACCTCGAAATGGAAGTTTTACACACTGTTTCTTCTCATGCTGGCCGGCATGAACGGCGTTGTTATAACAGGTGACTTATTCAACCTCTTTGTGTTTCTGGAAATAGCATCGGTTGCCAGCTATGCGCTTGTTGCTTTCGGAACAGAGAAGCATGAACTGGAAGCCGCTTTCAAGTATGCGGCGATGAGCACTGTCGGTTCACTGTTTGTTCTTTTAGGCATAGCATTTTTATACAGCTTTACATCTACGTTAAACATGGCTGATATGGCCCGTGTTTTAACGCAAAAAGGGGCCAACAACATAACTGTAATGGTAAGCGTATTGTTCATAATGGGATTCGGGCTTAAGGCAGCGCTTGTTCCTTTTCACGCGTGGCTTCCGGACGCGCACCCTTCGGCGCCGGCGCCGATATCCGCGATGCTTTCGGGAGTTTTAATTAAATCTTTGGGTATATACGCGCTTTGCAGGATAATTTATAACGTAATAGGAATAACAGCGCCCGTAGCCTCGGCGCTTTTAGTATTGGGCACGCTATCCATGGTTGTAGGGGTATTCCTGGCAATAGGCCAGTGGGATCTAAAGAGGCTTTTGGCGTATCACTCCATAAGCCAGATTGGCTATGTTATTTTGGGTATTGCCCTGGGCACGCCTCTTGGAATATTCGGCGGGCTATTTCATCTTTTTAATCACTCAGTGTTTAAGTCGCTTTTGTTTTTGAATTCAGGCGCTGTCGAATATTCGACAGGGACACGCGATCTAAAGAAAATGGGCGGACTGATGGGTAAAATGCCCGTTACAGGCGGTACTAATCTGGTGGCATCGATGTCGATCGCCGGAATTCCTCCTTTTAACGGTTTTTGGAGCAAACTTATAATTATAATCGCCGCGGTGCAGGCAGGAAAGCCGTGGTTTGCGTTCTGGGCGGTCTTGGCTAGCTTACTCACACTGGCTTCATTTACAAAGGTCATGAAATACGCGTTTTTCGGGACGCTTAAAGAAAAATGGAATAAAGTTAAAGAAGTGCCGGTTTTCATGAAGGTGTCGATGTTGGCTTTAGCCCTCATATGCGTAATCGGCGGGGCATTGCTTATCTCGGGTGTAAACGAAGGTTTTCTGGGTAGCGCATCGAATGTACTTATAGAAGGAACCGGTTACGCAAAAGTAATTTTAGGTAGCGTAAAATGATAAGAAGAGTTATTTTATTCGCAATAGCGTTTTTTGTATGGTGCCTTTTAACCTGGGTACCTGATATACAACATATTATTGTCGGAATTTTTGCGGCACTTCTTGTGGCCATCCTGACAGGGGACCTATTTATAAAAAGGCCTCATGTATTAAAACATCCGTTGCGCTACTGGTATTTCTTCGCGCATTATTTACCCGTTTTTTTGTGGCAAGTTATAAAAGCAAATCTGGATGTAGCTTACAGGGTCTTACATCCCGCTTTACCGATAAATCCGGGCATCGTTAAGGTCAAGACAACCCTGAAATCAGATACGGCGCTTACGTTTTTGGCGAATTCCATAACGCTTACACCGGGAACGCTTACCGTGGATATTGACCCCGAAAAAAGCGTCTTATACATACACTGGATAGACGTAAAGTCGAAGGACACAGAAATTGCGACGAAGATCATCGTGGAACGTTTTGAGAAAATACTAAAGAAGATTTTTGACTAGGAGAGAAAAATGAAGATTTTGAGATGGTTTATAGGCGCAGTCGTCATGGTAGCCGTCATTACGCTGATTCTGATGCGGCCGCTGCCGTCTCTTTTTTATCCCGGGCTACCCTATGCCGGATTTTTTGGCAGGATGGTTTACGTAATTGTCCTGGCATGCGTTCTTAGCCTGTACCGTATCTGGAAAGGCCCGACCGGCGCTGACAGGATTGTGGCAATAGACATTCTCGGGATCATGATAGTGGGTTTGTGCGCGTTATTAACTATTTCCACCGAACGGTCCTGGTACATGGATATAGGGATTGCGTGGGCACTTCAAAGCTTTATAAGCACCTTGGCGCTTTCCAAATACCTGGAAGGGAAGGGGTTTGATGAGTAGTACAATCGGAATTATTTTTATTAGTGTCGGACTTGCTTTTGACGTGCTCGGTTGCTTGGGCCTTGTACGGCTTCCCGATGTGTATAATAGGCTTCAGGCCGCGACAAAGTGCGTTACGTTAGGCACTTGTAGTATACTCTTAGGAACGTTCCTCATAGTAGGTTGCACTGCAGCCGGCATGAAAGCGTTCCTTTGTATAATATTTCTCATGCTGACTTCACCCGTAGCGGCTCATGCTATAGCCAGGGGCGCGCATAGGGCGGGGGTTAAGCTCTGGGATCGCAGCGTTGTTGATAAATATAAGGCAGATAAAGAGGGAGAGATTTGAAGTTACCTAAAATTAGAGAAGTAATAGAAGCAGTAAAGGCGCTCATAGTAGGGCCTTATACATCTAAGTTCCCTAAGGTCCCGCATAAGCCGCACCCGAATTTCAGGGGACAGCCAAAATATAACGATAAAAAATGCGTAGGTTGTCTTGCCTGCGAAGAGGTTTGCCCGGTAGGCGCCCTTGCGCATAAAGACATAACAGATGATAAGAAGAACCCAAAGCGATTAATGATTCACTATACGGATACTTGTATTTTCTGTGGTCAATGCGAGGCCGCTTGTATTTCGGATCACGAAGGCATAAAGCTTTCAAATGACTGGGAGCTTTCGTTTTTTGACAGAACTAAAGCGGAAGAAACTATTGAAAAAGAACTGGCGCTTTGTGAAATTTGCTCCTCGCCGGTTGCTTGCAAGGACCATTTAAAGTGGATATCCGAAAAAATAGGAGAATTAACGTATTCAAATCCCACCTTATACCTGTCACGCCTCAAAAGTCTCGGTATTATAGATGAAAATATTATATCCGCGTTAAGGGATGACGGGCGTTCTGACAGGGCGAAGATCTTGTGCGCCCGCTGCAGGAGAGAGACGACACTCACGACGAAATAGAATTGTGTCGTTGCCTCCGCTTGCCGATCGCTCGGGGATGCGCGCCCCTCGCTCGCTGTGACAAAAATTGCTCATGATCTATATGGCGCGATTGTATTCGCAATTTTTGACAGTCGCTCCGGCAACCAACACAATTCTATTTCGCACGCAAAAGCGTAAAAAATTAAAAAGTTTCTAGATAAAAACTATGTTAAAAAATATACTTAAAGGTAAAGTTGTCATTGTCGGTATAGGCAATGTGTTAAAGGGCGACGATGGTTTTGGGCCGGCTCTCGTAGGAAGACTCCTCGGAAAAACAAAAGCGCTTTGCATTGACGCCGGAACCGCGCCTGAAAATTATACCGGAAAAATCGTAAAAGCCGAACCCGACACCATATTGCTTGTCGACGCCGCGCACCTAGATCTTCCGCCGGGCCGATATCAAGTTTTAAAACCGGATGAGATTTTAAAAAGCGGGTTTACCACGCACGACATGTCACCGCGAATGTTCATGGAGTTTGTTGGAAGCCAGACGCATGCCGCTATTTACATGCTGGGCGTTCAACCGGAAAGAATGGCTTTCGGCGATGAAATGAGCGATACGCTTAAAAAAACCCTGGACGAAATAACAGAGGAGTTAGGCAATGCATGAAACGCACATGATAGAGCCGGTAATAAAAGGCATATGTGAACACGCGAAAAAAGAAGGGGCGAAGTCCATATCAAAGGTTCGCCTTAAGATCGGGGAATTTACAGGTATAAAAGAAGCTTCCTTTAGAGAAACATTTAAAACCCTTGCAAAGGGAACGATGCTTGAAGGCGTGGAGTTAGAACTTACGTTTTTTTTGGCATCACGCATAGAGGTCGTGTCATTTGATGTCGAATAAAAAAGAAAAAACAATACTGGCCCTCGGAGCCGACATGAAAAATAAATTTCTTGTCGCGAAGGGTAAAACTTTAAGCTTCGGTCCTGATATAGGGGATTTGAGCGATGCAGGGAATCACGAATTATTTAAAAAAGAACTGCGCGGAGCCGTTAAAAAGTTTAAACCCGATGTTATCGCATGTGATTTGCACCCGGGCTACTTTTCCAGAAAAATCGTAAATGAATCCGGCCTACAACTTAAAGCTTATAGCTTACAGCCGGTTCAACACCACCATGCCCACATAGCAAGTGTTATTGAAGAGCATGGCCTTGCGGGTCCTGTGATAGGCGTTTCTTTCGACGGTACAGGATTCGGGACCGACGGAAATATATGGGGCGGAGAATTCTTACTGGTCGATAAAAAAGGTTTCAAGAGATTGGCGCATCTAAAGTATTATAAGATGCCGGGCGGCGAGAAAGTTGTAAGCGAACCCTGGAGAATGGTGTTGAGTATTCTGGGAGAGAGGGCGATTCCTTTCTTAAAAGGCATTAGAAGAGAAGAAAAAGAAGCAGTCCTTATGATGTGTAGAAGAGGTATAAATTCTCCTCTTACCTCAAGCGCAGGTAGGCTATTTGACGCAGCGGCCGCGCTTCTCGGGATATGCTTGTATGCTTCGCATGAGGCGGAAGGCCCCATAAAACTTGAAGCCATGTGCCGTAGAGGAATAAACGAAGCCTACGCATTTCGTACGTCAAAAGAGAAAGAAATCTATGTAATCGATACGGAAAGTATTTTTTTAAACATGCTTAAGGATATTAAAAAAGGTGTAGAGAAATCTATTATAGCTACGAAATTTCATAATTCCATGGCAAGCGTTATCGCGGATACCGTAAAATCCCTATCAAGAAGTAAAAGAATAAATAAAATCGCCTTATCAGGCGGCGTATTCCAGAATAAATTCCTGAAGACAAAAGTAACCGAGAAATTAAAATCCCTAAAATTAAGAGTATTTACTAATGAAAAGTTACCCGTTACTGACCTAAATATATCATTGGGGCAATATTATGTGTCTTGCAATCCCTGCAAAAATTAAAAAGATCGAAAAGAAAGAAGCCTTAGTTGATTTCGGCGGAGTTCAAAAAAGAATTTCACTGGGGATCTTAAGCGGCGTAAAGGTGGGGGATTATGTCCTCATTCACACCGGCTTTGCGATAGGGAAGATAAGCAAGGGAGACGCTGAAGATACAATAAACGCGCTAAAAGAGCTAAGAGAGGTTTCGAAGGATGAAACGCTCTAAGATAAAGTTAATGGAAGTCTGCGGGACGCACACGATGGCGATCGCGCGGTTCGGCATAAAAAAGCTTTTACCCGAAGATGTAGAGCTTATATCGGGCCCGGGTTGCCCGGTATGCGTAACCTCAGAAACCGATATCGATAGAGCTATAGAGATATGCCGCATGAACGATGTTATCATGACCACGTTCGGGGACATGATGCGCGTTCCGGGAGCCAGCGGCAGCCTCTCGGAAATGAAAGCAAAGGGCCATGATGTCCGGGTGCTTTATTCACCTCTTGACGCGCTCTCTATCGCGAAAAAAAATCCAAAAAAGAAAGTAGTATTCATGGGCGTCGGTTTTGAGACGACCTCACCTACGATAGCTGCCACGGTGCTCCGGGCGAAAGAAGAAAAAATCCGGAATTTCTTTGTGCTCGCAAATTTTAAACTTGTTTTCCCTGCGCTTCGAGCGATTTCAGAATCAAAAAAGCTTAATATCGACGGTTTTATATGCCCCGGGCACGTAAGCGTTATAACGGGAAGCGCCCCTTATGAAAGGATAGCTACTCGTTACAAAAAACCCTGCGTCATAATGGGCTTTGAGGCAGCGGATATTATAAAAGGCATCAAGAGTTTAATTAAACAAATAAAATCCCATGAAAGTAAAGCTGAAATAGAATATAAAAGGGCCGTAAATAGAAAAGGCAATAAAACCGCGCAAGATATATTAGGTACTGTTTTTAAAGTAGAGGATACCGAGTGGCGCGGGTTAGGGGTAATTCCGAAAAGCGGGCTTAAATTCAAAGATAAATTTCAACACTTTGATGCGGAAAAAGAATTCAGGATAAAAATCGCAAAACACAAAAAAATACGCGGCTGCATTTGCGGCGAAGTCCTGCAAGGGCTGAAAGCTCCCCGGGACTGCAAGATGCTCGGAACCGCATGTACCCCCTCCAAGCCCATCGGGCCATGCATGGTTTCATCAGAAGGAAGCTGCGCAGCATATTACAAATATGAAAGATAAAATAACATTAGCACACGGTAACGGCGGAAGATTGATGCACGAGCTGATAAAAAGGCTCTGCCTTAAATTTTCCAACAAAATTTTAGACGAAATGGCGGATGCCGCAGAACTTGAGGTTAGTAAAAAGAGCCTCGCATTTAGCACGGACTCTTATGTCATAAAACCATTGTTTTTCCCCGGCGGAGATATCGGTAAACTTGCTGTTTGCGGTACCGTGAATGATATTTCCATGAAGGGCGCGACACCGCTTTTTATATCTTTAGCCTTTATCATTGAAGAGGGCCTTCCGATATCTGTTTTGGATAAAATAACGCAATCCATAAAAGAAGCCGCCAAAAAAGCAAAAGTCCTGGTTGTTACAGGCGACATAAAAGTTGTTGAGAAAGGCGCAGCGGATAAAATATTTATAAATACCTCAGGTATTGGCGTTATAGATCATTCCGGAAGGCATATCGGCGCAAAGGCAAAGGCAGGGGATGCGATTATAATAAACGGCCCGATAGCGGAACACGGAATGGCCATTCTAAATGCGAGAGAAAAATTCGGATTCGTGTCCAACATAAAAAGCGACTGCCGTAATCTCAATTTTGAAGTAAGAAAATGCCTAAGAGCATCTAGAAATATAAGTGTCCTGCGCGATCCGACAAGGGGAGGGCTTGCAACGACATTAAACGAGATAGCCGATTCTTCGAATCTTGGCATAGAGATCCATGAGGATAAAATCCCGATAAGGCCAAGTGTAAAAAAGATGTGTGACATACTGGGATTTGACCCACTTTATGTCGCCAATGAAGGAAAATTCATCTCTTTCGTAAGCGCAAAAGACGCGCAAAAAGTAAGGCGAGCCTTAGGCGGGAGCGCCCGCGTGATAGGACAGGTTGTATCCGGGCACAAAAAATCAGTCCATTTAAATACCAAAATCGGCTCAAGCCGCATTCTCCAAACCCTCGAATCCGACCAACTCCCCCGCATTTGCTAGCCATTCTAGCCAGATTTTACTTGGGATTTACCTCCTTTTGGAGTATAATCTTACGTATAAGAGATAATAATACCGAATAGGGAGGAAAAGTTATGGCAGGCATAAAAGTTGAGAGGATGTCAGAAAAGGATCTGAAAGAGAAGGGCATTAATTCATGGCCAATATGGGAAAAAGAAGTTTCGCGCTTTGACTGGCATTATGATTCCCAAGAGATGTGCTATATCCTTAAAGGAAAAGTCACCGTTCGGACCAAAGACGGAAAGAGCACAAGCTTTGGCGAGGGCGATTTTGTTACCTTTCCCAAGGGCCTGGCCTGCGTCTGGGATATAAAAGAGCCTGTTAGAAAACACTATAACTTCAGTTAGGATCCAGTGAAATTAATTGCCAACAAGATCTGCAGAAGAAGATTTAAGGTTCAAAAGAAAATAAAAAGATGGGTTTTGAAAAAAGTAATTGCGAATTTTATAAAAAAGATAAAAAAAATAACTAAATGAGTAAAGAAATAACAGTCTTATGCCTTACTGCCGCCTCGATTGGCTTTCTCCACACACTTTTTGGGCCCGATCATTACCTGCCGTTTGTCGTAATGAGTAAGGCTCGGGGTTGGAGTCTTGCAAAAACAAATTTCATAACATTTCTCTGCGGCATAGGTCACATTTTGAGCTCGGTCCTCCTCGGATTTATAGGCATTCTTTTTGGTATTGCCGTTATGAAGTTAGAAGCGTTTGAAGCCTTCAGGGGAAACATTGCGGCATGGGCATTAATCGGGTTTGGTCTTGTTTATTTTATCTGGGGATTACGAAGGGCGATAAGGAATAAACCGCATCGCCACGCCCATCCTCACGAAGACGAAGGCCATCATTCGCATGAACACGTTCATACAAGCGAACACGCGCATGTTCACACTAAAGGCAAAAGAAACATTACGCCATGGGTTTTATTTACAATTTTTATCCTTGGCCCCTGTGAACCGCTAATACCGATTCTCATGTATCCGGCAGCCAAAAGAAGCATCGTGGGCCTTTTGCTTGTAACGGGCGTGTTTGGTTCGGTGACAATAATAACCATGCTCGGCATTGTTACGGTAACTTCTTTAGGCGTAAAGCTTGTTCCGTTAGGCCGGCTCGAACGCTATAGTCACGCTATGGCCGGCGCGACAATATGCCTTTCGGGAATGGCTATACAATTTTTAGGATTATAACAGTTTACTGATTGAAAAATTTAAGGAACTCAAAATGAAACTTTCCGATGAAATAGCAGCCTGGATAAAAAAGCAGGTTAAAAACGCCGGGAAAAAAGGTATTGTGCTTGGATTAAGCGGTGGTATCGACTCTGCTTGCGTAGCGGCTCTATCTAAGCTGGCATTGGGTGATAATGTTTTAGGGCTCATTCTTCCGTGCAAAAGCAATTCCCTGGATGCAGAGCTAGCTTTAAAAACAGCCAAGCAATTCAATATTAAAACCAAAGCAGTAACCCTTGATACCCTGTACGAGGAAGTCGTTAAGATTGACCCCGAAGCAAAAGATCTCGCAAAAGCGAATCTTAAACCACGCTTGCGCATGCTGGCATTGTATTATTATGCGAATACGCTGGATTATCTGGTAGCCGGAACAGGCAATAAGAGTGAGTTATTGATCGGATATTTTACTAAATACGGTGACGGAGGATCCGACATTTTACCGATAGGCGGACTACTCAAAACCGAAGTGAAAAAACTAGCCGCTGAACTGAGAGTGCCGTCGGAAATAATAAAACGCCCACCGTCAGCCGGACTATGGGAAGGTCAGACAGACGAGGGAGAAATAGGCGTTACTTACGAAGAGCTCGATAAGGCCATTGCCGCTATCGAAGAAAAAAAGATAAAAGATATAGATAAAGCAACGTTAAGTAAAGTAAAGAAAATGATGGAAAATTCGGCACACAAAAGGGTGTGTGCGCCAATTTTTCGTCGCAACAATGAGGGGTTAAGATGAGTGGAATTTTTGGAGCGGTTACAAAAAAGGGCGATTGCGCGCAGACACTTTTTTACGGGACAGACTATCATTCACATCTGGGCACGGAGTTCGGTGGCATGGCTGTTCTCGGGAAAGATTTTGTACGCCAAATACATGATATAAGCCAGAGCCAGTTTAAATCAAAGTTCTACGAAGATTACCACAAAATGAAAGGCAACAAAGGAATCGGTGTCATAAGCGCTTTTTCGGAACAGCCGATATACCTGAATTCGAAATTCGGGCCGTTTTGCATAGTTACAAACGGTTTAATAGAAAACGGCGAAGCGTTAATGAAAGAGTTATTGAATGAAGGCGTATCGTTCAGTGAAATGACAAGAGGTGCTTTTAACGAAACCGAACTTATCGCAAAATTAATCGGCCAGGGCACAACTCTTATAGACGGAATAGAGCGAATGTTCGATGCCATAGAGGGTTCATGCTCGCTCTTAATCTTAAATAAGGACGGAATTTACGCTGCGCGAGACAAATTCGGATACACGCCTCTTATAGTAGGAAAGAGAGAAGATGCGTGGGCGATAACTTCAGAGACATGCGCTTTTCCTAACAACGAGTTTGAGATAGTAAAGCACCTCGAACCCGGAGAAATTGCCCTTATTAACGAAAATGGCATGGCACAGAAAAAGCCGGGCGGAGATACAAGCCAGATCTGTACGTTCCTTTGGATATACACAGGTTTTCCCGCCTCGAACTACGAGGGGATAAATACTGAGATGGTAAGGGAAAGATCCGGCGCTTTTCTGGCGAAAAAAGACAAGGACATAAACGTAGACGTTGTATCAGGCGTTCCCGATTCAGGAGTTGCTCACGCGATAGGATACGCCAAGGAATCAAAAAAACCGTACAGAAGGCCACTGGTAAAATACACGCCCGGTTACGGCAGGAGTTATACGCCACCTTCCCAGGAAACACGCGATTTAATAGCAAGAATGAAACTTGTGCCTGTAAAGGAGATAATACAGGGAAACAGAATAGTCGTGTGCGAGGATTCCATAGTAAGGGGTACGCAGCTTAAGAATTTTACTGTAAAGAAATTATGGGATGCCGAGGCCAAAGAAATTCACGTAAGGCCTGCCTGCCCGCCGCTTATGTTTCCTTGCATATTCAATTTATCCACAAGAAGCATAGACGAACTCGCTGCCCGAAAAGCCATTCGCGCTTTGGAAGGCAAGGATCTCGAAGACGTATCCGAATACACTGACCACAATTCTAAAAAATATAAAAAGATGATTGAATGGATCGCCAAAGATCTGGAGGTTACAACGCTTAGATATCAAACAGTAGATGATATGGTTAAAGCCGTCGGACTTCCTAAAGAAAAACTTTGCTTGTATTGCTGGACCGGCGAATGCCCGAAAAAAAGTTGTCCCGGCAAAATGATGGCCTCGGGGACGACCGTAAAATAGGGGAACCCATTGCAGAGAGTAGGATTTAAGTACATTGAAAGCGCCTTCGAGCTTTCTTCGTCGGAGATGCAAAGAATCATAAAAGATTTTCACTCCGAAATGAAAAAAGGGCTCGCTGGTAGTAAAAGCTCTTTAAAAATGATTCCTGAATATGTAGAAAGGCCTAGCGGTAAAGAAAAGGGCGAATTTCTCGCCCTCGATCTTGGCGGAACTCATTTCCGCGTCCTATCGCTTCGGTTAAAAAGCGGAAGAAAAACCGAGGCGCCTCTATCGAAAAAATTCATTCTAAAAAAAGAACTCATTAAAGGATCAGGGAGCAAGCTCTTTGATTTTATCGCAGAATGCATTAAAGCATTCATAGCCGAGCAAAAGTTAGGCGCCGGCGAAAAATATAACGTAGGTTTTACATTTTCGTTCCCCACGAAAAAAAAGAATATTGCCTCAGGTCTGCTTATTCGCTGGACCAAAGGGTTCAAGGCAAAAGGCGTCGAAGGAAAAGACGTTGTTCGGCTACTCAACAGTGCTCTCGCGAGAAAAGGCGTAAGTAATACAAAAGTCGTGGCTATCGTAAACGACACTGTCGGCACATTTGTCACCAGGAGCTATAAAGATCCAAATTGCGATATGGGCGTAATATTGGGAACCGGCACCAACGCCTGTTACTGTGAAAAGATCAAAAACATCACCAAGTGGAAGGGCGGCAGGACCTCTTCGGGTGAAATGGTCATCAATATAGAATGGGGAAACTTTGATAAGCTTTGTCTTACCGCTTATGATAAACAACTGGACAGCGCCTCCGCAAATCCCGGCGAACAAATTTTAGAAAAAATGGTTTCAGGCATGTACCTGGGCAAGCTTGCCGGGCTTGTAGCAAATAGCTTGATAGAGCAAGAAATTCTTTTCAACGGACAGAAAAAATACATCTTTTGCAAATCAAAAAACTTCAAATCGGAATACGCCTCAGCGATTGAAAGCGACACGTCTGGAAAACTATCCCGCACAAACACCCTCTTAAAGAAAGTAGGCATAAAAAATTCGACATACGCAGATAGGAAGCTCCTGCAACGCGTATGCGCGATAGTGTCCCGGCGGGCGGCGCGCATAAGCGCCTCGGCGATGGCAGCTGTAATTACGAAAATAGACCCGCATCTTTCCGGAAAACATACCATTGCCGTAGACGGCTCGGTGTATGAAAAACACAGCGGTTTTTCAAAAAAGATAAAGTCAGCCCTTATCGAAATTTTTAAAAAGAAAGCGTCAAAAATAAAACTTAAGTTAACAAAAGACGGTTCAGGCAAGGGCGCTGCCATAATAGCCGCTACCGTATAGGAACGTTTTAAAAATAAAGGGTTAAAATAAAGTGACACTTATCTGGATTTTATCCGCGACCGTACTTGTCAGCCTCATTTCACTCGTAGGTATATTTACGTTCGGAATAAAATCAAAAATTTTCGATAAGGCATTAATTTTAATCGTAGGATTTGCCGCAGGCGGATTAATGGGCGGCGCTTTTTTGCACCTCCTACCCGAGGCGCTTGAACTCGGCAAACCCGCCAACATTTTCTTATACACCCTTATCGGATTTAGTGCATTCTTTTTAATGGAAAGATATCTTCATTGGAGGCATTGCCACAACGGTGTTTGTGACGTGCACATCTTCACCTACCTTAACCTGATTGGCGACGGAATACACAACTTTACGGACGGCCTTATCATTGCCGCCAGTTTTGTAACGGACGTAAGGCTGGGCATAGTCACGACGCTTGCCGTTATTTTTCACGAGGTTCCTCAGGAAATAGGGGATTTTGGCATCCTTGTTTACGGCGGATTCAGTAAATTTCGGGCACTTTTATGCAATTTCTTATGTGCGCTTGCCGCAATTCTGGGCGCCTTGATAGGATATGCGCTCTCCAATATCGCAAGTGGAGTGCCCGTATTTCTTATCTCTTTTACGGCAGGTGGTTTTATTTATATCGCCGCCTCGGACTTAATACCGGAACTTCACAGGCAAAAAGACACCAAAAAGGCTAATATCGCCTTTGGGACCTTTATTTTAGGGCTTCTTTTCATGATATTGGCTAAGATAATTCTAAAGTAGCGTAACCTGTCTTGGGGCAATAGCATAGCGTAAAATAATAGTAATATAACTGTAAATAATCTTGATTTTTGTATGACCATATGTTAAACTTGGGACAGTATGATGGAACGTACCTTTCAAAGTCATCTTAAGACCATAGACTGCCTGTCCCTACTTACTCAATTCACAAAATTTAAACTTTTATTGGAGAAGGAAATAGCGCTATATGCATAGCAAAAAAACCCTTTTAGTGGCGATGTTGCTGTCTATAACTATTTTTAGCATAATCTTAGCCGGTGCTATATATTATCACCTAAAAGAAGTGGAATCTGATTTTAAAAACAAGGAGGAAACGCTCGTAAGAGAAAATATCGGCCTGAAGGATGATCTCACGGATGTGCGGGAAGAGATCATGGAAAAAGCAGCAATGTTGACGCTTCTCGAAGAAGAGAACCAGAAGCTGAAACATGAATATTCCGTAGAATTTGAGGCCTTAAAAGAAGAAAACATGGTGTTAGCAGAGAAGATAGCGCAGCTGGAAGAGAGGCCCCTTATAGAGCATTTAAGAGACGCCATAAATACCGAGCGAAACAGAAAAGTAAGGAAATTTTTGGAAAAAGTTTTGTATAACATAGTACTTGTAAGAAGCGGTAGGAATGTTGAATTAGAACCAATCGTTGTAGCAACAAAAGATGAAGAAGTCATACCGGAACCAAAGAAAATCGAAAAGAAGACGATAGAGGCGAATATGAAGCTGGAACGAGAAAAGGTTGCAGAAGAACAGCTTTCTTTTCTGGCGGGTAAACAGGGCAAAATCCTATCTGTTGACAGAAGGTTTAATCTTATAGTTATTAATTTAGGGCTAAACGATAATGTAAGAGAAGAGGACCGTTGTATAATCCTAAAAGATGATAAAGCAATCGCAGAGGCCAGAATCATCAATTTGCGCTACAGGGTATCAGCTGCATTCGTTGATGAAATGGAAAGCGGCTATAATATTCGCAAGGTAAAAAAAGGGTACAAAGTTTTAATTAAGAAATAGAGGCAGAAGGCGGCCAGGTTTTTAACGGTGAAAAAAAATAAAATAATCCGTATTTTTACAATTTTAGCAATATCCCTATCTATTATTGCCGCGTCGGGCGAATTTTTCGGAAAACTCCAAGCGCGGGAAAAAGAAGGCACCATTCTTTATGTAAACAGTGCGGAAGATTTTATCTTTATAAATTTAGGACAAAAAGAGGCCAAAGAAGGAGATATTGTAGAGGTTTATAGGGGCTCCGAACCCATAGCCACCGGCTCCGTAAAGACAACAATGGAAGAAATGTCGGAGGTCTCAATTGTAAATAAAATTACGGAGATTGAGACCGGAGATTCGGTGAAGATTGGCCTATCGCGTAAAAAGTCCAGACAGCCAAAGCGTGAAAGCATTCCTCCCTCCAAAGAGATAAGGGATACCAAGAAAGCTGCTGCCACACTCGAGAAAAAATTGACCTCATTACAAGCCCAAAAATCAAAGACGGAGTCCGACTTAAGCGCCGAGATCGCTTCTTTGAAAGCAAAAGGAAGCGGATTGGAAGAAAAAATAAAAGAGCTTGAGAGGGCCAGAAGAACCGCGGGAGATGCTCTTGAAAAAGAACTAAAGCGCTCAGAGGGGCTCCAGAGAGATGTTGCGGCTGCTGCAAGGCTTGATGAAAAGGTGGCTTCGTTACAGGCTGAAAAATCGAAAATAGAAACTACTTTAAATGCCGAGATCGCTTATTCAAAAGATAGAGAGAAGGAGCTGGAGGCGCAAATCGAAGAACTGGAAGAGGCTAAAGAATCCCAAAAAGCGGCACTTCAGAAAGAAATTAAACAATCAAAGGCCTACAGAAAATACAAGGATGATCTTGCCGAACTCAAAAGGGAGCTGGCCATGTCACGGTCCAAAAAATCAGAAATCGAAGCCACTTTAAAAACGGAAATGAATTCTTTAAAAGGTAGGGAGAGCATTCTTGAGCAAAATATTAGAGAGCTTGAGGAATCCAAAGCGTTCCATGAAACCCTGCTTGAGGGATCGGACAGACGCATAAAAGAGCGTGAACAAATTAAGGAAACCGTAAAATCTCTTGAGCTCGAACTTGTAAACTTAGAAAAATCCAAGAAAGATGAAATTGTAAAGTTAAATGACCAAATTGAAACACTCAGAGAATCCAAAGATGACACAATAGCAAGTCTTAAAAGCAAACTAAGTTTGCTTGAGCAGTCCAAAAAAGAAGAGGTCGCGGCCACTTTAAAAGCGGAAATGGCTTCT